>NZ_JBFUFK010000011.1:0-165008 GCF_056403475.1 Rhizobium sp. P2_G9 | reverse complement strand
GGAAACAGCCGCCCATCGCGAAGAATGTTCGGCCTCATGTTCCGACACCATTCGAACGGCGCGGGCGCGGACTTCAGGGGAAAATTTGTTCGTCGTCTTGCTTGTCATAGACCCTACTTCTCACGAGTTGGGGTCTCCGGCAAAGCCGGCGCGGTTCACACTGTTTTGCGCGCAACGCTTCCAACCGCTCCTCAAACGTGCCTCGACGGTCCTGGTACTGGGGAAATGTCTCTATCCCCCACTCGGTCTGCTCGACGAAATGAACCACCGCATTCTCCTGGGTGATCTCGAACACGCGTTCAAGGACAGCAACCTGCTTTGGGTCGGTTGTTTGAACCAGGTGTGTGCAAAGCCGTGTGACCCGCTCCCAGTCCTCGATCTCGGCTTTGATCATTTCGTCCGACTGCCGCTCCATCACCTCGTAATCATACGGAGTTCCGGCAATCCGCATATAATCTTCCCACCTTGAGCGCAGCGCTTCCAACTCGTCCTGAAAAGAACCTGGACACCCCTGATATTGTGGAAATGTCTGCCTTCCCCATCCGGTCTGCTCGACAATGGCCACGACTGCTTCTTGCTGCGTCATTCCGAACCGAGCCTCAAGCTCGGCAATCTCTTTCGCGTCGGTTGCCTCGATGAGCTCAATTTGCTGCCTCGTCTCCCGATTCCACCGCTCGACCATCTCCCTGAAACTGTCATCTCGTTCTGACATATTGGCTCCCATCAACGAACACGTGCGCATCCTACACGACATCTCGCCCTGAATGTGGAGCTCCCCTGCACCACTCGCTCGCTTGACTCATCCCGCACCGTCACATACGCTTCCATCACTCGCATGCAGCACCGTGTACACTCACATCAAGCGCGTTGCGTACCTTCCGACAAAGCGCGGCGCGTGGCCGCTTTACGCCCGACTGTGAGCTTCAAGACGACGTCTACCTTTTGTTAGGAGAGTTGGTCGATGGGCAAAGTGCCAGGTCCTCTGAATTCTACGCTCCTGGGCGACAACGAGCGGCTGCAGAGTTGCGCGCAGGTCGATGGTTCGCATGTCCAGCCTGGCGAGCCCGCCTCCGAGCATGTGAAGCGGATCCAGGAAGCGTTGCGGCTGGTCGCCAATGCCAATATTCCCGCGACCGAGAAGAACTATGGCGATGCGACGACCAAGGCCGTCGTCGACTTCAAGACCGACCGCAAGATCTTCACCCGCGGCACGACGAGCATCGACCCGATCGTCGGCATCAATACGATCCGCGAGCTCGACAAGCTGCTTCCCGCCGGTAAGAAAGACGGGCCGCCCGGCGACCTCGGTGCGGCCGCCACGATCCGGCCGAATACGCCGATCGTCGGTGATGTCGATTTCGCCGGCTTCAGCGCCGCGCGGCTGGCGCGAGCCGGAAATGCCGGCGACTGGACAAGGCGCGATCCGTTCAAGCCCATCTCGCAAATGGTCCCGGTCGGGCAGACGCGAACGCTGCTGGTCAAGACCACCGGCGGTGCTGCCGCAACCTTCAGCATAGATAAGGGCGGAAATTTCGCCTCGATCGTCTCTTCGACGGACAGCAGCGTCACTCTCAGCGGCGGCGCCCCCGGCAATGCGCGCCTGCGCGTCTCGGTCGAGGGGTTTTCGCCGGTCTTTGTCGATATCGTCGTGCGCGCCTCGAAATCGCTCGCGCTCGATGTCTTCCATCTCGGTCCCGGCGGCCCGGCGGCCACGAACTTCCAGACCACGGTACTGCCGGGCCTCAATCGCGTCTACAATTCCCAGGCAAACCTGTTTTTCACCGCCGGCGCGGTGCGCGATATAGGCACGATGATCATGGATGGCCAGTCGACGGTGATCGATGCCGGGCTGCCGCTGTTCTTCTCGTCGCTGTTTGGACCGCCGCTCGCCAACCAGCCGACATTCCGCTTTGCCGACCTGCAGCGCGAGGTGAAAAACGCGGGCGCCGTGACCGTATTCGTCTCGCCGAATATCACCGACAAGGAAGCGTCGAACATCGTCGGCCGCGGCGGGTTGAATACGCGTGTCTGCTGGTTCACGCTCAAGCGCATCCTCAATGCAAGCCAGGTGACGCTGCCGGCACATGAGATCGGCCACTCGCTCGGCATGCAGCACATCACGGCAGCGATCAACGAGCGGCTTCTGATGAATCCCGGCATCCAGCCCAACAATCTGCTGATCCCATCGGAGACACTCGAGGATCTCAAGCCGTAAGCACGGGGGCGAATTGGTGCGTACCTGAGGCGGGTGGCTTGCTGGTGTAGCGGTTCGGCATGTCTCGAAATCACGCACATTGTTAGAATTTTAGCGGCAAGCTTGAACCGCCATTCACCCGGCCATCCTATTCTCCCGCTCAACAGCAGGAGAGCCGCATGCGCCAGATGCCGATAAAATCCCGGATCATCCAATCCGTCTATTTCAACCAGGATGACGGACAGCTTCGCATTTGCTTCAAGAACGGCGAAGAGCGCCGGTTCAAGGGTGTCAGCGAAGAAGCTGTGGCCGCCTTGTGCACGTCACCGTCGCCGGGGCAGTTCTATATCGATCACATCCGGGGTGCTTATAAGAGAGTGGCGGCGTGAGCGGTTGACGCTGATCGCGGCGGGCGAGACCGCAGGGAGTCTGGTCTATGGCACAGCCTCTTTAGGAAACGCCTCGATCATATTGTTTTATTATCTTCATCAATCCATGTTGCTGGCAATCGCGACACCCTCGGTCCGAAGTCCGGAAAATGGGATAACCTGATGTTCCCCGCTCATGTCTCTCACTGCGCGTTCCTGCAATCGTCAACGATATCAGGGGGCCCGCGGTTGTCGCGACATCCTTGAACTCGTGAGGGCTCGAATACCGCCTGAAGGGCTTCCGCCGGTTGCGGTCACCGCACCGATCGGTGTATCCAAAGCCGCGGCCTCAATCGCGGCTGAATGAAAAGTTGTGTACTACAGGTCAGGATGTCAGAAATGAACATGCCGGAGTGCGAAGAAACAACCCTCCCTGCCCAGCGTGTGCGCTCGCTGGTCTGGGACGGAGACGATCTGGTTGATTGGGTTAGTGGCGGAACGCGACGCGGGCTGAACGGAGAAACCACCGGGACCAGAATTTCCTATGGGGACCTCGTCGACGCTGCAACAGCGTCTCCGGATGGAAAATATGGCATTATTTATACCAAGCTCGGAACCAAAGGTATTGTCATTGGCGGCGGCAAAATTATCCGAGAAATCAACAGAAGCTATTACCACGCCGAGGTTTACGAATATCCGGTCGCGATCTTCCGTGCGAAGAATGGCAGATACATACTGGCGCATTGCCCGGATGAATATTGCCACCTGGAATTGGAAGACCTCCTTACCGGGGAACGGCTGACGACCCAGGCGAACCGCAAGCCGGAGGACACCTTTCATTCGAGGCTGACCGCATCGCCGGACGGCGCCTATCTGCTCCGTGCTGGCTGGGCGTGGCATCCTGTCGACGTCGTCGGCGTATACGACGTCCAGACCGCACTCGAGGATCCCTCGCATCTGGACGGTGAAGGTCTGTTTCCCAATATTGTAGCCGAAGAAACCAGCGCGGCATTTCTTGGAAATGATCGTCTGCTCATCACTGCACGCGAATACGGCGAAGATAAACCAACGCAGTTGCGTGTTCTCAGTCTAAACAAATCCGAGCCCTCGATCATCAGCGAGACAAAAGCAAAACTCGGAAACATCATGCCGGTTGGCGAGACACATGTCCTGGGCTTTTATGACTGCCCGAAGCTCATCGACCGGCAGTCCGGCGCGGTCTTGAAAACCTGGCCGCATGTCGCATCGGGATTGCAGGAATGCGCCATCGTTCATGAGGCGTCACTCAATCCACCGATCGCGTTGGACCCGGCGCGGAAGAGATGCGCCATTGCCGACAAGGAGAAGATTACCGTGCTGACGTTTAGGTAACCTACTCAGTCTCCCGATGGCCACGGCAATTGCCGTGGTCCATTGGCCAACAACGCAGAACTCGCGGGCCACCCGCTCAGTTGAACACCTCGAACGCATCGCCATCATCCACCACCGGCCGGCGCCGCGCTTTCCTGAACTCCCTCACAATCTTGTCGACGATGACATCGACCTCTTCACGCTCCCTAGCAGACAGCCGCTCGTAGGAGCGGACATTGACCGGCCTAGCGCGGAAGGGGGCTATTTCCTCCCAGCCCATGCCCAATGTGCTCCGGGCAAAACTGTCGTTTTCTTCGAAAAACTGGTCGTAGATCTCTTTCTGCAGCGCCTCGCCGATGCCGAAATATGGATCCTTTTCCCAGCCGATCTTGGTGAAATATCTGTAGAAAGCCTTGTAGGCGTCATTGTCTTCCCGCGCGCTTTGCACCTGCGGATGGATCGAGCGAATGCGTTCCGCCGCCACGACGGTCAATGTGCCGGGATTGGGGTTGAGCGGCTTGATCTCATGGTCGTCGAATGCAGCCGGGTCGACGCCGAGGGTGCGGACGAACGCGTTGCCAAGCGTCGAGTGCTTCAGCGCCTGTTCGAACGACATGAGCCGGTGTTCGACGCCGGCGGTATCCGCCAACATCTTCATCTGCCGGTGGGAATAGCGCAGGTCGGAGAGATGGGACGCGACATAACTGTCGATATCCTCCTTCACCAGAAAGCGCTTCACGCCCTGCACATAGGAGGAGTTGAGGTGGCTCGCCTGTTCCCGGTGAACGGACACCAGCACCAGCCGGAAACCGAATTTCGAGAACAGCCGCACGAGGCTGGGCAGAAAATCCGGATCGGACAGCTGGCGCGACAGACGCTCATCCGAAAGGATCAGGCTGCAATCGTCTTCCAGATATTGCCTTATGCTTTTCCAGACGATGCCCTTGCCCCTGCCCGACATCAGGCTGTCGCGCTGCTTGGGGAAAAACAGCCGCGAAGGCATCTTCCGGCTGCCGATCAGGGAAATGCATTGGAGATTGTTTGCCCTGAGGACGGATTGATTGGCGCGAAGAAATTTCTGGATGCTCGATGAGCCCGTCTTGTGCGGCCCGACGTGAAGAAAACAGGTTTTCATGGCAGATCCGATGCGCGTTGAAGGGTTCGGCGACTGAACCGCGCAGAAAAGCGCCTGCGGCTCGAACGGAGTCGCATGAAATGCTCTATCTATCTGCTTTTACGTGAGTTCCGGACGCAAATGCRCACAGCGCTTTTGCGGGAATTGCTCTTGCGCGGTCAAATCAGGGGCTGTCATCGAACGGCAATGACCCACTCTCGGGAGAATGCACTCCCGCTGCCGTCGAACGCCACCCCCCGGGCACGTCGACACTGTCTTGGCTCCCAAACCTCCTCATTGTGCAGAAAGAACAGGCTGTAGCGTAAGGACTTTAGTAAAAGCTAACTTACCATTGACCAAATGGCAAGAATTATAAACTCACCGGTTTCGCAATCAGGAAGACCGCAGCGACGGGATGCGAGCGAGGCTTACGTCGATCCTTGCGAAATCGTGCTGCAACAATGAGATTGTGCGCAGCATGATGGCGCAAACACGATCGCCCCACCCAGCGCCAGCCGGGCGCGGCGCGCCCTACCTGTCAACAATCCGGCTCACGCACCCGCCCGCAGAGCAAGCCCTGATCACAGCGGCGCGCGCGGCACCATCCGGGCGGGCCAGGGCAGGCTTGAGCGCCAGAGCAGGCTGTCGCGGGCGCGGGCGGGCAGACCTTCGGCAACCTGCTGCAGTTGTGAGCGCGACAGCATATGCCGTTCGCAGAAGAAGGGCCTCAGCGGCGCGCGCGAAAAGAAATTGTAGAACAGCGCGCAGCGGTCGCGCGCTGTTGCCGGCCGGCCGCGGTGATAGCAGCGCGCCACATCGGTGAAGATCACCGTGCCGGCTTTGCCCGTACAGGCGGTCACATCGCCGGCGGCCAGCGGCGCACCGAGCCGCTCCTCCAGCATTTCCTGGGTCAGCACGGGAAAATTGCCGCCCTTGGCGCATTGGCAGCCGGGAAAGCTGCGATGCAGGATTTCGAGCGGGCCAGTGCCGAGGTCGACGTCGTGCAGATAGACGATCACCTTGACCATCCGCCGATCCTCGACGTCGCGATGCCATCGGCGCGCCGCCACCTGTCGGCCATCAGCGACCGTGTAGAAGAAATTCAGCAGGTCGTAGCCCGCGGGCAGTCCGAGATAGGCCTCGACGATGTCGAGGATGCGGTCGGCGAGCGGCCAGCGGAGAATGTCGGGATGGCGCATCAGGTTATCGGCGCCGACCTGCACCGTATATTGGGTGGCAAACTCGCCGCGGGCGGAGCGCTCACCATAGGCGGCCGCGATTTTCCTGGCGGGCTGCCACATCGCTTCCGTGCCGGGCAGGCCAAGCGCGTCGAGCGAAGTGATATGCACGCCTTTCTCTTTGAGCCCGGCAACGATGGCCGCATCTGCCGGCAAAAGCACCGGCAGCTGATGCCTGTGGTCCGCCCGCGCCCTTTCATATTGTTCGCTCAGCCGCCGATCGATCGCGGGCGCACTGAGGGTCCATGAGGCGACTTGCGCCGGGAGGCTGAGAATGCGGCGCTTGAGCCGGTAATGCAATGCGGTCTGGTTCATGTCCGTGCCAACTGCCCATGAGAGCAAAGTCGAAATCCAAGTGCCAGGGCACCGCCGCAATGCAGCAGCAATGCTGCGACGCAGCAGGCATCTGTCCCGGAAAGCGCTGGGCTGTCAACGCAAAAAACGGAATAGAAAACCTATACGATCCGGAATCGGCATAAATATTCTACAATAAATGCGCTAAATTTATATATTTTCCGTTTGATTTGCGATTTTCGACAGATGCCAAAGAAACATCCAGCGGCGCAGCACAGTCCTCCTCGAAAATCGAAGAAACAAATCTGTCGGTCGCAGGTTACCCGTCCGGAGATCCATACATGCCGCGATATTATTTTCACACCAGAGACGGAGACCGTCTCATCAAAGATCCGGAAGGCCGCGAATTGCGCAACGTGACCTTGGCGCGGGACGAGGCTGTCCTTGCCGCGCGCAAAGTCCTTGCGGACAAGATCGAGCGTGGCGAAATCATCGGCCGGCAGGCGTTCGAGATTTGCGACTCCTGGGGCAACAAGCTGCTGACGGTGACGTTCCGCTCGGCACTCAAACTGAAATAAAGCCCATGTCCGCCGGCGGTCGTTTCCCGCTTCGTCGAAAAGCCGGGCAGGACGAGGATAGGCCGACCCTGCTCGTCCATCTTCAATCCCGCAGCGCGTCAGCGCCCTGCACCTGAAAGGCGACCGGAGGCGGACACCAACAAGATCCTGCAAGCAAGAGTCAAGTCACCCAACCGGCCCGGAAAGAAGCCGTGTACAACCGTTGAATAATCCCCTTCACCCGCCCGTCTCATCGACAGCACACTGATCCCGCCGCGCCAACGACCTGCGCGATGCACATCCATGGTCAGTGCCTTGAGGAGACGTTCATGCTGAGCTCGATGCGCATCCTGCTGTTGTCAGGCATATCGCTGCTGCCGGCCTTCGCGCTTGCCGCGACGCCCGATGCCCGGAAAGATGTCGCCGCCGACACGCTGGGCGCGGCGATCGAGGCCTGCGACAACGGAGCGGCGGTGCCGCTCGACCCTCAGGCCAAGGCGCCGCCGGTGCAGTTCGGCGAACTCCTCTCCCATAATCTCAATACGAGCAGGATCGAGGCATTGCAGGCTGCCTGCCAGCAGGCCTGGGCGGGCGCGCCGAATGCAAAGCGGCTGCAATTGCAATGGTTGCGCGTCAGCGCCGCCCTCGGCAAACCCGGCCAGCAATGGCTGTTGGTGCCGCAGGTCAAAATGCTGGCCGACCAGGGCAGCGCCGAGGCGCAATATCTGATGTTCCATTTCCTCAAGCTGCATCCGGACGAAAACGACCCGCCCACCCCCTTCGTCACCCGCGACGAGGCGCTGGCCTATCTCAAGAAAGCCGCCGAACAGGGCCATCTCGACGCGCTCATGATGCTGGCCACGCAATACCATGACGGTCCGCTTCTGCGCCGCGACCAGCACGCGGCGGTAAAGATGGCGCGCCGCGTCGAAAGCGCCCCGCCGCAGGGCATCGCCGAGACGACATACGAGAGCAATGCGCACCAATATTTCGGCCTCTATGCAGCCGAGACGACGCTGGAGGACGACAGTTTCTCCCCCGCCGAGCAGCGCATCGCCTTCGCCGCCGTCGACAAGGCCTCGAAGTCCGGCACCAGCGACGACTTCGTCTCGCATAGCTATATCACGGCGCTGCGCTACGGCCACGGCACCGCCAAGGACCCGGTAAAAGCGCGCAAGATGCTCGAAGCGCGCATCGCCAACGACCAATATGCGGTGCCCTACTATGCCGACATGCTGGCCCATGGCGAAGGCGGCCCGGCCGACCTAAAGCGGGCGCTGGCTCTGCTGCGCGACGAAAAGATGAAATATACCGCCGGCGCCGCTGGCGTGCTCGCCGATATCCTGCTCGACGGCAAGCTCGTCGGCCGCCAGCCGCAGGAGGCGATCCAGGCGCTCGGCCGCTCCTGGCGGCTGGAAGACATGGTGCGGCTCGCCGGCCTGCTTATCGACTACCAGGCCCGTATCGAAACCCACGACCGCCTGATCGAAACGTTGACCGACGCCGCAGCAGCCGGCGAGACCGATGCGGCGCTGGCGCTCGCCAGGCTGAAACTCTCCGACAATTCCGATTTCAAGGACCTCGACGGCGCGCGCGTGCTGCTCAAGCCATTGATGGATGCCGGCAATCGCGAGGCGCTCTGGCTCTATGCCGGTTCGCAATATGCCAATCTCGATTCGAGCAGTTTCCCGCCCGATCCACAGCCGGGCGGCCTGTCGGACGACGATCTGAAAAACCTGATCGCCGAGGGCATGCAGAAGAAGGAGGCCGAGGCCTTCCTGCTCAAGGCCAAACTCCTGCGCAAGGGCATGGTCTATCCGCAGGACGACCAGTCTGCCACCAATGACCTGATCAACGCCGCCAATCTCGGCAATGTCGACGCCATGCGACTGCTCGGCAATGCCTATAGCGATGGTCTCGGCACACCCAAGAACGACCGGGAGCGGCTGCATGCCTGGCGCGAAGCGGCGAAACACGGCTCGCTCAAGGCACAGCGGAATCTCGCCAATGCCTTCATCTTCGACACGTTCAACAAGCTGATGACGCTCGATGAGGGCGTCACCACGCCGCTGGTGCTCTATATCAATTCTGACGACGGCACGCCGAGCCCGATGGGCATCGACACCGTGGCCACGGTCCAGCTGGGCAGCATGTTCACCTTCGGCAGCCGGGCGATGGAAGCCGGCACGCCGGCAGTGGCCGATGCGGTGATGAAGGCCTTCCGCGTTGCCCCGGCCGGCCTGAAGGACAGCACGCTGATCTCCATCGGCAAAGCCCTGCCGGACGAGGTCAAGGCCGCGATCGCGATGAAGCTGAAAACAGAAGGCTTCTATTCCGGCCAGCCGAACAGCTATTTCGGTCCCGAAGTGCGGCAAGCGCTGGTCGCCTGGGTCGACGCCAACGGCCCGCTCGACACGGTGACGGATGCCGGCAACCAGACCCAGCCAAAGGCGCAGAATTCCGAACTGGTCTCGCCTGAAATCGTCAACCGCGTCCGCGCCAGCATGCTCAAGCAAAGCAAGGCCGCCAAGACCAAGCGGCAAAAACTCTCGGCGATTTCTGGCATCAATGCCCTGGCGCAACTGGGCGACATCAATTCCCGCTGGGCGCTGGTCAACAATTATCATCAGGTCGACGTCGTCCGAAAAGTCGTCTCGCCGGCGGAACTCACCCGCTACGCGCTCGACATCATGGCGACCAAGCCCGAAGGCGCCGACAAGCCGGAATTCGCACTGATCTTCGACGTCACCCAGATCCAGCAGGACGGCGATATCGACACGTTCGGCAAGGCCACGCTCGACGCCATCCGCGACGACCCGCGCCTGCAGGACCCGCTGACGCTGGGCGGCATTCTGCAACAATTCGTCTTCGCCCCCGGCGCCTGCGACGCCATGCTCGACGCCGGCCGCAGAGCCAGGATCACCGGTCTCGGCGAAGATGGCTGCGACGAGACCACGCTCTCGGCGCTGATCGCCTTCGCCAAGCAAAAGGGGCCGGCCGGCGTGGATCAGGCGGCACGCAAGGCCGCGGTGACGGATGTCAAGGCGCTGGACGAGGAGGCGGCGAAATAGCGCCTATTTCATCGAGCGCCGAAGCAAGGCGACTGCCTTCTCCGCATCCTTGAACAGCCAGACGTCGGAAGGATCGGCGCTGGCCACGGCGCGACGCAATGCCGCCGCGGCCTTGCCTCCGCAGATGAAATCCAGCATGGCCTGGCGGATATCCGGCGCGATTTCCATGGGAAACTCCTCCGGATTGTTCAGGTCGTGCATGCGCGCAATGAACTGGGCAAACTGCGCCATCGACGCCGGTGCGTCGTCGTCGGACCAGACATTGAGCTTGGTTATGATTTCGATCCCGAGCATCGCCATGCCCGTCAGCCAATCTTCGGCGTCGCGATCCTCCGGGTGGAAAAAGCGAAGCCGCGCCCAGGCAGCCTCATAGGCTTTGACGATGGCTGATCGTTCCTGTTTGCGCCAACCCAGCCAATCACCATCATCGAGCTTCTCAGCAATCGCCGTGGCTTCCAAACCGGGCTCGCCCTGGCCGCCGACGATCCCCAAATGAATGATCCTCGGCAGGAAATGCTTGTAGTCCGCGACATCTCCCACCGTCGTCATGGCATACGTCGCGAACGGCCCGATCGCGACGGCCCGCAGCAATTTGAGCGGCGCGGATTTCAAATCCCTGAGAATACTGGCAGCGTTGCGCAATGGCGAGACATGCAGCTTTCTCGGCGCCGGGTAGATGGCAAAGGCCGCGTAAAGTTCCGCCAACGCATCTGCCAGCGCGGCGTTCGCATGAGCAATGTCTTTTGGCACGTCAGGCATTCCGACAATCTATCAAATTGCCGAGCGGCACGCGAAGCAAAAAGCCGCGGAAGTCGGCCTCCCCGAGCTCTATTCGCCAAAAACTATTCGCGCGGTTTTGCGCCTCGCATTTTTCTCTTTGCCTCAGGTGGGCGCCACGAACGCAAAGAAAGCCGCTAAACATGTCGGTCTGGATGCCGGCGCGCACGCAGCGATCAGCGAAATCAAAGGCCTAATCACTCGCGCCAGCGCGCCTGCTTCAACAGGGAGATGCTGGAATCGATACTATCGAAACGCCAAAGATCATTCTCAGCAACATCCGACACGGCCTCTACCAATGCCGCCTCGACGACATCGCTCAACAGCCAGTCCACGATCTGATGCCGGGTCTCGGGCAGCACCTCCTCCCAGAAGGCTACCGCCTTTGCGACGCTGTCTGCTCCCATGAGAAAATAAGCGAGTTGGACCATCGAGTCTGTGGTTGGTTCGGTGATCCATACGCGCAAGCCGTTTTCGAGCGGGTTTCCGATCATTGCGTTTCCACAGAGCCAACCCTCGGCCTCCTTCTTATCCGGGTGAAGCAGTCGAGCCAGTGCCCACGCCCGATCATAAAATTGCGTAACCGCTGCCTTTTCCTCCGCGGGCCGGCCGCGCCAATCGCCATAGTCCAGCTTACAGGCAATTATCTCAGGATCCAGCCCCGGCTGACTGTGACCGGGCATGCAGGCAAGGTGAAGGATGCGTGGCAGGAAATGCTTGTAGTCATCAACGTCTCCCACCGTCGTCATCGCAGAGCCCGCGTAAAGGCCAACCGCATCCGGTGAGAGTTGATGAAGCCGCGCCGACGACAGGTTTTTCTTTATCTCTTCGATATCTCTGAGCGGAGACGCATGCCACGATGAAGGCGCGGGATAGCCAGAAAATGCCTGGTACGCGGCCGCAATTGCGTCGTGCAGATCCTTGCTCGCCGATATCCACTTGGGGTGCAGTGCTTTCATGCACAACCTCATACGGAATTGCACGCCGCCAAGCGAGCCCTCCGCCAGCAAAAAAAGCCGAGGAAGTCGCCCTCCCCGGCCTCTATTCGCTCTAAAAACTATTCGCTACCGGCTCAGTTGCGGGCCTTGTCGACCAGCTTGTTCTTGCCGATCCACGGCATCATGCCGCGCAGCTTGGCGCCGACTTCTTCAATCTGGTGATTGTCGTTCATGCGGCGGATGCCCTTGAAGCGGGCGAGGCCGGAACGGTATTCCTGCATCCATTCCGACGTGAACTTGCCGGTCTGGATGTCCTTCAGCACGCGCTTCATCTCGGCCTTGGTCTCGGCGGTGATGATGCGCGGGCCGGAGACATATTCGCCCCATTCAGCCGTGTTGGAGATCGAGTAGTTCATGTTGGCGATGCCGCCTTCATAGATCAGGTCGACGATCAGCTTCACTTCGTGCAGGCATTCGAAATAGGCCATTTCCGGGGCGTAGCCGCCTTCGACCAGCGTTTCGAAGCCGGCACGGATCAGTTCGACCAGACCGCCGCAAAGCACGACCTGCTCGCCGAACAGGTCGGTTTCGCATTCTTCCTTGAAATTGGTCTCGATGATGCCCGAACGGCCGCCGCCGACGCCGCAGGCGTAGGAGAGCGCCAGTTCCAGCGCATTGCCCGACGGATTCTGGTGCACGGCGACCAGGCACGGCACGCCGCCGCCCTTCTGGTATTCGCCGCGCACGGTATGGCCCGGGCCCTTCGGCGCGATCATGACGACATCGACGGTGGCCTTCGGCTCGATCAGGCCGAAATGCACGTTGAGGCCGTGGGCAAAGGCGATGGCAGCACCGTCACGGATATTCGGGGCGATCTCGTTCTTGTAGATGTCGGCCTGCAATTCGTCCGGGGTCGCCATCATCATCAGGTCGGCCCAGCCGGCGGCTTCGGCAACGCTCATCACCTTGAAGCCATCGGCCTCGGCCTTCGCGGCAGTGGCCGAGCCGGTCTTGAGCGCGATGGCGACGTTCTGCGCGCCGGAATCCTTGAGGTTGAGCGCATGCGCACGGCCCTGCGAGCCATAGCCGATGACGGCGACTTTCTTGGCCTTGATGAGGTTGAGATCGGCATCACGATCGTAATAGACGCGCATTGTGGTTCCTTCCCTTTGCTGTCTTGTTGAATCTTGTGGCAGGCGTCAGCCGGCCATCCCCTTATCGGTCCCGTAGAGCCGAAGAAAGGCGGCAACCGCCTTCTTCGCCCGCGGTCCAAAACTTTTGGCGCGCTCGGACATGTCCTCGCCGAGCAGCATGCGCACGTGCCAATCACGCACGATCAGCCCATAAAGCGTCTCATAGGCCTCGGCGGCATCGTCGAACTCTATCAGCCTCGCCCGCCGGCCGGCAATGAGCAGCGCCGTGGCGCGGCGGCCGATCTGGCGGCGGCCGCGTTCTAGCAGGATCTCACCGAGCTCGGAGCCGTCGCGGCTCGTCTGGCCGATGGCGAGCCGGTTGAGCGCCAGCGACACGTCGCCGGCCAGAACTTCGAGGAGCGCTATGGCAAAATCGTCGAGCAGGCGCTCGAACGTGTCGCGGGTCAGCACCCCGGCATTGGCCTCGCCGGTCTTCACCTTCGACGCCTGGTAGGCGATCATCGCCTCCATCAGCCCGTCGCGGTCGCCGAACCATTTGTAGAGGCTCTCCTTCGAGCAATTGGCAGCGCGCGCCACGCCGGCCGTGGTCAGTGCCTTCTCGCCGCCCGAAACGAGAAGGCGCAACGCCTCTTCGAGCACGGCCGCCTGGCGCGGCGAAAACTGGTCGGGATCGGGACTGTCATTCATGGTCAGCATGGCGGTGCCTTGTACGTACCGTACCGTACGGTTCGCATTGAAATACTCCTGCTCGCGGCAGGGGTCAAGACCGAATTCATCGGGTTTTCGGGAAAGCTAACGCTTGGAACGCATCTAGCAAGACCCTCTCTGGCCTGCCGGCCATCTCCCCCACAAGGGGGGAGAAGACTCGTGGCATCCGCCCGGCCCAAATCAGGGCTTCTGCGAGGCCGCAGGTTGCCCCCCAACAAAGGGGGAGGGACTTAACTTGCTATGACGCCCGTGCCCCAATTGAGGCAGGGCGCGTGCCGCAAGTCTTCTCCCCCCTTGTGGGGGAGATGGCCGGCAGGCCAGAGAGGGTCTTGCCAAATGCAATAGCCCCCCGCTCACCCCCACGGATTGGCCTTGATGAAATCCACGAAAGCCCTCAGCGGCGCCGGCATGTGCCGCCGGCTCGGATAGTACAGATACGGCCCGGAAAACGGCTGCTGCCAGTCCGCCAGCACCTCCACCAATTCGCGGCGCTCGATGAACGGCGCCAGTGAATCGCGGAAGGTCGCGACAAACCCCAGGCCGCCCAGCGCCGCGCCGACCTCTATGCCGAACGTATTGGCGATGAGCCGACCCTGCGGATTGATGCGCAGCACCTCGCCATCCTTCTCGAATTCCCAGGTGTTGAGCCGGCCGCTCTCGAAGCGATGGCGGATGCAGGGATGTTTCAGGAGATCGCGCGGATGAAGCGGCACCCCATGGCGCTCCAGATAATCCGGTGAGGCGACGACGGCGAAACGTTGTTGGCGCGGTCCGATCGGCACGGCGATCATGTCGAGTTCCAGGCTCTCGTCATAGCGGATGCCGGCATCGAAACCTTCGGCAAACACGTCGATGAATCTGTCCCTGCCCTCGACTTCGAGTATGATGTCGGGATGCTGCGCCAGAAACGGAATGGCGATGCCGGGCATGAATTCGCGCGCGACAATGGTCGGCACGTTGAGCCGCAGCCGCCCCGCCGGCCGGTCGCCGGAATCCTTGACCTGGTCGATGGCGCCGGAAATTTCTGCCAGCATCGGAACGATCCGCTCCAGGAGCTGTTGGCCGGCTTCGGTCGGCGTGACGCTGCGGGTGGTGCGGTTGAGGAGCCGCGTGTCAAGCCGCGCCTCCAGCCGCCGTACCGCTTCGCTGAGTGCGGAGGCCGACACGGCCCTGATGGAGGCGGCGCGGCGAAAGCTGCGGCTTTCGGCGACGGCGGCGAAGGCTTCGAGGTCGGCAAGCGGCAGATTGCTCATTGTGCGGATTTCCGTACAGGTCATTCGATCTATGCCGAATTATCGCACAAAACCGGATGCGGTAAAAGCCTGTCCATCCCGCCGGCGAGACCCGACGGATACCGAGGAGAGAGATGATGAAAGATACGACTCTTGGCAAGAACGGCCCGAAAACCTCCGCCTTTGGCCTTGGTTGCATGGGCATGTCCGGCATGTACGGCCCGGCCGACCGCGCCGAATCCATTGCCACCATCCATGCTGCCATGGAAGCCGGCGTGACGCTGCTCGACACCGGCGATTTCTACGGCATGGGCCACAACGAACTTCTGATCGCCGAAGCGCTGAAAGGCAAGGATCGCGACAAAGTCGACATCAGCGTCAAGTTCGGCGCCCAGCGCGACCCCTCTGCCGGCTGGATCGGTTTTGACGCGCGGCCGGCTGCGGTCAAGACGGCGCTCGCCTATACGCTGGTCCGCCTCGGCGTCGACTACATCGACGTCTACCGCCCTGCCCGGCTCGATCCGAACGTGCCGATCGAGGACACGATCGGCGCCATAGCCGACATGGTCAAGGCCGGCTATGTCAAGCATATCGGCCTGTCGGAAGTCGGCTCCGAAACCATCCGCCGTGCCGCGAAAGTCCATCCGATCGCCGACCTGCAGATCGAATATTCGCTGATGTCGCGCGGCCTCGAAGACGACATCCTGCCGACATTGCGCGAACTCGGCATCAGCGTCACCGCCTATGGCGTGCTGTCGCGCGGCCTGCTGAGCGGCAGCTGGCAAAAGGGCAGCACCGGCCAGGGCGATTTCCGCGCCCACAGCCCGCGCTTCCAGGGCGAGAATGCCGATCGCAACCTGGCGCTGGCCGACGCCTTGCAAAAGGTCGCCCAGGCCCGCGGCATGACCGCATCACAGGCGGCAATCGCCTGGGTCGCCGCCCAGGGCGACGACATCATCCCGCTGGTCGGCGCCCGCAAGCGCACGCAGCTCGCAGAATCCCTCGGCGCGCTCGACCAGGCCCTGACGGCGGAAGATCTCGCCTCGCTCGAAGCCGCCGTGCCGAAGGACGCCGTCGCCGGCAACCGCTATGCCGACATGCGCTCGCTCGACAGCGAACGCAAATCGGCCTAACGGCGGCCCAGTGACACCGCCGGACCGCCGGTGGTATCACTGGGCATAGTTCGTCGGGATCACCGCCGCATCCTTCAGCGCCTCCATCGAGATCGAGGCAGAGACGTCGAACATTTCGACCTGCCGGATGATCTGTTTGTAGATGACGTCGTAATGTTCGACCCGCGGCAGCACGATCTTGAGGATATAGTCGTAGACCCCGGTCAGCCGGTGCGCCTCGACGATTTCGGGGATGGTGGCGATCACCCGGCGAAAGGCGTCGACCCAGTCGTCGGAATGCCTCGACGTTTTCACCAGCGCAAACACCGTGGTCGGCAGGCCGAGCTTGCTGCGATCGAGCACCGCGCGGCGCCCGATAATGTAGCCCTCGTCTTCGAGCCGCAGGATACGCCGCGAACAGGCCGAGACGGAAAGGTTGACCGCGGCCGCCAGGTCGCTGACCGGCGTGGCCGCATCCGTCTGCAGCAAAGCAAGAATCTTGCGATCACGATCATCAAGCATGGATTCATTCGCCTCGGTTTACCTGCGCGCAAAAATACGGCGCTGAAACAACATTGTGCGCCCGACATCACGCGAAAACCACCAATATCCGCAAATCTTTGCAAATAATCTTCGCCCGGGTTATGCCATTCTTATCACTGTTGAAACACCAGCAGGATGAACGGATATGAAGACCATCGGATTGATCGGCGGCATGAGCTTTGAAAGCACCGCGATCTATTACCAGACCCTCAACCGCCTGGCGCGCGACCGCTTCGGCGGGTTGGCCTCGGCCGAGATCCTGCTTCACTCCGTCAATTTCGCAGACATCGTCGCCCTGCAGAAGGCCGGCAAATGGCAGGAAGCCGGCGCCCGCCTTGGCGCCATCGCCAAGAACCTCGAAACCGCCGGCGCCGATTGCGTGCTGATCTGCACCAACACCATGCACAAAGTCGCCGACGACGTCAGCGCCAAACTTTCCGTGCCGCTCGTCGACATCATCGACGAGACGGCCGCCGCGCTGAAGGCCGCCGGCAAGTGCCGCCCGCTGCTACTGGCTACCCGCTATACGATGGAAGACGGCTTCTATCATCGTGCCATGCGGACGGCTGGCATCGAGGTCATGGTGCCGGAAGAACCCGCCCGGACCCGCGTCCATGACGTCATCTTCAACGAACTCTGCGCCGGCCAGGTGCTGCCGTCGTCACGCGACGACCTGCTGGCGATCATCGAAGACATGAAGGCCGCCGGCGCCGACAGCGTCATTCTCGGCTGCACCGAAATCTGCCTGACGCTCGATCCGGCCAACTTGCCGCTGCCCGGCTTCGATTCCACTGCGATCCACTGCGACGCCGCAGCACGCTTCGCCTTTAACGACAACAGTGCGTTGGAACGCCAACGGAAATATGCATAATCGACTCCTCGTCGGGGGATGTTTATGAAGTCGTTGGCGGTTCTGTTTTTCGGTGCATTCCTGGTGCTCGTCTCCGCGCAAGGCGCTTTCGCGGAGACTCGCTGCGGCTGGCTCGAAAACCCGACACCCGGCAATTGGTGGCTCCTCGACAAAGATGACAGCTGGACGCTGATGCAACAGGGCGGCTATCAGGCCGACGGCATGGATATGATCGGCGACATCTCCGCCGGCGACTATGTCGCCACCAACGGCAATTACGGCTATGCCTGCGCCTGCCTGGACGTCGAGACCAATGCTGAGGCGAGTCGCGTCGTCGCGATCCACGGCTTCAAGCAGCTCAAAATGTCCAAATGCACCAACGACAAGGCACTGACGCCGCCTGGCCAGTAGTCAGCTTTCGCCGGCGTCGCCTTTCAGCATGATGGCGATTTCCGTTTGCCATTGTTCGGGGGTCGGATCGTCGAGTTCGGTCTTGTGGAAAATATCGATTCGGCATCCGTAGAAGACGCCGACTTCCGTCGAGGCGCAGTCCCATTCGACGCCCTTGATATCGGCCCAACCCATCAGCATGGCGTCGACATCGGACAATTTATTGTAGTGCCCTTCCCAAGTCACGGACATGAATGATCCGCCCGGCAGGATGCCGGCCCGGATCGGCCCGCCGCCCGCATAGAGTTTGTCGGTGAAATGGCCGAATTCGATATCCATCTCCCCCGTCGGGCTGATGGTGTTGTAGCGGAAGAAGGCCGGACCGCCATGGGCAATGCCCTCAGCCTGCATGAAGTTGCGCACCTCGGGAAGAAACAGCTGCGATTGCTTGACAATTTGTCGACTGAAAAGCCTGGATCGAATAGCGAGGTAAGGCTGCTTCTTGCGCCGATTTCGAACTGGCAAGCTCAGCATGGGGCAAAAAACTCCTGAAATGTAGGTCTGCTGAAATTATGACCGTCGATCATATTTTCGTTATAAATTTGCTCTTTGAAAAAGAAAAGCCATTTCCGTCAGCCGAACGGCACGTGATTTAATTATAAAATTCGAATATTAAGCAAAGCGGCGGCGCAGTCTGCAAATTTTTCTCGACGCCGAACTGGGATTACAACGGCAAATACTTAAATAGCGCCATCGGAAATAGTATTTCAGCGACGCGCGATTACTGAAAATCGCCGCCACACATTTTCTTCTGTTGTAGAAGCCCCGCCCTGTGGGCTTTTAACATATCTTAACCTTACAATTGATTTGACCAAGCGAATTTTTCCGCAAAAAGCGATTCACGGCAAGCGATTTCGACTGTCCTGATCCCGACTTGGCACAATAATCAAGGCCGCGGCAGAAGGGCAGCGCCGACCATCAAATGCTTTGGATCCGATTCCAGATTCCGCCGGCGGCATGCAGCAAAAGCCTGGCGTCATCCGTTCGGCGCGCCGGATGCGAGGCGAATGGCTCCGAACGTCTCTGCTTCATCCTCCCAGTCGCATTCGGCAATATCCATCCCGGCGAGCGGATCGCCCAGCATGCCCGAGACGATAGAAGCCAGAATGCGCGGCATCGGCGGCAGATTGGCGACGGTCGCCACCAGTTGATCGCGGACGGCCGAAAGCGGATGCGAATCGCTTTGGTAGAATGGCGTGAAAATCCGGGAAAGCCCCTGGAACAGCCAGACGTGCCGGCGACGCAATCGGCAATAAGCCGTCGTCGCCGCATCGAGATCGGCATGCCTGGCAAGTCCCGCTGCCAGCGCCGCCGCATCGAGCAGGGCCATATTGGCGCCCTGCCCCAGTTGCGGACTGGTGGAATGGGCAGCGTCGCCGATGAACACGACGCGGCCGACCGCCGGCCGGACCAGCGTCTGGTGCCGGTAGCGCGCCAGCACCATCGCGTTCCAATCATCGATCTGTTGAAGAAGCGGCGACAGTTCTGGCCAGTAGCTGAGTACGCAGGCCTTCCAGCCCGCAAGACCCGCCGTCTTCAGCGCCTCCGCTTCGCCCGTCTTCTGGCTCCAGAAGAAGGCGAGCTTTTCCGGTGCAGCCATATCGAGCCTTCCGACCGGCAGCACACCGATCATGACTTCGGCATGGTCGTAGCGCTGCACGAGCGAATGCCGCTCGAAATCGAAGCCGCTGGCATCCAGCGTCGCCCAGAAGGCGCCATAGGCGAGTTCCCGGCCGCCCGCTTTCGGCAGCAGGTTCGCCACCAGTGGCGAGCGCGCCCCAGTCGCATCGACGAGCAGGTCGCAGCTTGCGGCCATTCGATTTTCCAGCATGAGCGTCGGCCGGCCGGTCACATCCGCCACCCCGCTCACCGCCGATGACGGCCTGATCTCGATACCGGCGGCGCGCACCGCATCATGCAGGACGTCGAACAGCGCCGCGCGCTGCACCGCAAGCCCGAACCGCCGCTTCGGCCCGGCGGCGTAGCGCACATCGAGCACCGTACGGCCGCTTTCAGCATCGGTGCCGCGCAGCCGGTCGATCCTATGACCGAGCCCGATTATTTTGTCGAGCAAGCCAAGTGCCGCCAGCACGGAAAGCCCGGTCGGCTGCAGGATGAGCCCGGAGCCCACCGGCGCAGGCGCGTCGAAACGCTCATAGATCGTCACCCGGTGGCCGGCACGACAGAGAAATAGCGCCGCCGCAAGGCCGGCAATGCCTGCCCCGCAAATCGCGATCGTCCTGGGATTGGTTGCTGCCATTCTGCCCTCGTCCGTCTCTGTTGAGACGGCCAAGCGCCTCAGAATATTTCGCCGAGCGCACGCCGAAACCGCCGCACGGTTTCCGCCATGCCATATTCCAGTGCATCCGCGGTCAGGCCATGGCCGATGGAGACTTCGGCGAGATGCGGAATACGTGCCGTGAGCGCCGGCAGATTGGCGACCGTCAGATCGTGGCCGGCATTGACCTCGAGGTCTACGGTCTTCGCGCGGTCGGCCGTGGCTCCGAGCTTTTCCACCCAGGCCCGGGCAGCGTCGGGGTCGTCGTAGCAGCCGCCAAAGGGCCCGGTGAACAGTTCGATGCGGTCGGCGCCGACGGCTTTCGCCACCGACACCTCGTCGGCATCTGCATCGCCTTCGGCAAACAGCGACACGCGCATGCCGCCACGCTTCAGGCGGCCACAGACTTCCGTCAGCCGGTGACGATTCTCGGCGAAAGCCCAGCCATGGTCGGATGTCGATTGCGACGGATCGTCGGGCACCAGGGTCACCTGGTCGGGCCTGTGGGTTTCGACCAGCCGCAAAAAGTCTTCCGTCGGATAGCCTTCGATATTGAATTCCCGGTCCGGAAATTCCGTCTTTATCAGCATCTTGAGCGCCGGCACGTCGGTGAAGCGGATATGCCGCTCGTCAGGCCGCGGATGCACGGTCAGCCCAGCAGCACCGGCCGAAAGCGCGATGCGGCCAAAGCCTGTGACGCTTGGCCATGGCAGGTCGCGCCGGTTGCGCAGCATGGCGATTGCGTTGAGATTGACGGAAAGCTTGGCGGGCATGGCACGGTCCGGAAAGGCAACACCATACCTCATTAGCCGATCGGAATGATCAACGCCAACCATATTTCGTCATGCATCGATCGCGTTTTTTGATAGAGTCGCGCGCAACCGTTTTGTTCGCCGGCGAATGGAAAATCGGTTGAACCCACCCGGAATTGCCGGCCGAAATCCATATCCGACAGCAGGCTGGCGCGACTTCCTCTCAGAATTAGTGTAAAATCGCCTCATCGCTGATGGAATTTGATCTATCCCCTTGATGTTCGGTCCCATTTTATAAACAATGCGATTGGGGACGAAGGGCGACGGCAGCAAGAGACAGCAGCGCGGCAGAGCGCTGGCATGTTGAGACGTATGATTTTGCCGATCGCCATCGACAGGGACGCCTCGAGGGACTGGAGGGCGGCAAGGGCATGCACCGATCGACGGACAATCCGACGAGTGCTTTTTCGGAACAATCCCATGATGGCGCCGAGAGCCATTTTCTTCCGGCGGTGCCATTGCCGCGACGTCTGCCCGCCAAACCGATCCCGATCGCCGACATGGCCAATTTTTTCGGCGTCACCCACCGTACGCTGCATTTCTACGAGGAGAAGCGGCTGTTGAAGCCGATCCGCACCGGCGCCATGCGGGTCTACCCTCCTGGCCAGGTCCAACTGATGGCGCTGATCAATCTCTGTCGCGAAACCGGCATGCCGATCGTGCAGATCCAGGAACTGCTGCTTGAACTGGAACAGGCTGCATCGCAGGATGACTGCGACCGGATGTTCCACAAGGCAATGCTCGACCGCAGGAAGGAATTGCTGGCCGACGAATCCCTGCTCAGGCGGCAATTGCAGCAGATCAACGAAATCCTCGAACAGGGCTCTGACGCCGGCGCCGAGAATAATGACAACCGCCAGCCGCGCACGCCCTTCCTCTCAGAGATCGAGTTCGAGTGCCTGAAACTGATGGCCGAAGGCTATACGCCGATGCGGATTGCCACGGCGCTCAGGCGCCCGATGGACGACATCATGGCCACTGAAGCCGGCATCATCCGCAAATTCGGCTCCTCCAACCGTTTCCAGGCGGTCGCCAAGGCCGTGCTGCTCGGACTGATCGGCACTGAGAGCTCCTAGAGACAAGGTCGTCACAGCCACGGGCCGTAACCGATATAGCTGGAACAGGTTCAGCGGACGATCGTCAGCCGTTCCGCCGCCCGTGTCACGGCGGTGTAGAGCCAGCGCTCGCGCGTGTCACGGAAGGCCCAGGCCTCATCGAACAGCACGACATTGTTCCATTGCGAGCCCTGTGCCTTGTGCACGGTCAGCGCATAGCCATAGTCGAACTCGTCGTAACGCTTGCGCATGTTCCAGGGTATCTCGCCGTCGATCTCCTCGAAGGCGGCCTTCAACACCTTGATCTTGGCCGCACCGCGATCCATGTCGTCGTCTTCCGGCCGCACGAGCAGGTTGATCCCCGGCTTCGTCGTTTCCTTGGAGGCCGACAGCACCTGCCAGAGCGAACCGTTGAGCAGCCCTTTGACCTGGTCGTTGCGCAGGCAGACCAGCTTGTCGCCGGCGGCCGGGTAGCTGTTGGGAAAGCCCTTGAGCTCCCTGAGGCGCTGATTGTAGCGCTTGCGCGTCTTGTTGGTGCCGACCAGAACTTGATCGGCGCCGAGCACGAGATCCTGCGTCACGTCACTGCGCGGAATGACCTGCGCCGTACCGTAATCGCCATACATGACCTCCTTGCCTTCGCGCACATGCATGGCAAGCTGGATGATCGGATTGTCGCGCGCCTGGCGATGGATTTCGGTCAGCAGGTAGTCCGGCTCCTGCTCGGTGAAGAAGCCGCCGCCCGAAACCGGCGGCAACTGGCCGGGGTCGCCGAGCACCAGCACCTTGGTGCCGAAGCTCAGAAGGTCCTTGCCGAGCGCCTCGTCGACCATCGAACATTCGTCAATGACGATCAGCGGCGCCTTGGCGACCGGGCTCTGTCGGTTGAGCGAAAACATCGGCGAAACATTGGTCTTGCCGGTGACCTCGTCTTCGATCTCCTCCTCACCGCGCGGCCGGTAGATCAGCGAATGGATGGTCTTGGCGTTCGAGGCGCCGCGTGATCTGAGCACCTGCGCCGCCTTGCCGGTGAAGGCAGCAAACAACACTTCGCCGCCATTGACATGTTCTGCAAAGTGTTTGGCAAGCGTCGTCTTGCCGGTGCCGGCATAGCCGAACAGGCGGAACACCTGGCTGCGCGGCTCTTTCAGCCAGCGCGACACCGCCTGAAGCGCCTCATCCTGTTGGGTCGAAAATTGCATGGTCGGACTTGGCAGGATTCGAGATCAATTGACAAGGCATTTAGACAGGAAGCGACGCGATGGGATCGAAGCATGGAACCTTCATCGCCTCGAAATGCCTGACATTATGCGTCAGGACTGAAAAGTCGTGGACGATAGCAGTTGCGCCGATGAGCACATCGGGATAGCCTGGATGCCAGCCCTCGGCCTCGGTGCGATCAGCCAGTTGACCTGCCGATTTCGCAATCTCCTTTGTGACATCCAATACATTTTCGTCCATTGCATCTTCGAGATTGGACAACCATGCGGCCAAATTCGCCGCTTTTCGAGAAGCCCCTCTTCGCGATAACGTCCTGATACCTTGTTCAATTTCCATGATCGTCACGACCGAAACATAAAGTTCGTCCTGTTTCGCCGCGATCCAGTCGCGGAACGTCTGGACGAGTTCCGGCCTGTCCATAGCCAGAATGGATATCGCGGACGTATCGAGCAGATAACGCTCGCTCACAGGTCGACATCTCTGATCGGGGTCTGGTCACGCTCAAATTCGATGCCACCGGGAAAGGACAGGAGCACATCGGCAACCGATCTGCGTTGCCGCCGAACCTTTTTCGCGTCTTCGATGGACACCAGCACGGCTGCGGGTTCGCCATGCCGCGTGATCGTCACCTGCTCGCCCGCTTCGACAGCGTCGACCAACTCAGAAAACTTCGCCTTCGCTTCGCGAATGGGGACTGACCTCATTTCAACACGTCCTTGTAACTACATGTGACCACATTATCTCGGATGCCTGCCCCAGGCAAGCGACTATTCGCCCGCCGCCGTACAAAACACCGCCAGCTTGTTGCCCACGGGATCGCGCAGATAGGCCACATAAAAATTCTCGCCATAATGCGGCCTGAGCCCCGGCTCGCCTTCGTCCGTACCGCCCGCCGCCATGCCGGCTTCGTAGGACGTGCGCACCAGCGCCCTCGTGCCGGCCTGGAAGGCCGGCATCATGCCATTGCCGGAGGTCGCCGGCCCGCCGTCGAAAGGCGGCCCGACCCAGATCGTACCGGGACCATTGTCCGGGTCGGCGACGCCGGGGATGAAAAAACCGAAATGCCGCTCGGTCCGCGTCTGCTCATAGCCGAGCGGCGTGAGCAGCGCGGCATAGAAGCGGCCAGATGTCTCGGTATCGTTGGCGCCGATCGACAGATAGCTGAGCATCGTTCTCTCCCTTTCGGAACAAAGAAAGAACATATTGCGGGAATTGGCAAGCGGTTTTGTCGCTTGTGTAGAGATCGGCCCCGCTGCTATCCGTAGTTCGACCCGTCGTGCGGCATCGCGTTCCCCCTCAGCGCCCTGCACAATCTCACCACTAGCGCATCCTCGTGCATGGGCCGAAGTGCTCAAGCAGAGACCGACAGTTTAACCTTAAGCCCCGCCCGCGATGCAAGATCGACAAGCGCTTCAAGGCTAAACCTGTTTATGCGTCCTCGCAGTAAATCATTCAAACGTGGTTGCGTTATACCGAGACGTTCTGCCGCAGCGGATTGCGTGACGTTCCATCCTTTAACAGCACGTTCGACCTCGATTAGGAGATCGGACTTCAAGGTCATATGTTCGGCTTCTTCGCGCGTATTGCAAAGAGCATCCCATACGTTGTCAAAAACTTGCTCTTTCATGACGCACCTTTAATTTGCTTGTATCTCTGACGTGCCAAGTCTACGTCGTATTTTTCTGTCTTCTCCGTCTTCTTTTGAAAGACGCGATCATTGATCGACGCGACATAGATTACCCGGAATGTTCCTTCCGCATCCCAAATTCGTATCTCGCGCGCGCCCGAGCCGGCTGCTTTGAATGGCTTCCAATCGTGTGGCTCTTCACCGAATTGAAGACGTCTAAGCTCTTGTCCAGCAACGCTACAAGCCTCTTCGGAAAAATCCCGAATTCTTGATAGGCTATCGCCAAGAAATTGAATTTGCTTTTTACTCATGGCATTATATATCCGAATGGATATATAATTTCAAGTGCTAACTGGTGAACTTGCGGAGATGCGCAGGAACGAAAAAGTCTGGGATTAGCGGGGTTCTTTGATTATGGGAACATTCGAGAGGAATGACGGTGAAGGTGAGATGCGAGGCTATTTTAGCATCGGCCAGAGGCTGAGCACCAGAAGCACCGCCATGATGATGTTGAACCATTTGAGCCGCGCCGGATGCGACAGCCATTCGCGCAGCGCCGAGCCGAAACCGGCCCAGAGCGATATGGACGGAATGCCGACGACCACGAAGGCGAGCGCGACGAGAAACACAGTCAGCACATAGCGGTTGGGATCGGTATAGGTCGTCATCGACGAGATGGCCATGACCCACGCCTTGGGATTGACCCATTGGAACGCAGCGGCGGCCAGAAACGACATCGGCTGCGCGCCCGTCTTGCCCTCGCCCAGCGATCGAGACGTGCCTATCTTCCAGGCGATCCAAAGCAGATAGAGACCGCCAGCGATCTTGAGCACGACGAACAGCGCCGGGACAGCTTTGAGCAGTGCCCCAAGCCCGAAGCCGACGCAGAGGAGCAATACGAAAAAGCCGCCGGATATGCCGAGCATATGCAGTATGGTGCGCCGGAATCCGAAATTGACACCGGAGGCCAGCACCATCATGTTGTTCGGCCCTGGCGTCACCGATGTCGTGGCCGCAAACAGCAGCAATGACAGAAAGATTTCGAGTTTCATGAGGCCCCCGCGTAGCGAAGATAAAGAAATGCGCGTGACAGCGTCCAATCAATTCGGCTGAAGCCCGCAACAGCGAAATTCATGTGTCGGAAAAAATCTCGGCCGGCCGATGGAATAAACCGGGCGCGCCGTGTGTCTCATGTCCAGCCGCAGCAATAGGCGCGGCATCCAACCCGAGGAGACCATGATGCGTGTCCGAATTCTGATCCCGATCCTGCTCGCCGCCAGCGCCTCCGCAGCCTTCGCCGCGCCGGCTGTGACAACCGTCAAGACCGACAAGGGCGATGTGCTCGCCGGCGCAAAAGGCATGACGCTCTATACGTTCAAGAACGACAAGGACGGCATGTCGAATTGCAACGGCGAGTGCGCAGAATACTGGCCGCCCTTCAAGGCCAAGGCGAGCGACAAGGCCGACGGCGGCTACACAATCATCAAACGCAAGGACGGCTCGAAGCAATGGGCCAAGAACGGCATGCCGCTCTATTATTGGGTTAAGGACAAGAAACAAGGCGACGCAACGGGTGATGGCTTCAAGGGCGTCTGGGATGCCGCTCGGCCATAAACCCACATCCGATCCGGCCGGCGCCGGCGCGCCGGCCCCCGACAGTTTCGAAGGCCGGCTGATGGCCCTGATGCCGGACCTCAGGCGCTATTCGCGCAGCCTGGCGCGTTCGGACGCCGACGGCGAGGACTTGCTGCAGGACAGTATCGAGCGCGTCCTCGTCAACCGTGCCACGTGGTCGGGCGTCAACCTGCGCGGCTGGGTGCTGGCGATCATGACCAATCTCTATCGCAACGGCGCGCGCCGGCTGCGCAGCTTCCCGTCCGTCGAGATCGACGAGGCAGAGGGTGTGCCTGCTGCCGAGCCGGCGGGCGATCCGCTGCAGCGCGACCGTCTCGCCCGCGCGCTGGATGCACTGACATCCGAGCACCGGGCGGTGCTGATGCTGGTGGTGATCGAGGGCTATGCCTATGCCGAGGTTGCCGACATGCTGAAAGTGCCGATCGGTACTGTCATGTCGCGGCTGGCCCGCGCCCGCGAACAGCTCGGCCGGCATCTCGCCGGCGACAATGTGATTCCTCTCCGGAGACCCGAATGACCGACGCCGACACCCCCCTTTCGCCTGAAGTGCTGCACGCTTATGCCGATGCACAGCTGTCGGCCGAGGACATGGCGCGCGTCGAACGCTGGCTGCGCGAACATCCAGAAGATCTCGCCCGGGTGCGCGACTGGCAGGCACAGAACCGCGCCATCCAGGCGACGTTTGCGCCCTACCGCACCACACGACCCGACGATGCCGCCATGTTTGCCGACGCACCGCAGCCGGCCCGCATCGGATGGCTGCGCTATCCGGCTGCCATTGCCGCCGGTCTCTGCCTGTTCCTTGCCGGCGTCGCCACCGGCCATTTCCTGCCTGCTTCACCGGCACATCTCCCGGTCGAGCAGGCAGCACTGCACGAGGAGGCCAGTTCCGCCTTCCTGATCTATACCAGCGAAGTGCGCCATCCGGTCGAGGTCCGGGCCAATGAGAAGGACCATCTGGTCACCTGGCTCGGCAAACGCCTCGGCCACAAATTCGCCGCCCCCGATCTTTCCGGCCTGGGTTTCAACCTCGTCGGCGGCCGGCTGGTGCCGGTCAACGGCAAGGCCGGCGCGCTTCTGATGTATGAGGATGCGACCGGCAAGCGGCTGACAGTCATGGTCGGCCAGAGCGGCGAAAACGACGTCACCAGCTTCCGCTTCGCCAGCAACGGCCCGGTGGAGACCTTCTACTGGATCGACGACCGGCTCTCCTATGCTGTCACCGGCGAGATCCCGCGCGACATGCTGCGCCGCATCGCCGACACCTGCTACCGGCAGTTCAACACCTGAACCGGCTTGTGCGGCAGGCAGTCGCACAGGATACCAAGCCACCCAACTTTTAGGGTCGAGCCACTAGTCTCGACCCGTCCTTCGGCCGCCCACAAGGTGGACAGGGGCTTTGTCATATGCAATTGCCCTGCCCTCAAGGGGGAGATTGCCGCAAGGGTGCATCCCGGACACAACAGACGTCTTCGAAGAACGCGGCGGCGATCCCCGATGTCAGGTGAGCACGACGATCTTTCCGCCGGAGAGGTTTTGTTCCATGACGCGGTGCGCCTCGACGATTTCATCGATCTTGAATACCCGGCCAATCGGCGGTTTGAACCGTCCGGCTTCGACCTCGCCGATGATGTCTTGCAAAGGCGTAGCGACAAAATCATCGGCTCCGCCGGAGTAAGTGGTCAGGTTGACGGTCGACGGAATAATCTCCATGGGTGCGAAGCGCTGGTACTCCCAGGCATCTCCGACCATTCCTGCCATGCACACACTGCCGCCCCTGGCGGCGCAGTTGAGGCTGTCCGTCAGGGTCGTCGTGCCAACGAGTTCGAATATCTTATGAACTCCGCTTTGGTGAAGGCGGCGCACATCTGCCGCGATTTCTCCTGGATCGATGATGACTTCGTCGGCGCCGTTTTCAAGAAGCATCGACCGACGATCTTGCCTCCGGGTGGTCGCAATCACATGAGCGCCAAGACGCTTGGCCAGGATCGCAGCTGTCAGGCCAACCGATGTCGTCCCGCCGCGTATGAGCAGGATCTCACCCGGCTTCAGGTGGAGCGCCGTTTCCAGGGCGCCCCACGCCGTCTGCACCATTTCGGGCAAAGCACCCAGAACATCCCAGGAGAGATTGGTCCTGAGCTTTTGAACATTCGCGGCTGGAACAAGTGTAAATTCTGCATAGCCGCCGTCAAAGGCACGGCCCATGCCGCCCATCGCAGTCGCCACGATATCGCCCGCGTGGAATTCACCGCCCGGCGCGGAGACCACCGCGCCGACGGCTTCGATTCCGAGAATGCGGGGAAAGACGACGCTGGGAGAATGTCCCTGCCGCGTGAAAAGCTCGGACCTGTTCAAGCCGAATGCATGGACCTGGATCAGCACCCAACCCGGCTTCGCGTCCGGCAGGGGTCTATCTTCAAGCTTCAAAACGTCTGCCGGCCCAGGCTCGTGAACGACAACTGCTTTCATGGAAGAGATCAACTCCAGTTGGAGAACGAACGCTGCACACAGATGTGATCAAAAACAAATTCGTGATAAATGTCGCTTCCTGATCAACACTTGCAACAGAATGTTTCCAATGGATCGCTTCTCAAGCATGCGTATTTTCGTCAAAGCCGTGGAAATGGGCTCTTTCAGCGGGGCAGCAGAGGCGCTCGGCACCTCGCCGCAGCTCGT
Organism: Rhizobium sp. P2_G9; assembly: GCF_056403475.1. NCBI lineage: Bacteria > Pseudomonadati > Pseudomonadota > Alphaproteobacteria > Hyphomicrobiales > Rhizobiaceae > Rhizobium > Rhizobium sp. P2_G9. The sequence goes on along the minus strand of NZ_JBFUFK010000011.1, from coordinate 135,754 downwards.
GGGAAAGCACGTGCAGGCGCTCGAGAATTATCTGGGTGTCAAGCTTCTCAACCGAACCACACGCCGTCAGCATCTGACGGACATTGGCAAACAGTATTACGAGCGCTCGCAAAATATCCTTGCAGAGGTCGAAGCCGCGGAAGCCCTGGCAGAGGAGACCCGCATCATACCGCGGGGTAGGCTGAGAATAAGTGCCCCCGTCACATTCGGCATCCATCTGCTTGCTCCGAAACTTCCAGGGTTCATGCGCACCTATCCCCAGATTTCGGTTGAACTGTCTTTGTCAAACCGTCTCATCGATTTGATTGACGAGGGCTATGACGCCGTGTTCCGCGTGGGGGACTTGTCCGACAGCGCTTTGATCGCCAAACGACTCAACCCCTATCGCTTGGGTATCTGCGCTTCGCCGGACTATCTGAAACTGCATGGTATCCCGCAAACGCCTGCCGATCTGAGCCAACACGAATGTCTGATTTTCTCGCATACCAGCTTGAGGACGGAATGGACTTTCGACGGACCCGACGGACGAAGCAGCGTCGCCATTGCGGGAAAGTTGATGATGGACAGCGGCGAAGCCCTTTTGAGCGCGGCGCTGTCCGGACAAGGGGTCATTCTTCAGCCGCTTGAGCTGTTGCGCCAAGGAATAGAGACTGGGAAACTTGTCCCTCTATTGCCTGGCTATCAGGTGCCGACGCGTCACTTGCACGTACTTTACGCGCCCGACAGAAGGGTCACACCCAAACTGCGCAGTTTCCTTGATTTCGCGGCAACCGAGTTCGGAAGTGAGAAGGTAAAGTGACTCCGACATGCTGCAGCACGGTCCCGGTATACGATTTCTCGGCGTGACTATCCTGGAATGGCGCCGATTTGCCGCATGAGACCCAAGAAATCAGGTTGACCATATTCCCCAACGATCTGGCCATGACGCAGATAATAGATGTTGATTGCAGTGACCGAAATGGCCTTTCCAGTCGGCGAAACACCAAGGAAGCTTCCGTTGTGGGTGCCATGCATTGTAAAGCGAGCAGCGATCTTGTCTGGACCGAACACTGCATCCTCGAGTGTCCACTGGATATCGGGAAAGCCGCTTCGCATCATGCCTATGATCTGCATGTAACCGGGTGGACCCATCAATGGCTCGATGCGGCCGGGAACGAAAAATGTTGCGCTTGGCGATACGAGGCGGTTGGCCTTGCCTTCGTCAGCAGTGTTGATGAAGTCAACAAACGCGTCCAGGAGCCGTCGGTTAGTGTCGGTCACAGCCGACGGCTGGGTGACGGATGACGCTGCTGAGTGGGAGGATTCAATCAAGGGAGCTTCCTTTTTTCAAATGGGTCCGGCGGGCCAAGGAACCAGCCCGGCCAGTGAAGTCGCCGCGCTGTTGACCGCCGGATAAACAATAGGTTTTTGCAAAAACTCGATAAACTGGCGGTGTTGATCGAGACTAGAAACAAAATTTTTCAAGTACTGGGATTGCGGGCAACTGCGGGGTGATCGGGTGAGGTCCCTTCCCCGCCACCATTCGCTTCTGGAAGGAAGGTAAGTGTCCGCACCGCGCGTATCAGGCGGGCGGCCTCGTCACCATTATCGAAGGCGCGCCATCGGGGCGCTCGGTGGTGGCGGAGTATATCGTCAGCGGGCATGCGGTGGCGCAGTGCCGACACTTGGTACCGGCAGTTCAACGCCTGAACCGGCTTGTGCCGCGGACCGAGGCTTGCTTATGCTGCGGCTGGAAGTCCGAACTGAGAGGCAAGAATGTCCGAAATACCACGCGTCAGGCTGCCGGATGGCCGCGAGGTCGCAGCCCTTGGCCAGGGCACCTGGAATATGGGCGAGCGCAAGGCCGATGCCGCGCGCGAGATCGACAGCCTCAAGGCCGGCATCGACCTCGGCATGACGCTGATCGACACCGCCGAAATGTATGCCGAGGGCGGCGCAGAGGAGATCGTCGGCGAGGCGATCCGGGGGCGGCGTCCGGATGTCTTCCTGGTCAGCAAGGTCTATCCCTGGAATGCCCGCCGCGACAGCACGATCGCCGCCTGCGAGCGCAGTCTGAAGCGTTTGCGGGCCGATACAATCGACCTTTACCTGCTGCATTGGCGCGGCGAGCATCCGCTTACCGAGACGATCGAAGCCTTCGAGACCCTCAAACAGGCCGGAAAGATCGGCGCCTGGGGCGTGTCGAATTTCGACACCGACGACATGGAGGAACTATTCGACATTCCGGGCGGCGAACGATGCGCGACCAACCAGATTTTCTACAATCTCTCCCGCCGCGCCCCGGAATATGATCTGCTGCCGTGGTGCCGGCAACGCAAAGTGCCCATCATGGCCTATTCGCCGATCGAACAGGGCAGGCTCCTCAGCCACCCCGAACTGATCCGCATCGCCAAAGCCAATCAGGCCACGCCGGCGCAACTCGCGCTGGCTTTCCTGCTCAGTCAAGGCGACATCATCGCCATCCCGAAGACGTCCGAGCGCACCCGTGCCGCCGAGAACCGTGGCGCTGTCGAACTCTCCATCAGCGACGCAGACTGGAAGGCTCTGGACGAGGCCTTCTCGCCGCCAGCGCGGAAGCGACCGTTGGAGATGTTGTAGAGTTGGGCGCATTGCTGCGCAGGGCAATCATATAAGTGCAACGCTGCTTGTGGCAGGGCGTCAAAGGCAGATTCCCTCTCCCCTCGAGGAGAAGGTCCGCCGTTCCGCGCACCGCCCACCAAATCCATCTGTGGTACCATCCATCATGACGATCCTGATTCTCGGTGCAAACGGCTTCATCGGCTCGGCGGTACTCGCGCGGCTTGCCCGCGCCGGCTGCAATGTCACCGGCCTCGGCCGCGACATCGGCCATGCGCAGAACCGGTTCCCCACCGCGCGCTGGATCAGGGTCGACCTCGCCACCCTGACCGAACCCGAACGCTGGATGCCGCTGCTCGAAGGCATCGAGGCCGTGGTCAATTGCGCCGGCGCGCTGCAGGATGGCCTGCGCGACAATCTTGCAGCCACCCAGCAAGACGCGATGCTGGCGCTCTACGACGCCTGCAAGGCAGCCGGCGTCGGCGTGGTCGTGCAGATCTCCGCCCGCCTCGACCTCGCCGCCGACCTGCCCTTTCTCGTCACCAAGGCGAGCGCCGACGCAGCGCTGAAGCGGTCCGGCCTCCCCCATGTCATCCTGCGCCCGGCTTTGGTTCTTGGCCGCAATGCGCATGGCGGGTCGGCATTGTTGAGAGCGCTTGCCTCGATGCCGCTCACCATGCCGCTCGTCTATGCCGACCAAGCGGTGCATACCGTGGCGCTCGACGACGTGGTCGAGGCGGTGGCTGCGGCGCTGAGCGGCAGGCTGGCGCCCGGCACCGATACGGAACTCGCCGGCGACGCGCTCGATCTGGCCGCACTTGTCCGGCTGCACCGCGCCTGGCTGGGACTGGCGCCGGCCCGCATCCTGCCGCTGGCGCCGGCGATCGGTGCGGCGATCTCCCGGCTCGCCGACCTGTCGGGCCTGCTCGGCTGGCGCTCGCCGCTACGCACGACGGCGATGCGGGTGATGTCGGCCGGCATCGAGGCGGCGGAGCCAATGGTCGCCGTTCCGCTTCGCTCGACGCGCGACACGCTCGCCGCCTACCCCGCCGGCGTCCAGGACCTGTGGTTTGCCCGGCTCTATCTGATGAAGCCGGTCATGGTCGTTGCACTGGCGCTGTTCTGGTTCCTGTCCGGCACGATCGCGCTGATCGATATCGCACCGGCGTCGGCGCATTTCCTGCCCTTCATGCCGACGGCCGCTGCCGATGCCGTGACGATCATCACCTCGCTCCTCGATATCGGGCTTGGGCTTGGCGTGCTCTACCGGCCACTGTCGCGCTTGGCGCTGATCGGGCAGATCGCACTGGCCTGCCTCTATCTCATCGGCGGCAGCATTCTCGAAACATCGCTTTGGCTCGATCCGCTCGGCCCATACGTAAAGGTATTGCCGGCGATCATCCTGTCGCTGGCGACACTGGCCATCCTGGATGAACGTTGATGGATCTCGAAGTCATTCTACGCCTACTGCACGTCGTCGGCGCGACCGTGCTTTTCGGAACCGGCGCCGGCATCGCCTTTTTCATGGTCATGGCCCGGCGCACCGAAAAGCCTGACCTGATCGCCCATGTCGCCGACACGGTGGTGGTCGCCGACACGCTGTTTACCGCCACCGCCGTCATCGCCCAGCCGATCACCGGCTATTTTCTCGCCCGCAGCGTCGGCTGGTCGCTGTCCGACGGCTGGCTCTTGCTGTCGCTGGCGCTCTATATCCTCACCGGCCTGTTCTGGCTGCCGGTCGTCTGGATCCAGACGCAGCTGAGGGACATGGCGCGCGAGGCGGTCGCACAAAGTACGCCCCTGCCGCCCGAATGGTTCAGGCTCTACCGGATCTGGTTCGCCTGCGGCTTCCCGGCCTTCGCCGCCGTGCTCGGCATTGTCTGGCTGATGCTGGCCAAGCCGGATATCCGGCTCTTCTGATTGCCCGATCCTGCGCTATCTCATGCGGCATTGCCGGGGTCAGGGCCGTCGCTGCCCCTGCCCCGCGCGACCGCGCGCCGGCCTGAAAAGGCAGCATGCCAGACGAGCAGGACCGGCTGCAGCAACGCCACGCCGAGAATGATACCGAGCAGCCGCTCATAGACCGGATCGATCGCCACGCGGGAATAATTGTCGGGCACGAGCACGACAAGCAGCGCCAGCGTGAACTGGACACCGGAATAGGCAAACCTGCCCTTGCCGTTTTCGATATGCCGGCCGATCGGCACGCCGATCACCAATCCAAGCAGCAGCAGCGCCAACCCGCCGCCACCCAGGACGACAAAGATAAAGGCGAAGGCGGCACCCGCCAGACAGCCGGCAACACGCAGGCCCATGCGATAGGTGACCGGCATGAAGCCGCTGACCTCGATCGTACTCAGTGGCAGCAGCATCACCGCCATGATCGTCACCGCCGCCTGCGCCAGGTCCGGCCGCGGCCACAGCCAACCGATCAACGGCAGGAGCAGCAATGCCGAGGCACCTTCCGCCGCATGCAGCGCCGCATGCGGATGCCAGCCGGCTTCGCGCGCCGGCGGCCCTAACACACCAGGCCAAGTGCGGCGCACGGTCACTGTCGAGATGGCGCTCACCAGCACGCAGGCGCTGGTGCCGGCGATGATTTCAAGGATGCGCGTCACGGCGAAGCCGCTCAGCAGCGCATCGGGATGTTCAGCCTTGTCGAACAGGATCATCACAAAGGTGAGGCCGACAAACAACCAGGCATAGGAATGCTTGGCGGTCAGGCTGCGATAGAGCCCCAGCCCACCGATGATTGCCGCCGACAGCGCGACCAGGATCGGTTGGCTATAAACGAAGGGAACGACAGCCAGGCCGATCGCGGCGCCGACCACGGTGCCGACGATCCTGAGCACGCCGCGCGGAAAAGTCTCTGACACATGGCCGCGCATGACCATATATCCCGAAAAGGCGGCCCAGGAGACATTCCGCGCATCGAGCAGATGAGCAAAAACGATGGCCAGAAGCACAGAGACGACGCATTCGATCTCGTCGATCGTGCGTGTCGTGACGTTCGGCCAGCGCATCGGCCGGTCACATGCCCTGCGGACCACGATTCATCGCGGCGACGCCGGTACGGCAGACCTCGATCAGCCCGAGCGGCTGCATGATGGTGATGAACTGGTCGATCTTCGAGGACTTGCCGGTGATCTCGAAGATGAAATGATCGACCGTCGCATCGGTCACCTTGGCATTGAAGGCCTCGCCCAGACGCAGCGCTTCACCACGTGCCTCGCCATGGCCGGTGACCTTGACCAGCGCGAGCTCACGCTCGATCGCCCGATCCTGCCCCATTTCGCGAGCCCTGTTGGTCAGGTCGACGACCCGGTGCACCGGCACGATGCGCTCTAGCTGCGACTTGATCTGCTCAAGCACATGCGGCGTGCCACGCGTGACGATGGTGATACGCGACAGGTGCGAGCGATGCTCGGTCTCTGAAACCGTGAGGCTCTCGATATTATAGCCGCGGCCGGAGAACAGGCCGATCACCCGCGCGAGTACGCCCGGCTCGTTGGAGACGAGGATGGAAAGCGTGTGGCTCTCCGCAAGCTCGGTCTCCTTGGGGATGAAATAGGCCGACCCAGTCGGCTGAAGATGCGCTGCATTCATGGTGTTTCCCTTGTTGTTCTAGTACGCCAACCCGACGACGAGATGGCTGAATTGCTGTTTGCCTGGCCGGCTCGACTGCTTCCGGCCCCGTGGCTGGTCAATTTGTCTGCCTGTGCATTCCCGCCAGAGATGCCAGGGCTTTGTCGAATCGCGCCAGCAGGATCACGAGCGCTGGAAAGATCAGATAGGAGCAAAGCATCAGAGCGTTGCGGGCATCAAATGTCGTGGCATAAAACCCTGCCGATGCTGGCTCCTCCATCTTCCAGAGACAACCATTGCCGAAGCGAAGCACGCTGAGCCAGATGGCGCTGGTGAGAGCAATCGATCCGGCGGCGGCAAAGCCTGCCAGGAGATGCGGCACCCGCCGCACGGCCTGGTGCAAATGCCGAACCATAAGCAGACTAGCCACCAGCAGAAACGGTGCTGAAAACACCGCGCCGGCCAATGCCTCGTCATCCCCACCCTGCGTGCACGTCCCCGTATACCCCAGCAACTGCAGGGGTACGGCGATGAGCACGAGGATGAGAGCGACCATGGCGTTTCCTCCGACTCCGGCAGCGACCTCAGACGAGCTGCCGACCCTTGGCGTCGATGGCGTTGGCGACCGCCTCGTCGGTTGCCTCGTCCGGCAGGAGCATTTCGTTATGCGCCTTGCCCGACGGGATCATCGGGAAGCAATTGGCCAGGTTGGCGACGCGGCAATCGAACAGGACCGGTTTCTTTACATCGATCATTTCCTGGATCGCATCGTCGAGGTCGCCCGGCTTCTCGCAGCGGATGCCATGCGCCCCATAGGCTTCGGCCAGCTTGACGAAATCCGGCATCGCCTCGGTATAGGAATGCGACAGCCGGTTGCCGTGCAGGAGTTGCTGCCACTGGCGCACCATGCCCATATACTGGTTGTTCAGGATGAAGATCTTGATCGGCGCGTCGTGCTGCACCGCGCAGGACATTTCCTGCATCGTCATCTGGACCGAAGCGTCGCCGGCAATGTCGATGACCAGCGCATCTCGATGGGCGATCTGCACGCCCAAGGCCGCGGGCAGGCCATAGCCCATCGTGCCGAGGCCGCCCGAAGTCATCCAGCGGTTTGGCTCCTCGAAATGATAGAACTGCGCCGCCCACATCTGGTGCTGGCCGACTTCGGTGGTGATGTAGGTGTTTCGGTTCTTGGTGTGTTCATAGAGCCGCTCGATAGCATATTGCGGCATGATCACGTCGTTGGACATGGTATAGGCCAGCGAATTGCGGCCGCGCCAGCGCTTGATCTGCTCCCACCAGTCGTTCATCCGGCTTTTGTCGGCGGTCTTCGCCGAAGACCGCCAGGTGCGCAGCATGTCTTCAAGCACCGAAGTCGCATCGCCGACGATACGGATGTCGGTACGGACATTCTTGTTGATCGAGGACGGATCGATGTCGATATGGATCTTGATCGAATTCGGCGAGAAGGCATTGAGGCGACCGGTGATGCGGTCGTCGAAACGGGCGCCGACGCACAGCATGACATCGCAGTCATGCATCGCCATGTTGGCCTCGTAAGTGCCGTGCATGCCGAGCATGCCGAGCCAGGCCGGACCGGAGGCCGGATAGGCACCGAGGCCCATCAGTGTCGAGGTGATCGGAAAGCCGGTGACTTCGACCAGTTCGCGCAGCAATGTCGAGGCAGCCGTCCCCGAATTGACGACGCCACCGCCGGAATAGATGATGCCCCGCCGCGCCCCGGCCATTGCCTGGACGGCCTTTTCGATCTCGGCAGGATCGCCCTGGATCTTCGGCTGGTAATTGGCCTCGACCGGAACGGCAGACGGCGGCGTATAGGTGCCGGTGGCAAACTGAACATCCTTGGGGATATCGACGAGGACTGGACCCGGCCGGCCTGACTGGGCGATGCGGAAGGCCTCATGGATGATCCGCGCCAGATCGTTGACGTCCTTGACCAGCCAGTTGTGCTTGGTGCAGGGCCGGGTGATGCCGACGGTATCGCATTCCTGGAAGGCGTCGGAGCCGATCAGCGGTGTCGGCACCTGGCCGCTCAGGCAGACGATCGGGATCGAATCCATCAGCGCGTCCTGCAGCGGCGTGACGGCATTCGTCGCGCCGGGACCGGAGGTGACGAGCATGACGCCCACCTTGCCGGTGGAGCGAGCATAGCCTTCGGCGGCATGGCCGGCGCCCTGCTCGTGCCGCACAAGGATATGCTCGACGTCGTCCTGCTGGAAAATCTCGTCATAGATCGGCAGCACAGCGCCGCCCGGATAGCCGAATATATGCTTGACGCCGTTGTCCTTCAGCGCCCTCAGAACGATTTCCGCTCCAGTCATTCGATTGTCGTCGCTCGCCATTGTCCTCAAGTCCTTCCCTTCGTGTATCGCGCGGATTACCAAGTTTGCGGGCATAAAAAAAGGCCCCCGGAGGAGCCTCGTTCAGCGCATGGGTGGCTAACGCCGGATGGTTACACCATCCTGCCCATGCGCCTTCCCACTACAAGAATGTTTGCAATCTTGATCATCATGGCGCTGTGGTAACCGCAAATTCGCCCGCCGTCAATTGGACAATTGCAGAGTCCGGCACCATTTAACCCTTGGATGGGCCGGTTGCCCGCCGAAAGCTTCCTGCTACAATGCGCCGATGACCAAGGTTCGCGAACACCATTCCGAAGATTGCCGCCCCGTCGCCCATATCCTTTCCCGGGTCGGCGACAAGTGGACGATCCTGCTCCTGCGGGCGCTGAACGACAAACCCTTGCGCTTCAAGGAATTGCATCGCGCGCTTCCCGGCATTTCGCAGCGCATGCTGACGGTGACGCTGCGCAATCTCGAGCGCGACGGCCTGGTCATCCGCACCGTCTACCCGACGATCCCGCCGCGCGTCGACTACGAGCTTTCCGTTCTTGGTCAATCGCTGAAAGGCGCACTGGAGCCGATCGGCCGGTGGGTCATGGACAATCGTGCCGCCATCGTGCAAGCCCAGGTCAATTTCGATCTGACAAGCAAATCAATCGGCTCGCGCTGATCGCACAGATCCGGGATGAGCCCGCTCTCTAATCCACAAACTCTATGTCCACGGTTGCTCCGTCGGGAAGGTGACCGACCTGACGGTGCAAATCCCGCATGAAGGGCATCCATTCATCCAAGACCGCCACGCAAATATTCTCGATACGATATTCACYGCCAAGTAGGGTTGGCAGTCTAAACCCGTAACATTGTCCTTCCTTCAGACCGAGGCCGGCATGACGACAGGCATCCACCAGTGGCTGAAGCAGCCATCCATCGCGATCGTCGGATATCAAGGATAGAAATTCATCCCGGTCTTCTGCAATTTTTGAAAGCTCCGACAACGAAATATCAAAAAAATAGACCTGCCCAATCTCATCAAGAAGAAAGACGTCGGCAAAGCAGTTGCGCGCGAACGGCACGAAGCCGGAAAGTTCAGGCCAAGGATCGATGTCGAGCGGGAACTGAACGAAAGGGATGAGATATTCGGTTGCGTGGTCCATATGTGGAGCATGGCCGAGATTATTATCGGCCGCAAGCTTTGCATGGTCGTTTTAGAAGTACCGATCGCAGCCGTTTCGCCGGTTCCCAAAAGGTAAGTCACTTCCCAAAAAGTGCCGTCTTGCAGCCTCATTCGGTTACTCCTAATTCATTGCTTACCATTCGTAAGCATAAGGAGCGAACATGGCTACGAAACCCCGGATCGGCATCGTCATCTCCACCACGCGTCAGGGTCGCTTTGCCGACAACCCGACGAACTGGCTGATGGATATTGCCCGTCAGCGCGACGACGCGGATTTCGAAATCGTCGATCTGCGCGACTTCCCCTTGCCGTTTTTCGAGGAAAAGGCGTCGCCGTTGTTCGTGCCGCCGGCAAACGAGGTGGCGCGCAAATGGGGCGAGAAGATCGCCAGCCTCGACGGCTTCGTCTTCATCACCGCCGAATACAATCATTCGATCAGCGGCGTCCTGAAGAACGCGCTCGATTACGCCTACAAGGAATATAACCGCAAGCCGGCGAGCTTCGTCGCCTATGGCGGCTCGGGTGGCGCCCGCGCCGTCGAGCATCTGCGCGGCATCCTCGCCGAATTGCAGGTCGCCTCGCTGAAATACCCGGTCCATATTGGCATGGCCGAGCTGCTCGGCATCATGCGCGAAGGCAAGACCATGGCCGACTATCCCTACCTGATCGATACAGCCAAGACGATGCTGGACGAGCTCCTCTGGTGGACGAATGCGCTGAAAGCTGCGCGCGAAAAATAAGCGCCGCACCAATGGGTTGCCGTCCGAACGAGACGGCGACCCATCCTGCCTGCACCATTTTGGATCAACTGGCCCGAAACAGGATTTTAACCAGCGCTGTATAGGCTTGCGACTTCACACTTCCCCCTGGAGTGACGCCTTGTACAGCAAGGATCTGCAAAATTCACCCAGCGCCGGCGTCCAGGAGCGTCGCGGGCTGGAGCAGCCGACCAGCCGATCGCTCGGGCATGTCATTGCCTGCGATGGCGGCAATGCGACCGTCGCGGCCGATCTTCCGCCCGGCGCGGGCGAAGCGGCCGCGATCTGGGGTGTCGGCAAGCTGATGACCATCGCAGTTGGTGTCAACCGCGTGGTGGCACTGACCCGCTCGATCCAGGCGACATCGCCGGTCTGGTCGGATGAAATCATCAACAGCTTCCAGATCCAGGTGGAGCTCGTCGGCGAGGTCCGCCAGTTTCCCGACGGCTCGGAAAAATTCTCCTCGGGCATCTCGAACTATCCCTATCTCGGCGCCCCGGCGCACCAGATTCGTTCGTCCGACCTCATGCGCATCTATGACCACGGCAAACGCGAGAGCTGCATCGTCGGCAAGCTCAGCCAGGATGACAGCATCGATGCCGCGATCCACATGCCGTCGATGCTGTCAAAACACTTCGCTGTCGTCGGCTCCACCGGTTCGGGCAAATCGACCGCGGTGTCGCTGCTGCTGCGCGAAGCGGTGGCTTCCGATCCCAAGCTCAGAGTGCTGATCCTCGATCCGCACAACGAATTTGCCGCCGCCTTCCCCGACACGGCCGTCGTCATCGAAACGGGCTCGCTCGACCTGCCTTTCTGGCTTTTCCGGCTGGAAGAATTCGCCGAGGTGATTTTCCGCGGCCGGCCGCCGGTTCCGGACGAACTCGACGTGTTGCGCGACCTGATCCCCGAGGCCAAGCGCGCCTTCCGCGGCCTTGAGCCCGGCCAGGGTCGCCGCGCCTCCGAGCGCAACGGCGTTACCGCCGACACGCCCGTCCCTTACCGCATCGCCGACCTGATGGCGTTTATCGACGAACGCATCGGCAAACTCGAAGGCCGCACGGAAAAGCCGCATCTCCGTTCCCTAAAACTGCGCCTGGCTGCGGTGATCAATGATCCGCGCTATCGCTTCATGTTCTCCTCGAACACGATCACGGACACGATCCACGAAACCATCGCCTCGATCTTCCGCATCCCTGGCGGCGACCGGCCGATCACCACGTTCCAGCTTGCCGGCATCCCGTCGGAAGTCGTCAATTCCGTCGCCTCGGTGCTCTGCCGCATGGCCTTTGAAATCGCGCTGTGGAGCAAAGGCGCGATCCATATTCTCGTCGTCTGCGAAGAGGCGCACCGCTACGTGCCGGCCGATCCCAATCTCGGCTTCCTGCCGACGCGCCAGGCCATCGCCCGCATCGCCAAGGAAGGCCGCAAATACGGCGTATCGCTCGGCATCATCACCCAGCGGCCGGGCGAACTCGACCAGACCATCCTGTCGCAATGCTCGACGATCTTTTCGCTTCGCCTTGCCAATGAGCGCGACCAGGACATTATCGGCAAGGCCTTGCCGGATTCCTCGGCCTCGGCGCTGAGCTTCATCTCCTCACTCGCCAATGGCGAGGCGATTGCCTTCGGCGAGGCCGTGCCGGTGCCGATGCGGTTGAAGTTCAACCGCATCAAGGAGAGCATCCTGCCCACGGCACACGGTGCCGACGCGCAGGAAAGCGACCTCGATCCGAATTCGATCAATCTCGGCACGATCGTCGAGCGCCTGCGCTCGACCGCCGGGCCTGACATCTCAGACTTCCAGTCGCGCATCTCCGCCGCCGAAGCATCCGTGTTTGAAGCGGTCACCGCCGGCGTCAGCGAGGCGACGCGTGGCGCGGACTTCCCCGTCCGCCAACAACCTGCCGAGGAAACGCCGCTCGAGCCCTATTCGCCCGGCATGCTGCCGGGCCAGGCGCGCGTCGACGCCGAGTTCGGCGGCCGGCCCGACAACCATATCGATCGTTATTCTCGGCTTGCCGGAGAACCGAAGGCGCCGTCTCCACCACCTGCATCCCCCAGGCCGTCGCTTGCCGATCTCCAGGCGCGCCGCGAAAGCCTGCTCCGCAAGCCGTTCGACAGCCTGCTGAAGCGCTGATCAGCTCCCGATCCGGTCCCAATTCTCAGCCATCTGGTTGCGGAACCAGGTCATCTGCCGCTTGGCATATTGGCGCGTGGCAGCCGAGGACTGTGCGATTACCTCGTCCGCCGTCAGTTCGCCCCGCAGCATCCGAGTGATCTGCGGCACACCGATCGCCTTCATCACAGGCATGTCGGCACCAAGCCCAAGCGCCAGAAGCGCCCTCACCTCCTCGACAGCCCCCATTTCGAATATTTTGCCGAAGCGCCGATTGATGCGGTCGTGCAGCACCGCCCGATCCGGCAGAACGATGATTTTCTTGGCACGATCGGCATCGACCACTGCATGACCGGACTGCTCCTGGAAGTCGCCGATCGAGCGTCCGCTGGCGTCGAGCACTTCCAGCGCACGGACAATACGCTGCCCGTCGGCGAGGTTGAGTGTGGCGGCAACGGACGAATCCCGCCTTGCCAGTTCCGCATGCAGCGCGTCCGGCCCCTCGTTCCGCAGCCGCTCACGCCAATGTTCGCGGACATCAGGTGGAATGACGGGCATGTCCGAAAGACCGCCTGTCAGCGCCTTGAAATAAAGCCCGGTGCCGCCGACAAAGATCGGCATCTTGCCGCGTGCAACGATCTCGGCAACGACCTGTTCTGCATTGCGCAGCCAGTCCCCAGTCGAATAGGCCCGACCCGCCGGCACTGTGCCATAGAGATGGTGCGGAACGCCGCCCATCTCTGCCTCGAACGGCCGCGCGGTCAGGACCTGCWGCGTGTCGTAGACCTGCATGCTATCGGCATTGACGATCTCGCCATCGTGCCGGCGTGCCAGTTCAACGGCGAGCGCGGACTTGCCGCTGGCGGTCGGCCCGGTTATCAGGATTGCATCATTTGCCCTATCCAAGGAATTCTCCATGGCCCTCGTCGCCACGCTCATCGCCAGCCCCGCCCATCCTCTACTTGTTCCGTCGCTGGCTGAAAAGGCGGCCGAGGCGATTTCCGCCGCCGGACTCTACTGGCTGGCCGACGGCATCGCTGCCGACATCCCCGTCCGCGACGGTATGAGCGCATCGGAGGCCGAGGTCCTGCTCCGCGACGCGGTGGCCGGCCAACCGATCGACGTCGTGATCCAGGAAGCCGAGACGCGACGCAAGAAGCTGCTGCTTGCCGACATGGATTCGACCATGATCGGCCAGGAATGCATCGATGAACTGGCGGCCGAGGTCGGGCTCAAGGAGATGGTCGCGGCAATCACCGCCCGCGCCATGAACGGCGAGATCGCCTTCGAGCCGGCACTGCGCGAACGCGTCGCTCTGCTCAAGGACCTGCCGCTTTGGGTCGTCGGCGAAGTGATCACCAAGCGCATCACGCTCACCCCCGGCGGCATTGAGCTCGTCGGTACGATGAAGGCCAAGGGCTTTTACACTGCCCTCGTTTCCGGCGGTTTCACCGTCTTCACCGGACCGATCGCGCAAAAGATCGGCTTCGACGAAAACCGCGCCAATATCCTGCTCGAGCGCAGCGGCAAGCTGATCGGCGAGGTCGCCGAACCAATCCTCGGCAAGCAGGCCAAGGTCGACGCGCTGATCGACATCACGAAGGGGCTCGGCATTACCCCCGACGACGCCATCGTCGTTGGCGACGGTGCCAATGATCTCGGCATGATCAAGCTCGCCGGTTCGGGCGTGGCGCTGCATGCCAAGCCGATCGTGGCCGCCGAGGCGAAGATGCGCATCGATCACGGTGATCTGACCGCCCTTCTCTACATCCAAGGTTACCGCAAGAGGGACTTCGTCATCGCAGAATAACCGTCGATATATTTACCCTACACCACAGGATCGGTGGACAGAGCCTCCAATTTAAGTGAAATTGCTGAAACGGATGGTATCGCGTCCGAATAATGCTGAAGGTCAATTCGTCACTTCTTCAGGCGCGAAGAGGGAGTTGTTCGCGCCCATTTCAAAAATGGAGGCTGGAATGAAGAAGAATTGGAAATTCGCAATCATTGGTCTCATGGGTCTCGGTTTTGCTGCTTCGCTTCAGACGGAGGCATTTGCCTGGAGCTGCCTCGCCGGCGCCCGCGATGGCGCGTCTGGCTGGAGCTACAACTATCCGAACCGTCGCTCGGCGATGCGGCGGGCACTTTACGAATGCGCCATCCGCACCGGATACCGGTGCTATATCCGCTATTGCAATCCGAACGGCTGACCCCGATCATCATCGCTGAAATGGTGAGGCAGGCGGCGTGTCCGCCTGCCTCTCTTTATGTGGTCCCGAGCGCTTTCTGCTTGTAATTACATTTTTGTATGTACATTTGCGAGGATGTGGTAATATTCAATGCGTTTCGAATGGGATGACAACAAGAACAGGATCAACAAGAGCAAGCACGGCATCTCCTTCGAGACGGCGATAAAAGTCTGGGAAGACCCGTTCCACTGGACCTATTTCGATCGGATCGACAATGGCGAGAGGCGAATGCATTGCATCGGCACCGTTGGTGCAGCCACGCTTTTGTTGGTCGTCTACACGGAAAGAGACAGCAGTGGCGAAGAAATCATCCGCATCATTGGCGCGAGACGCGCAACACGACATGAAAAATATGCCTACGAGAATGGCTGAGTTGACCAGGAAAATGGAAGCCGAGCTTGAATTCGTCAATCGCCTCCCTGAGGACGAGATTGATACCAACGACATCCCCGAGGCGCCGCGAGACAATATGCTGGCCGGGGAGCGCGGCCGCTATTTCCGCCCCACCAAGACATCCGTGACCATCCGCCTCGATTCCGACCTGCTCGACTGGTTCAAGACACGGGCCGAAGCCGGCGGCTACCAGACGGAGATCAACCGCGTCCTGCGCCGGCACATGATCGAGGCGATCAAAAACAGCGGCTGAAACGTCTCCCTGGCAATCAACTCGCCAATCGAGGACACTATGACTGCGCGCCTGCCTACTCTTTTGCTTGTCGCCCTCATGGGTTCGACATCGCTCTCCGCACATGCCTTCGCCACCGTTGCGGCCGCCGACGCCATTACCGAATGCGACCAGCTCGCCGCCGATCCCGAGGATACGACCCGGCCGAAATCACTGGCCGGCGTCAATCTCGACGATATCGACACGGATGCGGCGATCGCCGCCTGCTCCGACGCACTGAAGGCAAAACCCGGCAATGCCCGCCTGCAACATCAGCTCGGCCGAGTCTATGACCACGCGGAAAAATACGGCCAGGCGATGGATCTCTATCGTAAGGCCGCAGCGCAGAACCATGCCGAGGCGGCAGATGCCATCGGCCTTCTCTATGACGACGGCGACGGGGTCAGTGTCGACCTCAAGGAAGCGGCGCGCTGGTACCTTGAGGCCGCGAAACTCGGCAGCCGCGAGGCGATGTACAATCTCGGCCTGTTGAGCGACGACGGCGAACACCATGTCATCGACTATGCCGCGGCAATGAACTGGTACCAGAAATCGGCGGCACTCGGCTATCCAGACGCGATGACCAATGCCGGCTTCCTTTATGAGAAGGGCCATGGTGTGCCGCAGGATTTTGCCTCCGCCGTTATCTGGTACAAGAAGGGCGCCGACGCCGGGAGCGTGGTCGGCACCAACAATCTCGCCGTCATGTATGAGGACGGCCGTGGCGACCTGCCGAAAGACATGGAGGAGGCCTACCGTCTCCACCGGAAAGCCGCCGACATGGGCGATGTCAGCGGCATGCACGACACCGGCGCCATGTTCGAAGACGGCCTCGGCGTCGACCGCAACTACGCACAGGCGGTCCACTACTACCAGCTGGCGGCCGACCAGAACGATGGCGATTCAATCAGCGATCTCGGCCGGATGTACGAGCGCGGCTTCGGCGTCGCCCAGGACTACAAAAAGGCTCTGGAACTCTATCTCCGCGCCGCCGATCTCGGTGTCGCCGATGCAAACTACAATATCGGCCATCTCTATGAACATGGCCTGGGCGTYGACAAGAACAACGAAGAGGCACTGCACTACTACCGATACGCCGCCGATCACGGCTCCGCTCCGGGCATGAACGCCCTGGGGACGTTTTACGCGCGTGGCATCGTCGTGGCGAAGAATTACGAAAAGGCAGCCGAGTGGCTGAACAATGCGGCCAACGCCGACAACGACGATGCCGCCTACAGCCTTGGTCACATGTATGAGAATGGTCTTGGCGTCCCGAAGGATGCCGAGACGGCGCTGTTCTGGTATCGCAAGGCCTCCGACAATGGCAACGATACGGCCACCCTGAAACTAGCCGAGCTTCTCGATCACGGCGCAGGCATCAAGCACGACCCGAACAATGCTGCCGCAAATATGCTGACGGCCCTGAAAGACGGCGAGCCGTCGGCAATGGAGGCCCTGCTCGGCAACTGGAACACATGGTCGCCCGCCTTCCGCTCCGGCCTGCAGCAAAGCCTGAAGGGCCTGGGCTACTACAAGGGCGACGCGTCAGGCGCGATGACGGCAGACTTTACCGATGCGCTGAAGAAGGTCTATGGCGTGGAGGAGTAGTGCGGCAGGCAATTGCTTGTGGCGCGAAGCCCCTCCCCAACTTACAGGGGCGAGCCACTGGTCTCGACCCGTCCTTCGAACCCCCACGAGGGGCCGGGCTTAAGCTGCGGCTCCGCTGCACCCCAATTGAGGCAAGGAGCGTGCCGCGAGCTTTCTCCCCCTTGTGCGGAGCGGGGGATGGCCGGCAGGCCAGAGAGGGTCTTTGCGGCATATTCGACGGCGCCCCGTTACACGGCAAACACCCCTTTGCCGCGTCATCACTCCAGCGGCACCGCCACGAGCCTGAGCTCGCCCTTGGCATTGGCGACCATCAGATAGGCGTTGCGGCGGTCGTTCTGCTTGAGCTCGACGAGCTTGCGCGCCACATCCTCGGCCGTCTGGACGACGTCCTGCGCCACTTCGACGATGACATCGCCCGGGCGCAGGCCCTTCTCATACGACGCCGTGTTCTCCGGCACCTTGGTGACCAGAACGCCTTCGACATTGCTCTGGATGCCGAACTGCTTGCGGTTGGCGACGGTGAGCTGCGAGAGCGTCAGGCCCAGCGTATCGGACGGGGCATCCGGCACGGTGGCTTCCGGCTGGTTGGGATTATCCGGCGTCTGATCGTCGTCCGGATTGTCCTCGTCGTCATTGTTGTCGCTCTGCTGCGGCTGGGCGGCCGTATCGGCAGGCTTCTTCGGCTCTTCCGGCTGGCGGCCGAGCGTCACCGATACGGTGATCTCCTTGCCATCGCGCAGGATCACCGCTTCCAGCGGCTTGCCGATCGGGCTTTCGGCGACCACGCGTGTCAGGTCACGCATCTCGCCGATATCGACGCCGTCGAGCTTGAGGATGATGTCGCCGGATTTGATCGAGCCGTTGTCGACCGGTCCGCCCTTGATCACGCCGGAGACCAGAGCGCCCTTCGGCGCGTCCATCTTGAGATCGGCGATCATGTCATCCGTCACCGGCTGGACGCGCACGCCGAGCCAGCCGCGGCGCGTCTCGCCATATTCCCTGAGTTGGGCGACGACCGTGCTGGCAATCTCGGTCGGCACGGCAAAGCCGATACCGATCGAACCGCCCGACGGCGAAATGATCGCCGTGTTGATGCCGATCACCTCGCCATACATGTTGAACAGCGGACCGCCGGAATTGCCGCGATTAATCGCCGCGTCGGTCTGGATGAAATTGTCATAGGGGCCGGCATTGATATTGCGATTGCGGGCCGAGACGATGCCGACCGAGACCGAGCCGCCTAGGCCGAACGGATTGCCGATCGCCATCACCCAGTCGCCGATGCGCATTTTGCGGGAATCGCCCAGACGCACGAATTTCAGCGGCTTCTTCGATTCGACCTTCAAGAGTGCGATATCGGTCTTGGTGTCGGTGCCGATCAGCTTGGCCTTGAGCTTCATGCCATTGGCGAAGTTGACCTCGATATCGGAGGCGCCTTCGATGACGTGGTTGTTGGTGACGATATAGCCAGCCGGATCGATGACGAAGCCCGACCCCAGCGAGCTCACCTTGCGGGCCGTGTTGGCGCCGTTATTGCCCTTGTCCTTGAAATAATCGTCGAACAGGTCCTTGAACGGTGCGTCATTCGGCAGATTGGGCGAAGGATTGCCCTCGTCGCCTTCCGGCTTGACGTTCTGGGTAATGGCGATGTTGACGACTGCGTCAATGAGGCCCTCGGCGAGATCGGCGACCGATTCCGGCCCATGCTGGGTGCGGTGCTCCGTGGCGACTTCTTCCGCCGCCAGGATCGGCTGGGCCGACAACGAGGCTGCGACAAGCACGGCAAGCCCCGTCTTCAGGGTGGCCCCGCTCGCCAATCGATGCAATCTCATTTTAGCCTCCACAGACCGACCTTAGCCAGTCACTTCGAAATTCATCACGCCAGCCTGAGGTACCAGACGCCGGCAACGCCGATCGCCATGGCCACGAGACCGGACAATCGCAACTGCTCTTCCGGAATCGTGGGCAATAAAGCCGCCAGATTTTTGACGAAAGAAGGGACTGCTGCATAGAGCAGTCCCTCAATTACCAGGAAAAAAGCGATTCCGGTGAGGAAATCGGTCATTTGCTGGCGGGTGTCGTCGTCTGGGCCGGGTTCTTCGGCAGCTCACTGTTGAAATATTGGAAGAACTCCGAATCCGGCGGCAGCACCAGAGTCGTGTTCGGTGTGCTGAACGCGTCCGCATAGGCGGTCATCGACCGGTAAAATGCGTAGAATTCCGGATCCTGGGAGAAAGCCTCGCCAAAAACCCGGTTGCGCTCGGCGTCGCCTTGGCCGCGCAGGATCTGCGCGTCCTTTTCTGCGGCGGCAATGATTTCCACCTTGCCGCGGTCGGCGACGGCCTGACGGCGTTGCGCGCCTTCATTGCCGCGGGCGCGGATCGCTTCGGCCTCGGCGAGACGCTCGGCCTTCATGCGGTCATAGGTCTGCTGCGACACTTCCTTGGTGAGGTCGGTGCGGCGGATGCGGACATCGGTGATCGTCAGGCCAAGGGACTGGGCGTCCTTGGTGATGTCGTTGCGCACTTCCTTCATCATCGAGGCGCGCTCGTTGGAAAGCGCCGCTTCGAAGCCGCGCAGACCGTAGACGCGGCGCAGCGCCGAATCGAGGCGGGTGCGCAGCCGCGATTCCGCCTGGTCGACATCGCCGCCGGCGATCTCGCGGAAGAGCCGCGGATTGGAGATCTTGTAGACCACGAAGGCGTCGACCTCGTAGAACTTACCGCCCGAAACCTGAACGCGCATGTTGTCGAGGTCGAGCCTCAGTTCCTGGTTCGAGACGAACTGGACACGGTCGGCATCGAGGAAGGCGAAGGGCAGCTTGAAATAGACGCCCGGCTCGGTCTTGACGTCGGTGATCTGACCGAAGCGGATGACGATCGCCTGCTGGCGGGCATTGACCACGAAGAAGGACGAGAAGGCGCCGATGATCACGAGAACCATGATGACAGCGCCAATGGCGAGGCGATTGGTGTTGATCATTTCTGAGCTCCCTTGTCTTCGGGCTTGGCAGGGAGGTCGTTGAGCGGCAACAGCGGCAGCACGCCGGTGGTGCCCGGCTTGGTGTCGGTGATCACCTTCTTGGAATTCTCGAACACTTTTTCCATCGTCTCGAGATAGATCCGCTTGCGGGTTATCTCGGGTGCCTTCTTGTACTGTTCATAGACCGCGAGGAAGCGGGCCGCTTCACCTTCGGCTTCCTTGACGATCCGGTTCTTGTAGGCCGCCGCGTCTTCGCGGATCTTGGCCGCTTCACCATTGGCCTGACCGCGCACCTTGTTGGCGTATTGGTTGGCCTGCTCGATCATCTTGTCTTCGTCCTGCTCGGCGCGCTGGACTTCATCGAAGGCGCTTGAAACTTCCTTCGGCGGTGAGACGTCCTCGATCGACACGGTGTTGACGGCAATGCCGGCATGATAGTTGTCGATCGTCTTCTGGATCTGGTCTTTGACCTCCTGGGCGATCGCCTGGCGATTGTCGCGGAAAATGTCCTGCGCCGGACGGCGGCCGACGACTTCGCGCATCACCGAATCCGCCACCTGCGCCAGCGTCTTGCCGGGCTCGGCAACGTTATAGAGATAGGAGCGCGGATCGGTGACGGAGAACAGCACCGAGAACTGCACGTTGACGATATTCTGGTCGCCGGTCAGCATCAGCCCTTCGCCTTGCTCGCCGGTGCCACTGCCGATCTTGAGCTGCTGCTCGGTGACGTTGACCAGTTCGACGGTCTCGATCGGCCACAGCATGAAGTGCAGGCCGGGACCGGCAACCTCTTCCTTCGGCCGGCCGAAGACGGATTCGACACCGCGCTCGTCGGGCTGGACGGTGTAGATCGACTGCATCAGCCAGACGGCGATCACGAGGATCACGACGATGAGGCCGATGCCCCCGTTGAAACCGCCCGGCAGAATGGCCTTGAGCCGATCCTGGCTGCGGCGGATGATCTCATCGAGATCGGGGGGAGTATTGCCTCCGCGCGGCCGGTTCGGCCCCTGGTTCCAGGGGCCCTGGTTCTTGCCGCCACCGCCCCCCCAGGGGCCGCCGCCATTCTGATTGCTCCAGGGCATTCACACCTCTTCTTGACAAACCGATATCCGCCGGAAGCCCGGCGGGATTCCCGAACCCGTTATAGGTATCCGAATTGCGGGATTCAACGTGGACGCTGAGAGATCAGCCGTTTTTGATGAAAATATGTCTAACCTTGGGGACGGCGCCGCCAAGTCGTGAAGCGAGTCGGATAATCATCCTTCTCGCCCTTCGGCACGTCTTCCTGGTGCGAGATTTCCCAGACATTCCCGTCGATATCGGGAAACAGGGTATCACCTTCGACCTTTGCGGGGATGGTCGTGACATGCAGGATATCTGTGCGATCCATCGCCTGCCGGTAGATTTCGCCGCCGCCGATGACACAGACCTCGGCCACGCCAAGCATTCGCGCTTCATCCTCCGCCAGATCCAGCGCAGCGTCGAGCGAATGGGCGACCATCACGCCCTCGGCGGCAAAATCCGGATTACGGGTGATGACGATGTTCGGCCGGCCCGGCAGCGGCTTGCCGATCGACTCGAAGCATTTGCGGCCCATGACCACGGGTTTGCCGATGGTCAGCGCCTTGAACCGCTTGAGGTCGGACGACAATTTCCACGGCAGGCCATTGTCTCGTCCGATCACGTGGTTTTCCGCCATGGCGACGACTTGCGAGACGATCATTCCGCAGCTTCTTTCTTGCCGTGCAGCCCGGCGATCTCACCCGCGACCAGGTGCTGCAATGTCCAGAGATTGCGGTCGTGTATGCCGAGTTCCTCGAGATGATGCACCGTGTTGTAAAGGTATTCCGCACCCGATCCGACATGGCCGCAGGCCCGCGCCAAAATCCAGGCCACCTCCGGCAGCGGCAGTTTCGAGGCAATCCGCTGCCCTGAGGGGCCGATCCAGAAGCCAAGCGCCTCGACCGGGCCATCCGGCGTCATCACCTTGACCCAGCGGACGGCCGCCGCATTGTCGCGATAGGTCATTTCCCGCCGCAGCAATCGCTCGATCCTTTGAGCGGTATCGCCAGGCGGCATCCGATAGACGACGCCGTCACAACGTCCGCCACGCTCCAGCGCCATCATCAGCCCCGGCTGCGCGGGCGTGCCGCGCCAGGAATTGAGTTTGAGGCAAAAGGAGCGATGCCAGCCGAAGGCGGTCGCCCGCCGGCTTTCGACGAATTCGAAGGCGGGCTTCCAGATCAGCGAGCCATAGGCGAAGAGCCAGAGGTCGGCGCCCTCGTGCCGGCTGGCCAGGCGCCTGGACATATCGGCAAAATCGTCATCGGTCAGCACTTCGAACGAGGGATCGTGCGGCGTCTCGACTTCGACACGGTGGCAAAGCGCCACCATTTCCGCCGTCAACGTCATTTTCCGCACAGCCGGCATTCCGCCCGTCACCCTCTATACCGCGATCGGCGCCTTGATATTGGCATCCGCTTCATAGCCGACAAGCTCGAAATCCTCGTAGTGGAAGCCGAAAATATCCTTCACATCGGCATTGATCCGCATGACCGGCAATGTCTTCGGCTTGCGCTCAAGCTGCAACCGCGCCTGCTCGAAATGATTGGAATAGAGATGCGCGTCGCCGAGCGTCAGGATGAATTCACCTGGCTGCAGCCCGACGACCTGCGCCACCATCATGGTGAGAAGCGCGTAGGAGGCAATGTTGAAGGGAATCCCGAGAAAAATGTCCGCCGAGCGCTGGTAGAGTTGGCAGGACAGCTTGCTGCCCGCGACATAGAACTGGAACAGGCAATGGCACGGCGGCAGCGCCATCTCGTCGACCTCGGCCGGGTTCCAGGCGCTGACGATGTGCCGGCGCGACAGCGGATTGGTCTTCAGTCCCTCGATCAGGTTGGCGATCTGGTCGATATGGCGGCCATCCGGCGCAGGCCAGGAGCGCCATTGCGAACCGTAGACCGGGCCGAGATTGCCATTCTCGTCAGCCCATTCGTCCCAGATGGTGACGCCGTTCTCCTGCAGGTAACGGATATTGGTATCGCCCTTCAGGAACCACAGGAGTTCATGGATGATCGATCGGAGATGCAGCTTCTTGGTGGTGGTCACCGGAAAACCTTCCGCCAGATCGAAGCGCATCTGATAACCGAACGCCGAGCGCGTACCCGTACCCGTGCGGTCGCCGCGGTCATTGCCATGATCGAGCACATGGGAGAGCAGGTCGAGATATTGCTTCATGGTGTCCTCGTGATTCCGGAGCGCCCAATATAAGCGGTTGCGCGCTATCCTCCAAAGGAAAGGAACCATTCTCGACAGATTTATTGCCGGTCGCAGCAACCTCCCGCCTCGCCCTTTCTGACAATTCGCTGACACCAGCTCTCAGGTTCCTGTCAGCAAGTGGTGATATACTCCGCGAGGTTGTGCGGCATGGGAACGGGAGAGAGCCATGGCGAAGATCATCAAGGGAACACCGGGGCACGATGTCCTGACGGGCGGCAATAGTCCGGACATCATTCTTGGCCTCGATGGCAACGACGCGCTGTCCGGCAATGACGGCGGCGATACGCTCTCGGGCGGCAGCGGCAACGATGTCCTCAATGGCGGCGCAGGCGCCGATTTCATGGCCGGCGGCGATGGCAACGACACCTATTATGTCGATTCCCCGCACGACACCGTCTCCGAACGCAACAACCAAGGCAACGACCTGGTCTATGCGACAGTCTCCTACACACTCACCGCCCATGTGGAGCGCCTGGTGCTCGACGGCTCCGCCGACATCTACGGCACGGGAAATGAAGCCGACAACACGCTTGTCGGCAATCGCGGCGACAATATCCTCGATGGCGGCAAGGGTGCCGACCGGATGGTGGGCGGCGCCGGCGACGACACCTATTATATCAATCAAGCCGGCGACAAGGTTGTCGAAGCGTCGAACGGCGGCACGGATACGGTCATTTCGGACATCAGCTTCACGCTCGGGCACAATGTCGAAAATCTGACGCTCGCCGGCAATGACGATCTCAGCGCCACCGGCAATACGCTCAGGAACATCCTGACTGGCAATGACGGCAACAACACGCTCGATGGCGGCACCAATATCGACTGGATGCGCGGCGGGAAAGGCGACGACACCTACATGGTCGACAATTCGGCCGACAAGATCACCGAACTCGCCAATGGCGGCACCGATAGCGTCACCTCCTCCGCAAACTATGTGTTGAGCGCCAATGTCGAAAACCTGACGCTCACCGGAAACGGCGCCATCGACGGCCAGGGCAATGCGAGCGCCAACACCATCACCGGCAATGATGCGGCCAACAAGCTCTATGCCGATGACACGGTCGGCGACGGCCATGGCGGCGGCGACCAGCTGAACGGCGCCGGCGGCGATGACACCCTCTATTCCGGCGACGGCTCCAACACGCTCGACGGTGGCGACGGTACGTCCGACAGCGCCGACTATTCGCATTTCTCGACGTCGATCTCGGTGACCATGGACTCGTTCACCGCATCCGTGGTGAAGACCGGCGGCGGCACCGATAGCCTTGTCAATATCGAGAATGTCCGCGGCTCGTCCGCCGCCGATACGTTCAATGTCAGTAATGCCGGCAGCTTTTACGGCGGCTCGGGCGACGACACGATGAGCGATAGCCTGACCGATGCCGTTGCGCCCAAGCTCTACGGCGAAAGCGGCAATGACACGCTCACCCTCGTCGGCGATGGCGGCACGATGGACGGGGGCGCCAACGACGATGTGCTGATCGCCGCCGCCAGCTCGAAAAATGTCAAGATGACCGGCGGCACGGGCGCAGACCAGTTCTATATCCCTGTCCACACCAATGGCTCGGGAGGCAGCCTCGCCGACGGCACGCTCTCCGCCCCGCTGAACATCACCGATTTCGAGGATGGCGTCGACCACCTCGTCTTGCCGGCCTTTGGATCGATCCAGACCGCAACCGACTGGTTCAACCTGTTGAATTCCGCCAACGAAATCACCCAGGAAGGCAATTCGATCCATATCGATATCGACCACGGCGTGGGCGAAAGCTCGATCCGCGGTCTGACACTGGCGACCTTCAGCGCCGACGACATTCTCGTCATCTGAACCTGCCAGCAGGTAGTCGGTCACCCTGAATATGTCGATGCCCTGGCCGCGAACCAGGGCATCGGGCATTCGCGAACGTAGCGATCGACGCGGATCAGATGGTGACGAAATCGTTATAGTCGATCTTGCCGATATTGATGTGATCGATCGTCAGCGTGTCACCGCCACCGAAATTGATCACCACGTCTGCGCCGACCTGCTTGACGCTTAGCGCATCGAAGTCCGCCTGGCTTTTGACCATATCGGAATGGATGTAGTCGACATTGTCGGTGAAGCCTTGGATATGGTCCTTGCCGCCGCCATGGTTGAAGACGAAAGTGTCGAAGCCGTCGCCGCCGCGCAATGTGTCATTGCCATGGCCCCCGTCGAGCGTGTCATTGCCGGCGCCCCCGGAAAGCACGTTGTTGCCCTTGTTGCCGGTGATGACGTTGCCGTCATCATTGCCGGTGCCGTTGATGTCCTTCTTGCCGAGCAGGGTGAGATTTTCGATATTGGCGCCGAGCGTATAGGTCACGGTGCTCTCGACCGTATCGGTGCCGTGATTGGCGGTTTCGACGATCTTCTGTGCCGCATTGGAGATGATGAACGTATCGTCGCCGTCACCGCCGAAGATCTTGCCGCTGACCGTGCCGTGGCGCGTATCGATCTGGTCGTCGCCGGCGCCGAGCTGTACCGCACCCTTGAGCGTGCCGGTATTGGTCAGGATGAGATTGTCCAGACCATCGGAGATCGCGATCTTGCCCGCATCTATGAGGCCCGCATTGTCGATCGTGGCTTTATCGCCATCCATGCCGCTGAGGGCGATGCCGATCTTGGCATGAATCTGGCCATGCACATCATTGACGATCAGGGTGTCGTCCGCGCCGCTGCTGATGCCTGTGTTCGTGACATCGATCGACTTTGAATTGGTGATGTCGGAACCGGCATCTTGGAACATCATGCCATTGTCGCCGGTGAGGCTGCCATTGTTCTTCACCACGGCCGAGATCGCGCCGTAGACGGCGGCATCGCCGCCCTTGACCAAGCCGTCGATGTTGATCTGGCCGCCGTTGCCTTCGTAGTAGATGCCATACGCGGCGTTGACGGCATTGATGACCGAGTCGACGCCGATATTCAGCACGGAGGTCGCGCCTTGGAAGCGGACGCCCGAGTTGGAATCGCCGGTGACAGTAACGTCGCCCAGCACATTGATCGTGTTGCCGTCGCCCGATTCGAGCATGCCGGGCGAGCCTGCAACGGTGATCTTTGCGTTTTTGACCAAGGTCCAGATATCGTCGTTGGTATTGACCTGAATGGTCGTCGTCTGCTTGCCGCTGATAGTGTGGAGCATGATGGAGCCTCTGCGCTGTCCGAGATGTTGCAATTGATGTTCATCCGGGAACCGCGGCAGATGTACCGCCCCCTATGCATCGACATAGAAGGCGGGTTTTTGGCGGTTGCGCAGCTCCCCCACGCAAGAGACGTTTCAAGCGGCGCCGAAATTCTCAGGCCGCTTTCGGCAGCGACGTCATGTCGATGACGAAGCGATATTTCACGTCGCTCTTCAGCATCCGCTCATAGGCTTCGTTGATCTTCTGGATCGGGATGATCTCGATTTCCGACAGCACGTTGTGCTCGGCGCAGAAATCCAGCATCTCCTGGGTCTCCGCAATACCGCCAATGCCGGAGCCGGCAAAGCTGCGGCGCTTGGCGAGCAGCGTGAAGGCGGCGATCGACAGCGGGTTTTCCGGCGCGCCGACCAGCACGATCGTGCCATCGCGCTTGAGAAGCCGCCCATAGGCGTCCATCGAATGATCGGCCGAGATGCAGTCTATGATCAGGTCGAGGTTGTTGGCGTTCGCCGACATGTCGTCGGTGCTGGTCGACAGGATCACCTCGTCGGCGCCGAGCGCCTTGGCGTCCGCGATCTTGGACTGCGACGTCGTAATCATGGTGACATGCGCGCCCATGGCATGCGCGAGCTTGACGCCCATATGGCCGAGGCCGCCGAGACCGGCAATGCCCACTTTCTTGCCGGGGCCGGCACCCCAGTGCCGCAGAGGCGAATAGGTGGTGATGCCGGCACAGAGCAGCGGTGCCGCCGCCGCCAGGTCGAGATTATCGGGAATCCTGAGGACAAAATCCTGCTCGACGACGATATGGCTGGAATAGCCGCCCAGGGTATGGCCGAATTCTGCATCGGGGCTGTTATAGGTGCCGGTATTGCCGACCTCGCAATATTGCTCGAGCCCTTCGACGCAGCTCGCGCAGCTGCGGCAGGAATCGACCATGCAGCCGACACCGACTTTGTCGCCGACCTTGTACTTGGTCACACTGCTTCCAACCTCGACGACACGGCCGACGATCTCATGGCCGGGAACGGCAGGGTAGACGGTGAAGTGCCATTCGTTGCGCGCGGTGTGCAGGTCGGAATGGCAGACGCCGCAAAAGAGGATTTCGATGCGCACATCGGTCGGCCCGGTGTCACGGCGGTGGAAGGAAAACGGCGCAAGTTGCGCGCTGGCGGCCTCGGCCGCATAGCCGGTGCAAGAGAACATGGTTAGCTCCTGACATGTCTGGTGAAAATTTGGGAGGAAGTGTTTGCGGAGACGACTATATCGCCTCCGATTGACGTTTGTCTACCCGCCATGCCGGCATGAGGACGGTCAACCCGCCACCAACAGCCCATAGGGCCGTGTCATCGGCGGTGAGGTGCGCGCTTGCACCGATGTCGATGTCATTGTTGGCACCGGTAATCTTGAAGGCGTCGCCAGAATCGCTGGCGAGAGTGCCGAGCAGCGAATAGGTGTTCGCAGTGCCAAGGACATTGAACGCCGATCCGCTGGCGACGTGGACGGAAGACGCCTTGGTGAATTCCCAGGTCTGGTTGTCGTTGGTCTGGTCGACTCCGACGGTCGTCACGTCATCGAACACATGCTTTGCCATCCCGTCCTCCCTGCGGCGCGGAAACGCCTTGTAGCTTTGCTAGATACGGATTCCTACCGCGACCGCCTATATTAGCCAAGGACAAAATGCACGTTCCCCGAGCGGGTGACGCCACTCGGGGAACGCGATATTCAGGAAAGCTTTGGGCGGTGCTTCTATACCGGGACAGAAGCCTTCAGTTCGACGACACTTTCACCAGCACCGGATCGTCCCGATAATCCCTAGGGAACAGATGCTTGAGGTTCTCGATCTTCGGCAGGTCGTTGTAGACGATATAGGGATAGGTCGGGTTCAGCGTCAGGAAGTTCTGATGATAATCCTCGGCCGGATAGAAGGTCTTGCCTGGCTCGACCGTGGTGGCGAGCTTGGTGCCAAAAGTGTTGGCCTTGTCGAGTTCGGCGATATACGCGTTGGCGACGTTGGCCTGGTCTTCGTTCATCGGGAAGACTGTCGAGCGGTATTGCGTGCCGCTATCGGGCCCCTGCCGGTTGAGTTCGGTCGGATCATGAGCGACGGAGAAATAGATCTGCAGCAGGTGGCCATAGCTGATCTTCTTCGGGTCGAAGGTGACCTTGACCGACTCGGCATGCCCCGTGTCACCAGTGCCGACCACTTCATAGACCGCATCTTTCTCGGCGCCGCCGGTATAGCCGGATATCGCCTCGGTAACGCCGTTGACATGCTGGAACACGCCCTGCACGCCCCAGAAGCAGCCACCGGCGAACACCGCCGTCTCCACGCTCTTGGTGGCCTTTTCGTCGACGCTCGGCGGCGGGATGGCGATGCCCTCTTCGGCAGCAGCCGTGCGGGAGTAAAACGTCGTGCCGGCGGCAATCAGGGCCGCGGCGAGAACGCCGCGCGAAACCCACGCGGAGTTGGAAATTGTCTTGCTCATAGTCTTGTCCTTTCTGCCGGGGCTCACGAGGCCGCTGCGGCGATGAATTTCAGAGCCACGCCGTTCATGCAGTAGCGCAGGCCGGTCGGCTTCGGGCCGTCGTCGAAGACATGGCCGAGATGGCCTTCGCAGCGGCGGCATTCGACCTCGGTGCGCGCCATGCCGAAGGAATCGTCCCCTTTGGTGATCACCGCATTGTCGAGCGGCTGCCAAAAACTCGGCCAACCGGTGCCGCTGTCGAATTTGGTCTTGGACGAGAACAGCGGCAGGTTGCAGCCGGCGCAGGCGAACGTGCCGGTCCGGTGCTCGTCGAGCAATGGACTGGTGAACGGCCGCTCGGTGCCGGCATGCCGGAGCACCTCGTACTGGTCCGGGGTGAGCAGCTTCTGCCATTCCGCTTCGCTATGCGTGACCTTGTCGCTATCGGCGGCGAGCGCATTGTCGAGCGCGGCAAACAGCATCGACGGAAACGCACCGGCCACGGCGAGCGCCGTACCGGTCTTGAGAATGTGTCTGCGTGTGAACATGGTGTTTCCTCCATTCATGGAACATCACACCAATTACGCAGCTGGTCATTCCATAGTTACAGGCCCGCTGTAAAATCACTTGCATTTGATCGGGTGTGAAGTCGCAGGCTTTCCGCCATCTGGCGCCAGGGTAGCGGGCTCCAGGCGCCACTTGCGGCACCCGAGGTCGACGGCAGAACCCAGATTGCCGTCTGATCGATCGCCGGCTGCGGGCCATAGTCGATCGCGGTGCGGCCATAAAACATCTGCGCCGCCTTCTTGCCGTTGAAGGCAAGCGCCGCGGGCCGGAACTGCGCAATCACGCCACGCAGCCGCGCCGCGTCGAAGGCATGCGCCGGCAGGGCGGCATCGCTGCCGAAATGCGCCTTCGCCATATCGGTGAAGCCGATGCCATAGCGGCCGATCTCGCGCCAGTCGAGCGGCGCGAGCCGCTCCGGCGTCAGGCCGATCTCATGCATGATACGCCAGAACTTGTTGCCCGGCCCGGCATAATAGGACTTGAGCTCGGCTGAGCGCTTTCCCGCCGCAGTGCCGCAGATCACCAGTCTGAGGCCCGGACGCAGCAGATCTTCGAGGATGTCGCTATTCATATATGCCGACATCCCCTCGCCCGGCATTGGCCCCGACACCGCGCCATGCTATCGCTCCAATCACAACCCGAGGAGACTATTCATGAAAATCAGCGCCCGCAACCGCCTCAAGGGCCGCATCGTCGAAGTGACGCTCGGCGCCACCACCGCCCATGTCCGTATCGATGTCGGCGGCTCGATCGTCACCGCCTCGATCACCAACGAGGCTGTCGACGAGCTCGGCCTCGCCGTCGGCCATGAAGCCTACGCTGTCGTCAAAGCCTCCGACGTCATGGTCGCCGTCGACGATTAGACCTTTGTTTGCGCAGGTCTCTATCCCGAAGCCGGCAACCGTTTTCGGGAGACATGCGCCTTATGCCTTCTGGCAATAAGGCGCCGTTTCAGTTTGGAAATCGCCCGGCTGCGGCGGCGCGATCGGTTTGAACAGCGTTCGGTCCGGTTTGAGGTCGAGGAGCGGCGTGCCATCGAGGCAATCCATGCCGCGGACAAACAGACGATTGCCCTCAACGCGCTCCAGAAGCACGATCGACGTGCCGATCGGATTGGGCCTGACCGGCGAGCGCAGCGAAAACGTGCCGCGCACTTCGCCATTGCTGGCCGGGCTCTGCAACACGAGATCGCGCCGCGACCGGTCGAGCCAATAGAGCACTTCCAGCCGCTCGAACGCTTCAACGCCCCGGAGCGCCGCCACCCAGGGCTCGAAGATCTCGATCGTGCAGAGCGGCCCGTCGTGCCGGCCCTGGCGCGGCGTCTCCATCCGCGACGTCCATGGCGTCAGGATGCGGCCGATGAAGATCAGGCCGGCTTCCTGGGCTTCGGGCGGCGTCACCGCCACTTCATTCATCCGCAGTTCGTTTTCACGGACCATTAAATTCCCTTCCGCTCACCGCTCAATGCTGCTGCAGGCTGGTGCCCTGGAACATCTCGTCGATCTGCTCGTCGATCAGGTCGACCTGGTAGAACTCGTTGTAGAACTGGCGCAGTTTCGGCAGGATATCGCTATCGAACTGTTTCGGATAGAGCATGGCTTCCAACCACAGAATGCCCATCATCCGGTTGACGCCCGGCGGCCCGTCCAGCCAGCCATAGGGCGCCGACGGCACGATATAGACGCGCTTGTCCTTGACCGCCTTGATCCCCGCCCAGGCCGGATCCTTGGCCACCGAGGCAAAAAGGGCCGGGTCTTCAGCGATGATGATATCCGGGTTCCAGTCGACCACCTGCTTGACGGTGACATCGACGAGACCGTCCTTGCCTGCCTTGGCCGCCACGTTGACGGCGCCGACCGCGTCGATGAATTCGGTGTTGATCGAACCTTCCGGCCCGGTCTGCAGGCCATTCTTGCCACGGCCGTAATAGATACGCGCCCTATCTTTCAGCGGCAGCTTGGCGAATGTCGACGCAACCTCGTCCATCTCGTCCTTGACGGCACCGGCCAGGCTGTCCTGGCGCATGTTGAGGCCAAGCAGGTCGCCGACCTGCTGCAGCGCTTTGCCGGTATTCGCGAGCCGGCCATCGATCAAGATATAGGGGATGCCGATCTCCTTCTGCATCTTGTCGGCAAGCGCCTTGTATTTTGGATTGACGTCGCCGACATCGATGATCAGGTCCGGCTTGGCCTTCTTGATCGCCGCAATCGCGGCATCGGCATCCTTGCCGGTCAGCCGGCCCAGCACAGGCAGGCCGGTCGCCGAATCCGGCATGAAATCCTTTTGCTTGTCGGTCTTCGGACTGACCCAGCCCACCAGCTTGTCCGGCGCCAGCACGAAAAGCAGCGCCTCGGCCGGCGGCCCGGCGGCGGCCACCTTGTTGATCGTGTCAGGCACAGTGACCACCCTGCCGGCGGCGTCGGTGAACTTCGCGGCATCCGCCACGCCATGAGCGAAAAGAGCAATGAAAAGGGCTGACCAGATTAGGTTTCTCGGCATTCGATACACTCCCGAAGGCGACGAATTGGCAATACCGGGAGGACTTATAACCACGGCCTGCAACAGTTTCGAGGGAAAATCTGTCGCGGCCAATTTTCAAAAAAACGCCAATATTTTGTATAAACGGCGCCTATTTTCCGACTCCGGCAATGGACGGCCGCTCAATATCGTGTTCGGTCCATCACTCGTCAAACGGTTGCGGCATATGGAACCCCTCGGGCAATGGCCCGAAGGATTTCGGTTCCTCGGCAGGCCGCTTCGTCGCTTCCCGTTTGACAGCGCACCCAGCCAACACGGCTTTCAAGGCAAGCGGCTTGTAATTCTTGAGCAGCGGATCGGGCTCCGGCTCGCGGTCAGGAGATTTCATCATCTTGCTCTCGTTTGCGTCATGCGGCCGCGCGATCCTGCCGCGCGGCCGGCCTGATCTCAGCCGATCGTCATCAGGCTTGCATTGCCGCCGGCAGCAGCGGTGTTGATGGAGGTCGACACTTCCTCCAAGAGCCAGTTCAGGCAATAGGCCTCCTGATCGCTGGCAAGCTCTTCCGATGTGGCCGACTGTACCAGGACGAGCGGCCCCTTGAGCGTCGCGATCCGCTTGTTCACCGCAGCCACGCGGCTGGCGTCACCTTCGACCAGAGCGCCCGAGAATGGACCATCCGCATCCCAATCGGATGTCCATGAAATCCGCGCCGACACCGATGCTGGAAGCCCAGCCAAGACGCTTTCGATGTTCGCGGCGCGGTCGATCACGATCTCGTTTCCGGTCGCCAGCGCCGCCGCCACCTGGCGAAACAGGCCTTCGGCCGTTGCCGGGACAAGCAGGATACGGCCACGAGGATGCAGCGCATAGAGATTGCGCTCGCCCACCGGTCCATCCAGTTCCCGTTCGAGGCCGAGCGCCGACGTGCTGGCGAAATCGCGGGCTGCCTGTGCCGCGGCATTGTGGCCCCTGCGGCCAAGCCAGGTCGCGAATTCGCGCACCGCCGGGTCGGTATGGACAGAACTATGCTGCGGCGGCACCGGTGCGCGCTGCACAAGGCGGCCGACATAGAGCGGCCCGCCCGCCTTCGGTCCGGTGCCGGACAGTCCGCGACCACCGAACGGCTGCACGCCGACCACCGCGCCGATGATGTTGCGGTTGACATAGAGATTGCCGGCCTTCACCCGTCCGGTCACATGCTCGATGGTTTCATCGAGGCGCGTGTGCAGGCCGAAGGTCAGGCCGTAGCCCGAATTGTTGATGTCATCGATCAGCCGGTCGAGATCGTCGCGACGGTAGCGGATGACATGCAGGACCGGGCCGAACACTTCGCGCGTCAAATCCGACATCTGCTTGAGTTCAACAATCGTCGGCGGCACGAACGTGCCGAGCTTGGCGCTATCAGGCAGCGGCAGTTGCTCCACCTTGCAGCCGAGCGCGCGCATCCGCTCGATATGCTTGTCGATCTCGGACTGGGCGGGTTCGTTGATCACCGGGCCGATATCGATGTTGAGACGGTCCGTGCGGCCGATGGTCAATTCCTTGAGCGCCCCCTTGAGCATGGCCAGCGTCCGGTCGGCAATGTCTTCCTGCAGGCAGAGCACGCGCAGCGCCGAGCAGCGCTGTCCGGCGCTGTCGAAAGCCGAGGCGATGACGTCGAACACGACCTGTTCGGCCAGCGCCGAGGAGTCGACGATCATGCCATTCTGGCCGCCGGTCTCGGCGATCAGCGGAATGGGCTTGCCGGCCGGAGACAGGCGCTCGCTGAGCTGCGCCTGGATCTGCCGCGCGACTTCAGTCGATCCGGTGAACATGACGCCCGCGGTCTCGGGCGCGGCGACAAGCGCCGCACCGACACGGCCGCTGCCCGGCACGAATTGCAGTGCCGCGCGCGGAACGCCCGCCTCATGCAGGATCCTGACGCTCTCATAGGCGATGATCGGCGTGACGCCCGCAGGCTTGGCCATCACCGAGTTGCCTGCAACCAGGGCGGCGGCGACCTGACCGGTAAAAATCGCCAGCGGGAAATTCCATGGGCTGATGCACAGCACTGCGCCGAGCGGCGCATGCGACACCCCGAGCGTCTTGCGCGCCTGCAGCGCATAATAGCGGAGGAAATCGATCGCCTCGCGCACTTCGCCGATCGCGTTCTGCGCGGATTTGCCGGCTTCGCGCATTGCAATCGCCATCAGAGTTTCGAGGCGCTCCTGCATCAGGTCGGCGGCGCGTTCGAGACAGGCGGCCCGTTCGGACGGCGGTTTTGCGGACCATTCGGCAACACCCTGAGCCGCCATGCGGGCGATCCGTGCGGCGTCATCAAGGCGAACCTCGGTCACCGAACCGACAGTGTCGCCATGATCGGCCGGGTTCAGGATCGGTCTTGTGTCGCCATCCTCATTACCATCGGCAAGCAGCGGCCTGGCATGCCAGTTCTGCGATAGCGTCGCTTCGAGATTGCCGGCAAGCTCCTTCAAGGTCGTTTCGTTCGAAAGATCGAGACCCCTGGAGTTCAGCCGTTCCCGGCCATAGAGTGCGGCGGGAAGCGCGATCTGGTCGTGCGGCATGCCGATGATCGGCATCGCCCGGACCACATCACCCGGATCGGCGACGAGATCATCGACCGATACATTGGGGTCGGAGATACGATTGACGAAGGACGAATTCGCCCCGTTCTCCAGAAGGCGCCGGACGAGATAGGCGAGCAGCGTCTCGTGGGTGCCGACGGGTGCATAGATGCGGCAGGGACGATCGAGCTTATCCTTGCCGACGACTTCGTCATAGAGCGGCTCGCCCATGCCGTGGAGGCATTGGAACTCGTATTTGCCGACCTGGAAATCGCGTCCCGCCAGATGGTAGATGCTCGCCAGCGTCTGGGCGTTGTGGGTGGCGAATTGCGGAAACACCGCGTCCGGAGCTGCCAAGAGCTTGCGGGCACAGGCGATATAGGCGACATCGGTGTGGATCTTGCGGGTATAGACCGGGAAGCCTTCGAGGCCATCGAGCTGGGCACGCTTGATCTCGGCGTCCCAATAAGCCCCCTTCACCAAGCGCACCATCATGCGGCGACCGGAACGGCGGGCGAGATCGATGATGTAATCGAGCACGAAGGGGCAGCGCTTGCCATAGGCCTGGACGACGAAACCTAACCCATTCCAGCCGTCGAGATCCTTGTCGAGGCTGAGTTCCTCGAGCAGGTCGAGCGAAAGCTCCAGCCTGTCGGCCTCCTCGGCATCGATATTGAGGCCGATATCGTATTTCTTGGACAGCAGAGCGAGTTGCTTCACCCGCGGCAGGAGTTCGCCCATCACCCGGTCGGCCTGGGCACGGCTGTAGCGCGGATGCAGAGCCGAGAGCTTGATCGAGATGCCGGGACCTTCATAGACGCCGCGTCCGTTCGATGCCTTGCCGATGGCGTTGATGGCGTTTTCATAGTCGCGCAGGTAGCGCGCCGCGTCCGCCGCCGTGGTCGCCGCCTCGCCCAGCATGTCGTAGGAATAGCGGAAACCCCGCGCTTCGAGCGACCTGGAGCGCTTGAGCGCTTCTTCAATCGTCTCGCCGGTGACGAACTGCTCGCCCATCATGCGCATGGCCATGTCGACGCCGCGCCGGATCACCGGTTCGCCGGCGCGCGCAATCAGCCGGGTCAAGGCGGCGGCGAGGCTGCGGTCGCTGACGGTCGACGTCAGCTTGCCGGTCACCACGAGGCCCCAGGTCGCAGCGTTGACGAACATGGATTTCGTGCCCCCGAGATGCGACCGCCAGTCACCTTCGGAAATCTTGTCGCGGATCAGTGCGTCACGGGTTTCGTCGTCAGGGATGCGCAGCAGCGCCTCGGCAAGACACATCAGCGCCACGCCTTCCTGGCTCGACAGGGAATATTCGTGGACGAGGCCTTCGACACCCGTGCCCTTGTGCTTGGCACGCAGCGTCTCGATGAGGATACGGGCCGTATTGGCCACGTCGGCCTTCATCTTTTCCGGCAGTCTGGCGGCTTCGACCAGGGGGGGCAGGGCCTCCGGCTCCGGCCGGCGATAGGCGGCGGTGATTGCTTGCCTGAGCGGCGATTGGGCATGGATCGGCGGCGCAAAATCAGCAAACGGCTGGCCGGCCTCGGTGTCTTCGTTCATCTTCAATGAGGTCGGCATGGTCATACCTTTCGTGTGAAATCAGGTGCCGAAGGCTTTGTCAGCCTCGGCGATGCTTTTGGGCGCCGTGCGGCAGGCAAGTGTTCGAAAATCGGTGATCTCTTAATGCCACAGGCACCGTCGCCATGGCTCTCCGCGCCCTCGAAGCCGAGCACGCTTTCGGTCGCACGCGGGTGTTTTTTCACCGCATCCACGTCAAGACCATCCCTGTTGCAGATGTATCCATTGCACTCGACGATTGGGATCACCTTAGCACGATCACCTGCTGCGGTATTCACGGGATTGGGCCTCTTGGAAACGTGAAATGACGATATCACATTCGCGAAATCCGGACAGACTTGATTTGGTAGAAAATTGGTCTATTTGATTTTAAATCTCGGCAAAAGGAGAGCGAAATGGCCTATGATTCGACAAAGAATAGTGAAATTGACCATTTCGATCGAAAAATCCTCGAAGCGCTCTCGGAAGATGGCCGCATGTCGGTCACCGAATTGGCAGCGAAGGTCGGCCTGTCCAAAACACCTTGCCAGCTTCGGCTGAAACGCCTGACCTCCGACGGTTACATCGAGGGCTTCAGGGCAGTGATCAATCCCTCGAAGCTCGACCTCGAACATATTGCCTTTGCCGAGGTGAAGCTGTCGAACACTCAGGAAGACGCTCTTCGCGCCTTCAACGCGGCGGTCAAGAAGATCAAGGAAGTCGAAGAGTGCCACATGATCGCCGGCCGGTTCGATTACCTGCTCAAAATCCGGACGAAGGACATCCGCCGCTATCGCCAGGTCCTCGGCGAACGCATCTCCAACCTGCCCTACGTGTCGAGCACCTCGACCAATGTCGCGATGGAGACCGTCAAGGAAGCGTGGAGCGGCGCGGCGGCAGGCATCTGGTAGGGCGGCCCACCGAGCAACGCACCACATGGCATGGTTAATGCCGACGTTAATTCAAATGCCCTCGCGCGAAACTCATT
The DNA here is from genome assembly GCF_056403475.1 of Rhizobium sp. P2_G9. Taxonomy (NCBI): domain Bacteria; kingdom Pseudomonadati; phylum Pseudomonadota; class Alphaproteobacteria; order Hyphomicrobiales; family Rhizobiaceae; genus Rhizobium; species Rhizobium sp. P2_G9. The sequence continues at coordinate 98,611 of NZ_JBFUFK010000011.1, read as the reverse complement.
AGACGCTTGAAAAGCTGCCGAAAATCCTTACATTGGTGTGGCTCCGCAAGGAGTCTATGGCGCTAAACCTCTTGTGCAATAGGTGTACAGGACGCGGCTTCGAAGCCGCCGCCTCCACCAAGAACCATCGGCTGACGATGGCTGTTGATGGGGGCGAAATGGGATCGACTGGCATTGAAAGACATGAGCTGTGCTCGGCATGATACCACCGTTATCGGGTCAAAAATGTAGTTGCAAACGACAACTATGCTGAAGCTCGTCTCGCTGCTTAATCGCAGTGCGACACTTCAAATCAAGCCCTTGCGGGTAGCACCGTAAGGCGGGGTTCGAAGGCACCTGGCAACAGAAGCCTTCACTTCCACCCCATTTTCGACACGCCCGTCTGATTTTCTGCCAAGCAGGTTCCGGAAAAGTGTCCCACGGTTTTCCGACCAGAACCTGCGACAAAACAAAGGACTAAGCGGATGAATCCTCGGCTTGCCAACGAAAGTCTGGTTAGCCGCCGAAAAACGAAAAGCTTTGCCAATTCAGCGAAAAATGGCATAGTCGGGGAAAAGAGTAAGTGAACACAGGAATCAACATGGGGCAGGATCACATCCGCTACGACATTCTGGCACAGGACGCGCTTCGCGGCGTGATCCGCAAGGTTCTGTCGGAAGTGGCGGCAACGGGTAGCCTGCCGGGCGACCATCATTTCTTCATCACTTTCCTCACCCAGGCGCCTGGCGTCCGCATCTCCCAGCACCTCAAGGCCAAATATCCGGAGCAGATGACGATCGTCGTCCAGCACCAGTTCTGGGAGCTCAAGATCCAGGAGACCTATTTCGAGATCGGCCTCTCCTTCTCCGACAAGCCGGAAAAGCTGACCGTTCCGTTCAGCGCGGTCCGCGGCTTCTATGACCCCTCCGTGAATTTTGAACTGGAATTCGACGTCGCCACGGCCGAGGAGGAGGACCAGGGCGCCGAGATCACCGCCATTCCCATCTCGACCGGCGACGAGGCGACGACCGACAAAGAAGAGCGCAAGGAAGGCGAGGCCAAGCCCGCCGGCTCGGTCGTGTCCCTCGACGCCTTCCGCAAAAAGAATTGACCGGAGAGCGGAACATGGGCGACGTCATCAACCTCCGCCAGTTCCGCAAGAAAAAAGAGCGTGCCGAAAAGCAGAAAGCGGCCGAGCAAAACCGCATCTCCTTCGGCCGCACCAAGACCGACAAGAACCTGACGCAAGCCCGCAACGAAAAGGCCGAAAAGCAGCTCGACCAGAGCAAGCTGGATAAGCCGGAACCGCCGAAGAAGCCGAAATAAGGCTAGTGGTTCAGGGGGTTGTGGGGGTTTTTTGATTCGGGTTCGTGACTGACTGAATCATTTTCTCAGGGCGCCAGGTGTTCAGAGCGGTCTTGGTCGCGAGTGTTGGCGCTTGCAGCTTGTTTCAGCGTCAAATGCTGATCGTCTCCGCTTGCTAACAGTTATCACTACATGTCATAAGGGCATGAGGAGCAAATGACATGGCAAGCAGCGCAAATCTAGGCGATAAACTTGAAGCCTACGTAGATGACTTGGTGAAGACAGGCCGCTACAATTCGCGCAGCGAAGTGCTGCGCGAGGGGGTGCGCCTGGTTGAAGAACGCGAAAAACGCTTGGCTGCTCTAGATGCGGCGATCGCGCGAGGCCTAGCCGACGCTGGACGCGGCAAACCCGTGGACCAGGTGGAGCGCGAACTGATCGCTAAATTTGAGCGCATGGCGGAAGAACGCGGCCTGTGATTGTCATTATCACCGACGAGGCCCAAGCTGACCTCCTCCGGATTGGCGAATATTTCGCAATGGATAACCCTCGCCGCTCCGTGACCTTCGCGCAGGAGTTGCTTGGCCGTTGCCGCGCCCTGGCCGAAATGTCCCGCGCCTACCCTTTGGTCCCGCGCTACGAGCATACCGGCGTCCGCCGCCGCCCCTATGGTGATTATCTTATTTTTTTGTCGTGTCGGCCCCGACATCGTGGACGTGCTTCATGTTCTCCACGGTGCCCAGAACTACGAGGCAATTCTGTTTCCCGAAGAGTAGGCCGGTCAAGTGCATCCCCGAGCAGCACCTTGGTCAGTCTTTATCGCAGCCAGTAACCCAAGAGCGTTCGAAGCCCTATTTCTCGCCGCGCCAATCAGAAGCCTTCCTTGGCTAGCTTCTTCGCCTTGGCATCGAGCGCCGCATCCAATTCGCTCTCACTGACATCGCCACCAGCCGCAATCGACGCGTTGAGGGTTTCGCGTAGCGCGGCCAACCTGCTCACCCGCCTTAACCCCATCACCCGCCCCACATATTTCGGCTTCGGCAGAACCTGGTGCTCCCTCAGCATCGCCTGCACCGCCTCCCCGATTTCCGCCGGAAGCGCCACCACTTTCGGGCCCTTCAGATCCACATGCAGGTAGATGCTCTCCGATGTCGCCGCCAGCCAGCCGTCGCGATGATGGAGCTGCTGGTAGACATGCATCCGCTTCGCATCGGCATCGAGCAATTGGAACGTGGCGCACACCACGGCGTCCGGCTTCAGTTCGCGCAGATAGGTGACATGCGTCTCGGCATTCATCAGCGTACGGTCTGTCATCCGGCGATAGGCTTCGCCGAGGGCCAGCAGTTCCACCGCAGTCTCCGCCGCCCGATCGAACAGCACATTGTAATAAGCCATGTTGAGATGGTCGTTGTAATCGATCCATTGCGGTTCGATCCGCATTTCGGGTGCGAAGATCGGCGCGCCGAATTTCTTGGAATCGTTGGGCAAGGCGGCTCTCAAGGCTGGACTTTGGCAAGTGCTTGGCACATTACTCGGGCGATTTCCAAACACAAGGTATTGGAATCGCTCCCGGTCTCGACGCACGGTTACTCCCATGGGCATTTCTCATATCCATCCCGGCCTTCGCAACGACGAAGGCATTGACGCCATGGCTGCCGCCCTTGCGGCACGCTTCGGCAACCGTTTCCAGACCGGTGAGGCGATCCGCGCCCAGCACGCCCACACCACCACCTGGGTGCCGGCACAATTGCCCGACGGCGTGGTCTTCGTCGAGAGTGCCGAGGATGTGCAGGCCGTCGTCCGGCTGGCCTCCGAGCACACGGTTCCACTGATCCCGTTCGGCACCGGCTCGTCGCTGGAAGGTCAGGTGAATGCTCCATCCGGTGGCTTCTCGCTGGATTTCTCGGGCATGAACAAGGTGCTCGAGGTCAATCCGGATGATCTCGACTGCACGGTCGAGCCCGGCATTACCCGCGAGGAACTCAACACCTATCTGCGCGACACCGGCCTGTTCTTTCCGATCGATCCCGGCGCCAATGCCTCGATCGGCGGCATGGCCTCGACGCGCGCCTCCGGCACCAATGCGGTGCGCTATGGCACGATGAAGGACAATGTGCTGGCGCTGACCGCCGTCATGGCCAATGGCGAGGAAATCCGCACCGCCCGCCGGGCGCGAAAATCCTCGGCCGGCTATGACCTGACGCGGCTTCTCGTCGGCGCCGAGGGTACGCTTGGCGTGCTAACCTCTGTGACGCTGCGCCTGCAGGGCATTCCGGAAGAGATCGCCGGCGGCTACTGCAATTTTCCAAGCCTGAGGCAGGCTTGCGAAATCGTGATCATGACCATCCAGCTCGGCATTCCCGTGGCGCGCATCGAACTGATGAACGCCGACCAGGTGCGGGCCTCCAATGCCTATTCCGGCCTCAGCCTGCCGGAAATGCCGTCACTCTTCCTCGAATTCCACGGCTCGCCGGCGTCGGTGGCGCTGCAATCGGAAGCGTTTCGCGACGTGGCACGCGAAAACGGCGCCGGCGATTTCGTCTGGACCCGCGACAGCGCCGAACGCGCCAAGATCTGGAAGGCCCGGCATGATGTCTATTGGTCGGCCAAGGCGCTGAAACCCGGCTGGTCGGCGATCGCCACCGATGTTTGCCTGCCGATCTCGCGGCTCGCCGAATGCGTCACCGAAACAGAGGACGATATCCGCGCGCACGGCCTGATCGGCCCGATCGTCGGACATGCCGGCGACGGCAATTTCCACGTCTCGCTGGTCATCGACGACAAGGACCCGGTCGAGATCGCCAAGGCCGAAGCCTTCATCGACCGTCTCAGCGCGCGGGCGCTCGCCATGGACGGTACCTGCACCGGCGAGCACGGCATCGGCCAGGGCAAGCAGGAATTCCTCAAGGCAGAACTCGGCGGCTCGGTCGATATCATGCGCCAGATCAAGCGCTCGCTCGACCCGAAGAACATCTTCAACCCGGGGAAAATTTTCGCCCTGGATTGAAATCGTCGCGCCGAATCTTCGTTCTGGATTAATGTCGCGCCGCCGCTTTCACGCTTGCGTCGGGGCCTAAATGCCCTAACCTAGTCCGTGCTTTGAGAGATGACGATGAGATTTGAGACCTTCGATACCGGAGCAGCCCGCTCCCCCGAATTGCCTTTGATTTCCGTATCTTCGGAGGTTGGCCGGTGCTAAGCCGCATCTTCGTCGTTGTCGGCGGCCTCCTGGTGATCGCGCTGTTTGCAGCGCTGTTCGCACCCTATTTCATCGACTGGACAGATTTCCGCCACGATTTCGAACAGCAGGCGAGCCGCATCATCGGCAAGAAGGTGGTGGTGCATGGCCGCGTCGACGCACGCCTGCTCCCCTTCCCCAGCGTGACGATGACCGACGTCCGCGTCGGCGAGGACGAGACCGGCGACGCGATCGTCGTTGCCGACAAGTTCTCGATGGAATCGGAGCTCGCGCCCTTCCTCAGCGGCGAAGCGCTGATCTACAACATGCATCTCGATCATCCGAAAGTGAAGCTGAGGTTGACCGAGGATGGCTCGCTCGACTGGGTCAAGACCGGCAATCCGCAGATCCCCGCTTCGACCGTGGTGCTGGAAAATGTCTCGATCACCAATGGCGAAGTGCTGTTCATCGACGACCAGACGGGTCACAACCGGCATGTCACCAACCTGAACCTGAAGCTTTCGGCCAAGACGCTGGCCGGCCCCTGGAAGGTCAATGGCCGCGGCGTCATCGATGGCCTGACCGGCGGCTTTGTCATGACCACCTCGGTGCCGGACCAGGGCAAGCTGTTCCTCAAGCTTCGCCTCCTGCCCGACGATCCCGGCATCGTCGCCGAGATGGATGGCTCGCTTGGTCTCAACGGCTTGCGCCCGGAATATGCCGGCAGCTTCCGTCTGCGCGAAAAATATCGCTCCGAGACCGCACTGGAGGAAGGCGAGGTCAACGAGGGCCAGAAATCGCCGGCACCGCGCATATCCGGCGAGTTCGCGCTCAGCAACGAGAAGCTGCGGATCAAAAAGTATGAATTCCAGATGGGCAATCCCGCCGACCCCTATGTGGTGACCGGCGAAGCAACCATCGATGCCGGCCGCAAGCCGGATTTCCTGTTGACCGCCGTCGGCCAGCAGATCGACATGAGCCGCTTCGGCCCGCAGGCCGACGACGGGAAATCGGCGATTTCGGTGCGCGACCGCCTCAAGGCGCTGATGACGCTGGCGCGTGACATCCCCATCCCACCCATGCCCGGCAAGGCGACGATCTCGCTGCCCGGGCTGGTGGCCGAGGACACGGTGATCCGTGACATCACCCTCAACATGCATCCGGCCGGCAATGGCTGGCAGATCGACAAGGCCGAAGCCCAGCTTCCCGGCCGCACGACCTTGTCGGCCAAAGGCAAGCTCACCGTGCTGGGCGATCCCTCCTTCGATGGCGAACTCATCCTCGCGTCCAACCAGCCCTCCGGCTTTGCCGAATGGGTGACGGGCAAGGTGCCGGAATCGGTGCGGCGGCTGAAGACCGCAGGCTTTGCCGCCGATGTCAGCATCACGCCGGACCTGCAGCGCTTCGAAAACCTCGAAATCGGCTTCGGCGGCGCCAGCCTCAAGGGACGGCTGGAGCACACATTGTCCGACAGTGCCCCACCGACACTGTCGGCCGAGCTGACCGGCAACGAGTTCGATCTCGATACGGTGATGGCGCTCGGCGGATTGCTGACCGGCGAGGCGTCGATCAACTCGATCTTCAATCACCAGATCGCCGCACGACTGAAATTCGACCATTTCAGCGCCTACGGGCTGAAGGCCGACGGCATCGACACGACCTTTTCGCTCGCCGATGGCGGCATCACCAATGCCCGCCTGTCAGCGAAGAACTTTTATGGCGCCGAAATCGGCCTGACGGGCAACTTCCCCCATCTCAGCGGCCAGCCCGTCGGGGACGCGAAGATCAAGATAAAATCCGCCGATCCGACGGCACTCTTCAACCTCGTGGCCGGCGCGCTGCCGGTGCATCCGGCGATCCGGCGGCTTGCGGCCAGCGCCAAATATTACCAAGGCAGCGATCTCTCCCTCAATCTCAAGCTGGGCGAAGGCGATTGGCCGATCGAGGCCGCCATGAGCGGCATTGCCCATGGCAGCCGGTTGAATGCCAGGCTCGCCGCACAATCGCTCGACCTGGTCAATTCCGGCGGCCTGTCGCTGGATGCCACGATCGAGAACCCGGATGCCTGGGTGATGCTCGGCCAGGCCGGCTTGCCCACCATCCCTGTCGACGCCGACCAGGACGGCATCCTGACGCTGCATGTCGAGCAGCCGGCCGACAGCGATCCGCAGGTCAATTTCTCCTTCGCCTCAGGCACGACCAATGTGAAGATTGCCGGCCAGACGGCGCTCGACACCGCCCATTTCCTCAACGGCTCCTATTCGCTGTCAGTCGATAGCGGCGATCTCGCCCCCTACCTGATCATGACCGGCGTGTCGCTGCCGCGCCTGGGCGAAGGCCTGCCGTTCACGGCCGCCGCCAATATCTACACCACGGCGGAAGCGATCGGCATCGAGAACATTGCCGGCGATACCGATGGCAACAAGTTCGGCGGCATCCTCAATCTCGACCGCCGCCAGCAGGCGCCGATCTTTGGCGGCGAACTGCATTTCGACAGCGCCGACCTGATGTGGCTCGCCGAAGCGATCTACGGCAATGTCTCCAATCCGTCCTCCCCTGGCCTGTCGCGCCTGCCGGTGCCGAAGAACACCGGCCTGCCTGCTTCTGCCACGGTAGCGCTCACCGTCAACCAGTTCCACCTCGGCGCGCTTGGCGCGGTCGAGCAATTCAAGGGCAAGCTGACCTCGGAGCCGGGCCGCATCGCGATCAGCGATGCCAGCGGCGCCTTCTTCCCGCCCGGCCGGTTCACCGGCAATGTCGAGATGGGCGATACTGACGGCAATGCTTTCTTCCGCGCCCGGCTCGGCGTCACCGACGCGGCGATGAAAACCGCCTTCTGGCAGCATGCCGGCCTGCCGGTCGCCAGCGCCCGGTCCAACCTGTCGCTGGTGATCGATACGACCGGCACCAGCCCGCAGGCCATGCTCGATACGGCCACCGGTTCAGGCAGGCTCGAACTTTCGGATCTCCGCATCAGCGGCCTCAACAGCAAGGCGCTGGCACCGATCCTCAAGGCCGTCGACGCGGTGCCCACCGATGTCAACGACGCCATGGTGGCGCCGACCGTGCAGGCCTCGCTGTTCGACGGCACGCTCGATTTCGACAAGCTGAACATTCCCTTCGCCATCACCGGCGCAAAGCTGCGCGCCGACAAGGTCGAGGGTAAAAACGACGACATCCAGCTCGACGCCGAAGGCACGCTGGCGCTTGCCGATGCGACGCTCGACGCCACCGTTCAGACCACCTTCAACCCCGGCGAACAGGCCGTCACCGGCGCCGATCCGACCGTACGCCTGCTCTGGCAAGGCCCGTTCATCGCGCCGACCCGCACCGTCGATGTCGCGCAGATGACCAGCTTCCTGTCGCTGCGCCGCTTCGATCAGGAGCGCCGCCGCGTCGAGATCCTGCAAGCCAAGATGGCCGAGCAGCAGCGGCTGCGACGTGAATCGATGCTCTACCGCACCCGCGACGCCGAGCGCGAACAGCTGAAGCAAAAGGCCGCCGACGACGCCCGCCTGCTCGAACAGCAGCAGGAAGCGCTGAAGGCGCTGGCGCGCCAGGAGGAAGAGCAGCGTCGCGCGCAACAGGACGGCACCGTCAATCCCGAAGACGTGCCGGCACAATAGGCAGGGCGCGCTGGTATGCACAAGCCGATCCTCAGCGCCCCATTCCTGCGCCGCATCTGGATGAATCCGGAGAAACCGTTCGACGCCTCCGCCTATCCCTTCTTCCTGCCGCTTTACCGCAAAGGCGATTTCGAATTCCATTTCGAAAATGCCGTGACGATCTTCGTCGGCGAAAACGGCAGCGGTAAATCCACCCTGCTGGAGGCCATTGCCGGCCTGATCGGCTTCGACCAGGCCGGCGGCGGCAATGGCTATCGGCCGACGGATCACGCACGGGCGGTTGAGACATCCGGCGACCGGCTGTCGGCGCATCTGCGGGCCAGTTGGCTGCCAAAGGTCACCCATGGCTGGTTCTTCAAGGCCGAGACCTTCTTTACCGTGGCGCGCTATCTCGACGTCGCAGCCCTCGACTCCGACGCGCCGCCGCCGGACTTCCTGTCGCATTCGCATGGCGAAAGTTTCCTGCGCTTTTTCGAAGAACGCTGCCAATCCCGCGGCATCTATGTTTTCGACGAACCGGAATCCGCCCTCTCCCCCTCCCGCCAGGTCGAACTGCTGAAGCTCATCGCGCGCATCAAGAAGAGCGGCCAGGGCCAGGTGATCATGGCCACTCACTCGCCGCTGCTGATGGCGCTGCCGGGCGCTGCCCTGTTTTCGATGACGCGCGGCGAGATCGTGCCGACGGCGCTACGCGAAACCAGTCATTTCGCCATCTACCGCGAATTCGCCGAGGCACCGGAAGCATTCATTGAAGAACAGCTGGATATAAGAGAGTGACAATACTCCAAAACCCTGCATCGCACGAAGCAAAGACTTCAACCAAAACAATGCGAACACCTTGTTAACCACCTTCATTTACTACGTTCCTCAACTCATCCCGTTCGTGGATGATATTTGCCAGCGAGGGGAACATGGGCATTTTCGGCAAGCATTCCAGCAAGGAATTCGAGGCATTGGCAGCGCGTCTGAAAGACGTGACCGAGCGGTCTGAGCTTCTTGACGAGGCCTGCGGCATCGGTCTCTGGGAAGCCGTGCTGCACAATGGCGACGCCATGCACCCCGAAAGCCGCTGGACCTGGTCTGCCGAGTTCCGCCGGCTGATCGGCTACAGCAACGCCAATGAATATCCCAATGTCGTGCAATCCTGGTCCGACCGCCTGCATCCCGATGATGTGGCGCCGACCTTCGCCGCCTTTGGCGGCCACCTGCAGGACAAGTCGGGCAAGAGTCGCTACGACGTCACCTATCGCCTCAAGGTCCGCGACGGCTCCTACCGCTGGTTCCGCGCCACGGGCGGCTGCAAATTTCAATCCGATGGCGTCACTGTACGCGCTTGTGGTTCGCTGACCGACATCCACGAACAGGTCATGCTGCAGCAGGAAGGCAAGAAGAGCGCCGAGGAAAGCAAGGTTGCGATCAGCGCCATGCTGCAAGCCATTGCGGCCTTGGCCAATGGCGACCTCACCCACCGCATCACCGGCACGCTGCCGGAGTCGGCCGACGTGCTGAAGCGCGACTTCAACACCGCCACCGAAAAGCTGCAGAACATCCTCGCTCAAGTCGCCTCGACCATCGGCAGTATGCTCAACGGCGCCAACAATATCAGCCACGCCACAGACGATCTCGCCAAGCGCACCGAACAGCAGGCAAGCTCGCTGGAAGAGACAGCCGCAGCCCTCGAAGAGATCACCGCCACCGGACAGAAAACCGCGTCGAGCGCCAAGGAATTGACCGGCTTCACCTCCAAGGCGCGCTCCGCCGCCGAGGAATCCGGCGCCGTCGTCGGCAATGCCGTTCAGGCCATGTCGGAAATCGAAAAATCCTCCGGCCAGATCGGCCAGATCATCGGCGTCATCGACGAGATCGCCTTCCAGACCAACCTCTTGGCGCTCAATGCCGGCGTCGAGGCCGCGCGTGCCGGTGAAGCCGGCAAGGGCTTTGCCGTCGTCGCCCAGGAAGTGCGCGAACTGGCACAGCGTTCCGCCACCGCCGCCAAGGAAATCAAGGCGCTGGTCAGCACGTCTTCCCAGCATGTCGAGCGCGGCGTGGCCCTGGTCGATCGCACCGGCACAGCCTTGGAAAGCATCATCGTCGAAATCAACAACATCGCCCAGCTGATCGACAATATCGCCCATTCCGCCCAGGAACAGTCGACCGGCATCAACGAGATCAACAGCGCCGTCAGCCAGATGGACCGGATGACGCAGCAGAACACGACCATGGTGCAGGAGACCGCCAATTCCAGCGTCACCCTCTCCGACCAGGCCGCACAGCTTTCACAGCTTGTCGGCCTGTTCAAGCTGTCGTCTGCCGCGCCGGGCTATGCGCCGGCACGTCGCGCCGCTTAAAGCACAAGGACGCCGCCTCCACGACCGGAAGCGGCGTCCAACTTCAAACTTGCGGCTGTCAGGTCAGCCGGTCAGTGGCATTTCTTGAGATTGTAGTGGGTAGTTTCGGTGTCGCCGTCGCGGCTGGTAGTTCCCATGGAAATGTCGCAGGTGAAGCGGCGTCCGGCAAGGCGCGCGATCCTGTTATAGCCCGCGCGATCATCCTTCTCCCACACCAGGTTGCGGATCACGAAGTCCCCTGGACGATCCGACTTGTCGCATTTCAGCACCGCATATTTCTTGCCACCATGTGCGGAAGCCTCGATCATGCATCTGGCCGTCATCGTCTCAGCATGCGCCGCGCCGCTGAAAATGAAGGCACCGACCGTAACGGCGACACCAAACAGAAATTTCCGATACATATTCGCCCCTTAAGATATTGTCCCATGGCGAGATGTACTTGAAATGGTTGTGCTGTCAACCGCGGGTCATGTCTGGAAACCGCTGCAACCTGCGACAATATTACACAGGAACGACCGCCCTCACTGCCGAGGGAATGGTCCGAATTGCCTGGTTCACAGCGATCGCCGACCGAATCTAACCCGCAACGCGCTCACCAAAAAACAGCAGACAGCCGTCCGGGTCCTTCACATGGAATTCGCGCATGCCGTAGGACTGGTCGAAAGGCGGCCGCACCCTGCCCTCCGGCAGTTCTCCCAGCGCCGGCCTGAGCACGTCGAACAGCCGGTCGACCCCGTCGACCGTCAGATAGATCGAAATGTTGTTGGCCGTGGCGTTCAGCACGTCCGGATTGTCGGTGTGAATGAACTGGATCATCGCCTGGTCGCGTGAGACCCGCGCGAAGCTGCCATCGCCGGCGAGGAAGCACAGCTCGAAGCCGAGCACGTTGACATAAAAATCCGCGCTGCGACGGATATCGCTCACCGGCACGATCGTCGCCGCACTTTCAATGACGGTCTTGTCCACCCCGCCCATCCTCATGCAATTCCTCAGCACATGCACCCTAAGTGCCGAGGACAGGTTGTCGCGTTCGTCGCGCGTTTCGTCGACTTCGGCTATAACGGCCGCCAGAGAGCGCCCGCGCGCGGCCGCGAGCGCCCTGAGTTCGTTATGGAACTCCTCCTCGAGCGAGAAGGAGGTTCTGTGTCCATGCAGCGTGATCGAATATTTCCGGATCATCGTGATTTATCTCGGACTTACTCGGATCATTCGGCGGCCTCGGCGAGCGGCGGCGGCAGGTCACGCGTTTTCTCGACCTCGCGGTCGAGCGCATGCGCCTCTTCCATTTCCTGTGCCAGCCGTCCTTCCTCGTGCGCCTGCGGCTTGGTCAGGCCGGCGATCAGGAGATAGGCGACAGGCGTGATATAGAGCGTCACCAGCGTCGCCAGCCCAAGGCCGCCGACGATCACCCAGCCGAGCGCCACGCGCGCTTCAGCACCGGCGCCAGCGGCCAGCGTCAACGGCACGCCGCCGAGCACGGTGGCGATCATCGTCATCATTACGGGCCTGAGACGGATGCGGCAGGCATTGCCGATCGCATCCCTCACACTCTGGCCCTCGTCGCGCAACTGATTGGCGAATTCGACGATCAGGATGCCGTTCTTGGCCATGATGCCGACCAGCATGACAAGGCCGATCTGGCTGTAGATGTTGATCGTCTGGCCGGTGAGCATCATCGCAAACACCGCGCAGGCAAGCCCGAGCGGCACGGTCGACATGATGATCAGCGCCGAAAGGAAGCTTTCGAACTGCGCCGCCAGCACCAGCAGGATGATCACCAGCGCAAAGCCGAACACACCGGTCATGCCCGACGAATTCTCGTGGAGCGTTGCGGCTTCGCCGAGCGGCAGGATATGTACGCCCTGCGGCAGGATCGCCGCACCGGTGGTTTCCGCCAGCGCCAGCGCATCGCCCAAGCCAAAGCCATCCTTCGGCACGGCGGTGATCGACACCGCTCGCGTCTGCTGCTCGCGCGCCAGCTGCGGCGGGATCGACCGTTCGGTGAGCGAAGCGACCGTCGACATCGGCACGAACTTGCCGTCCTTGGTCTTCAGGAAGATGTTTTGCAGGTCCTGCGGGTCATCGATCGGATTGTTGGTCGACACCAGCATGATGTCGACGGAGCGGCCTTCGAGATAGAYGGTGCCGATCGAGGTGCCGGCGAGCAGCGCCTGCAGCGCGTCCGACAGCCCGGTAATGTTGATGCCGACATCGGCCGCGCGCTCGCGATCGATATTGACCGAGATCTGCGCCTGCGTCGGGTCGGCATCGAGCCGCACCAGGTCGAACTTGCCGCTGGCGTTCAGCGCATCGATCATCTTCGCCGCGTTGTTGTAGAGCAGATCATAGTCGCTGCCGAGCAACGCAAAATTCAGGCCGCTACCGGCGCCGCGAATGCCGAGACTATTGGGCTGGACGATATTGGCCTGCAGCGCCGGTGCCACCAGCAGCGCCTTGCGCACATCGGCGGAAATCTCCGTCTGCGACCGGAAGCGCTTCTCCCAGGACGCCAGAGTGAGGATGATCATGCCCTGGTTGGCCTGGCCGTTTTGGCCGCTGATGGTGAAGACGTTCTGGATCTCGCCGCCTTCGACCAGCGGCTGCAATTGTTCCTCGACCTTGGCGAGCTGATCCTGGGTATATTCCAAGCTGGAGCCCTGCGCCGATTGCGCCCGGATCATGATCGTGGCCCGATCTTCCCGCGGCGTCAGTTCCTGGCCGAGCGAGAAGAACACCACGACGGCGGCAAACGAGATCAGCACCGCCGCGGCAACCACCATGCCCGGCACGGCGAGCACGACGGCGAGCGTCTTCTCATAAAGCTTGGCAAAACCCGTGCCGAACAGTCCGAGCAGCCCGCCATGCTCCTCGACATCATGCCGCCCAAGCATGCGCGAGGCGAGCATCGGGCAGAGCGTCAGCGCCACCAAGCCGGAAAGCAGCACCGAGACGGCGAGCGTGAAACCGAATTCGCGAAACAAGCCGCCGGCTTGGCCGGGCAGGAAGGCGAGCGGCACGAACACGGCCGCAAGCGTGATCGTCGTCGCCACCACGGCAAAGAACACCTGTGTCGTGCCTAGCACGGCCGCTGCGCGCGGCCCCATGCCTTCGGCGCGATGGCGGACAATGTTTTCGAGCACGACGATGGCGTCGTCGACCACCATGCCTGTCGCCAGCACAATCGCCAGCAGCGTCAGGATGTTGACCGAGAAACCGGCGAGATAGATGGCCGCCAGCGCACCGATCAGTGCCACCGGCATGGTGATCGTCGGGATCAATGTCGCGGTGAAACTCCTGAGAAACAGGAAGATGACCGCCACGACAATGATGACGGCAAGAATCAGCGACGCCACCACTTCCTCGATCGCGCCACGGATGAAATTGGCATCGTCGCTGGTGACGCGGATCTCCATGCCCTTCGGCATGGTCTTCTGCAATTCGGCCACCATGGCGCGCACGCCGCGCGAAATGTCGAGCGTGTTGGACTGCGCCTGGCGGATAATGCCGAGGCCCACGCCGGCAATGCTGTTGGAGCGCATCGTCGACGTGCCCTCCTCCGCGCCGAGCGACACGGTGGCGACATCGCCGAGCCTGACCTTGCCATTGATGATCATCGCCGCAAACTGCTCGGGCGTCGTCAGGTCCGATGTGGCGCGCACCACGATATTGGTCTGTGGGCTTTCGATCGAGCCGGCCGGCACGTCGAGGGCTGCGGTGGAAAGCGCGTCCTTCAGGTCGGCAATGGTCAGCCCGCGGCTGGCAAGCTTGGCCTGGTCGATATCGACGCGAAACGCCTTCTTCTTGTCGCCGAAATACTGCACGTCGGCGACGCCATCGACGGAGGCCAGCCGTGACTCGATACTGTCCTGGATATAGGCCGTCAGGTCCTCGGCCTTCATCACGGTCGACGTCACCGCGAGCCGCATCACCGGGTCCGAGTCCGCGTCGGCCTTGACGATCTGCGGCGCGTCCATGTTGAGGGGCAGATTGTTGCTGACGCGGCTCAGCGCATCGCGCACATCGGCGGCGGCGGTGGCAAGATCGGTGGAATCGGAAAATTCGAGCGTCACCTTGCTGGTGCCGAAAGCCGAGGTCGAATGCATCGCCTTGAGGCCGGTGACGCGCGCCACGCCGCCCTCGATCACATCCGTCACCTCACGGTCCATGGTCTCGGGCGAGGCGCCGGTCAGCAGGCTGCGGACGGTGACGATCGGCCGGTCGACGGAGGGCAGTTCGCGCACCTCGATGCCGCGGAAAGCGGCAAGGCCGGCGACAACGATCAACGCGTTGAGCACGAAGGCGAGGATCGGCCGGCGCACGAACAGTGAGGCGGAAAACGCCCTCTGGACCGTGGAGGCAGCTTTCATGGGCTCGCCGCCTTGGTCTGGTCCGCCTCTGCGACCTTGTTGGGATCGTTCTTGCCGTCCTTTTCGTCGTAGAGCTTGACCTCGAGCCCGTTGCGCAGCCGCTGCAGCCCCTCGGTGACGATCCGGTCGCCCGGATTGATCTTGCCCTGCACGAGCACGCTGTCGGAATTCCGCTGGATGACGACAGCCGGCACTTTCTCGACCTTGTTGTCCTTGCCGACGCGCCAGACGAAGGAGCCGTTGCTGTCCCACTGGATGGCGAGCGGATCGACCGACGGCCAGGTGTCGCCGGGCATCTGCATCACCATTTCGAAGGATTGGCCGGCACGCAGCTCGTCATTTTCGTTCGGCACTTCGGCCCTCAGATGCAGCGTGCGGCTTGCCACATCGATGCGGTTGTCGATCGCCTGGATCTTGCCGGCATAGGTCTTCTGGCTGGCGATCGGATCGGCCTCGACCGCCTGGCCGATCTTGACCAGACCGGTAAACCGTTCCGGCACCCAGAAGTCGACCAGCAGCGTCGAACGGTCGTCGATGGTGACAACAGGCGTCGACACCGTCACATAGGCGCCGACGTCGATATTGACGATGCCGGCAATGCCTGACACCGGCGAGCGGATGTCGCGGCGATAGAGATTGAGCTCAGCCATCGACAGACTAAGCCGCGCCGTCTGCACCGCCGTCCGCGCATCCTGGAGATTGGCGCGCGAAATGATCTTCTCGACATTCTGGTTGCGGCTGAGCGTATTCTGTGCGCCCTCAAGCGCCACCTTGGCCGATTGCACGGCGATCTTTTCGACATCGTCGTCCAGCCTGGCGATGATATCGCCGGCCTTGACCTTCTGGCCCGGCTCGACCAGCACCTCGGCGACCTGACCCGGCACCAGCGGCGTCACTGCCACCGAGCGTACCGCAACCCCATCGCCAATGGCATTCAGCCTGTCGGCGACCTCACCCATCTTGGATGGCTTGACCACGACCGTCAACTGGCCGTTCAATCCGCCGCGATGGCCCTTGTCACCCGGCTTGGCGGTGGGCGCCTCGCGGCCCACCAGCGCCACGACGTTTTCCGGTATGCCGAGCTTGCGGGCAAAGACGGCCGAGCCCGGCATGTAGTGCATAAGAATGAGCGCACCGACAACGAAGAACACCAGGCCGGTCAGGAGTTGGGTCAGGATGCGCATCGACGGTCTCCAGGCACGCCATGGATTCTCCCCCATCAATGCTTATCTTTGATTAGTTTGCATGGGGCAAGTTGGCATTTGTCACATGGACGAATTGTAATGTAGTTGTGAACGTGCTCTGTGAACAAATCGTGACCGGCCTTTGCCAAAAATCGCCGAATCGGGCATGGGAGGCGAGATGAGCGGCTTTGATGACATCCCCTTCTTCGACGAGGAGCCGGCGCCGCGTGCGCCGAAGGCTGCACGTGCGCCCGAAAAGCCGGAGAAGCCGGCAGCCACGGACAAGCCCGCGGGCGGCCTAGCCGCAAGAGCGCTCGCCGCACGCCAGGGAAGCGGACAGAAGCCATCCTATCTCGAGGGCCTGAACCCCGAACAGCTGCGCGCCGTCGAAACGCTCGACGGCCCCGTCCTGGTGCTGGCCGGCGCCGGCACCGGCAAGACGCGGGTGCTGACCACCCGCATCGCCCATATCCTCGCCACCGGCCGCGCCTATCCCAGCCAGATCCTCGCCGTCACCTTCACCAACAAGGCGGCGCGCGAAATGCGCGAGCGCATCGGCAAGCTGGCCGGCGAAGCGGTCGAGGGCATGCCCTGGCTTGGCACCTTCCATTCGATCGGCGTCAAATTCCTGCGCCGGCATGCCGAGCTCGTGTCGCTGAGATCGGATTTCACCATTCTCGACACCGACGACGTCAATCGCCTGCTCAAGCAGTTGATCCAGGCCGAGGGCCTGGACGACAAGCGCTGGCCGGCGCGGCAATTCGCGCTGATGATCGACAATTGGAAGAACAAGGGTTTTGACCCCAGCCAGATTCCGGAAGGCGACGCCCGCTCCTTCGGCAACGGCAAAGGCCGCGAACTCTACGCCGCCTACCAGAACCGCCTGCTGACGCTCAACGCCTGCGACTTCGGCGACCTGCTGCTGCACCCGATCCGCATTCTCCGCAACAATCCGGATATTTTGGCGGACTATCAGGGCCGTTTCCGCTACATTCTCGTCGATGAGTATCAGGACACCAACACGGCGCAGTATCTGTGGCTGCGGTTGCTGGCCCAGCGGCCGAAGCGGAAAGACCAGCCTGTAGGTAAGGCACAGCCGGCCGAAGGCCGAGCCAGCGGTAGCTGGCCGGGCGACGTTTCGCCCGCCCCTGCGGAGCGCAGCCGCGATAGCGGCGACAGCGTGAGCGCAAAAGAATCGCAACAAATTAATATTTGTTGCGTCGGCGACGACGATCAGGCGATCTACGGCTGGCGCGGTGCGGATGTCGACAACATCCTGCGCTTCGAAAAGGATTTTCCCGGCGCCACCGTCGTGCGCCTGGAGCGCAACTATCGCTCCACTGCCCATATCCTCGGCGCCTCCGGCCACCTGATCGCCCATAACGAAGGCCGACTCGGCAAGACGCTGTTCACCGACTCTGCCGATCCCGACGACGACAAGGTGCAGGTGCACGCCTCCTGGGATTCGGAGGAAGAAGCCCGAGCCATCGGCGAGGAAATCGAACAGCTCCAGCGCAAGGGGTTCAAGCTCAACGACATGTCGATCCTCGTGCGCGCCTCCTTCCAGATGCGCGAATTCGAAGACCGCTTCGTCACGCTCGGCCTGAATTACCGCGTCGTCGGTGGCCCGCGCTTCTATGAGCGGATGGAAATCCGCGATGCGCTGGCCTATTTCCGCCTGGTGTGCCAGCCCGCCGACGACCTCGCCTTCGAGCGCATCGTCAACACGCCGAAGCGCGGCCTGGGCGACACGACGATCCGCTTCCTCAACGATTATGCCAGGCGCGAAAAGATCCCCGTCTTCGAGGCATCCGCCCGGCTGATCGAGACCGAAGACCTGAAACCCAAGACGCGCAAGTCGCTGTTCGACCTCGTCACGAACTTCAAACGCTGGCAGCAAGCGCTTGAATCGACTCCGCATACCGAGCTCGCTGAACAGATACTTGAGGAATCCGGCTATACCGACATGTGGAAGGCCGACAAGAGCGCCGAAGCGCCAGGCCGGCTGGAAAACCTCAAAGAACTGATCCGCTCGATGGACAGTTTCGAATCCATGCGCGGCTTCCTGGAACATGTGTCGCTGGTGATGGAAGTCGACCAGAACGAGAGCATGGACGCCGTCTCGATCATGACGCTGCACTCCGCCAAGGGCCTGGAATTCGACACCGTCTTCCTGCCCGGCTGGGAGGAAGGCCTGTTCCCGCACCAGCGCTCGCTCGACGAAGGCGGCCGCAACGGCCTGGAGGAAGAACGCCGCCTGGCCTATGTCGGCATCACCCGCGCCAAGAAGCGCCTGCACATCTGGTTCGTCTCCAACCGCCGCATCCACGGCCTCTGGCAATCGACCATCCCCTCGCGCTTCCTCGATGAACTGCCGGAAGACCATGTCGAGGTCGCCGAAGTCGAACAGAACTACGGCGGCTACGGCCGCAACCCCTATGGCCAATCCCGCTTCGACCGCCAGGAACCCTTCTCCTCCGGCTACAATTCGCCGGGCTGGCAACGCGCCCAGCAAAACAAGACCGACGCCACCCGCAACAACTGGGGCAGCCGCTCGGGCATGGCCGTGGAACGCGTCGGCTATGGCGAGGCGGGGCCGACGGGCAAGGTGATCCAGGGGGAACTGGTGGCGAAGTCGAAGGTGGACACGCCGTCGGCCTTTGCGATCGGGGATCGGGTGTTCCACATCAAGTTTGGCAACGGGAATGTCAGCGGGATCGAGGGGAACAAGCTGACGATTGATTTTGACCGGGCTGGGCAGAAGAGGGTGCTGGACGGGTTTGTGGAGCGGGTGTGACAGATGGATCGCTCCGGATCTTGGTGGTCTAAAGCGAATATTCGAGCAACGACCGCGCGGGAATTGGGCATCAAGCTCACACTCGTTGACGCTGGCCCGAAAACGGCGACTGATCTGACGTGCTTCATCCAATAAGTCGGTTTTGATCGATGCGATCAACGAGGAGCAATAAACTTGAACCGACCTCGACCAATGATAAAGGCAGCGGACCGCGAAGCTGCTTTGGCGGCAGCACATGGCCGGTGTCAACATTGTGGCACCGCAGGCGTGCCGCTGGAACTTGGGTTCATTGTTCCGTTGTCAGAAGGTGGCACCACAGATTTATCAAATCTCGAAGCAATCTGCGTCAATTGTCATGTTCTCATGCAGCGGCTTCCGTCGGAAGCCCATTTCGTATCGTTTGTCACCGAGTTGATGAAGGAGAGCTCACGGTTTAGTGCGATTGAAAGCGATCCCGCCATCGGTCCCGACAGGCTCCGGCCTGACATTATCGCCGTTGAAACAAGCCCGGGCGGTTCGAAGCGCAAGGTCCTAGTTGAGTGTAAATCAATTTCGGTTCTGTCAGGTCCTCGTGTTGCAGAGTCTCTACGACAGTTGGAGAAATACAAGGGGGCCGCGCCTGATATCCAAGCTATTCTTGCGTTCCCGGGAAAAGTAGCGCCGGAAATCGTCGAGGAACTTACTAGACACGCTGTCGAGATTTGGGACATTGACCGGATTGGTTCGTTATTTTCAAAGGAGATACAAAGAACCAAGGACGGCTACTATAGTGCGCTCTTTCATCGCGCTCTGGTCCGGAAGAAACCAGAGCTGCAGCTAATCGAAGACATCAAGAATTGTCCGTTTGGTCTACCCGGCTGGAGCACTTACCAAAAACTGATCGGCCGAGCGCTTGAGATGCTATTCTGTCCTCCTCTTAACAAACCATTTTCTGAGAACGCCGACTTCGAAAAAGTCAATCGAAGAGACTTTATCTTTCCTAACTATGCTTCCGAAGGTTTTTGGCTTACGTTACGCCAGCGCTACTGTGCCGACTACGTCTTAGTTGATGCAAAAAATAGT
Source organism: Rhizobium sp. P2_G9 (assembly GCF_056403475.1). Classification (NCBI taxonomy): domain Bacteria; kingdom Pseudomonadati; phylum Pseudomonadota; class Alphaproteobacteria; order Hyphomicrobiales; family Rhizobiaceae; genus Rhizobium; species Rhizobium sp. P2_G9. Next base: position 78,765 of record NZ_JBFUFK010000011.1, on the reverse strand, counting down.
AAAGGCAAGGTTTCTAAAGCACATGTCTTACAAATCGCCAACTATCTAAAGCCGCATGGTGTCGGCCAGTTCGCAATTATCATTGGACGCCAAGGACCTGACCGCCTGGCTCAAATAACGATTCGGGAGCAATGGCTGATGCATTCGAAACTTATTGTCGTCCTTGAAGATAGAGACATGGAAGCGATGCTGCTTGCAACGCTTGCTGAGGGCGACCCTGCGGACATACTTAGTGACAAAATTCAGCAATTCCGTCTCCTGATTTAAGGTCGCAATCTTTGATTGTGATGAATTGATATTAAAGTTACAATTTGCGCCATCCATACGAAGCCGCCGCGATTCCGAAGACGGCAGCTTATCGGCCGAGGCGGCAATTCGCCAAATAATTCAGTTTTTTGGCGGCGCACTCCTCACCCCACAAAACCAATTGTCCTTGCCCCAACACTCCACATGACATAAAGAAATCCTTATATCTCCTCCCACTGGAGCCGGATTTGCCCCTACCCCTGTTCGCCCTGTTCCTGGCCGCATTCGCATTCGGCACCACCGAATTCGTCATCGCCGGCATCCTCCCGGATGTCGCCACCGGACTACACGTCTCGATCCCGTTTGCCGGCTACCTTGTCTCCGGCTATGCCTTGGGCATCGCCGTCGGCGGACCGCTATTGACCATGGCGACACGACGTGTCTCACGCCGCACCATTCTCATCGTCCTGACGATCGCCTTCTGCCTGGGGCAAATCGCCTGCGCACTCGCGCCCAGCTTCGCCGCCATGCTGCTTTTCCGAATTGCCACGGCCATCGCGCATGGCGCCTATTTCGGCATTGCCATGGTGGTTGCGATCAGCCTGGTACCGCAGGCGTTTCGGGGGCGTGCCGTGTCCGTGATCCTCGCCGGTTTGACAGTCTCGAACATTATCGGCGTGCCTGCGGGTGCGGCGATCGGCGGGCTCTGGGGATGGCGGGCGACATTCTGGGCAATGACGGTGGTCGGCGTCCTGGCATTGGCCGCAATCTGGGCCTTGATCCCGCAGACGCAAGCAGAAGTTCAGCATTCCAGTCATCTGAGCCGCGAAGTGCGCGTGCTCGGCCGCCAGCAGGTCTGGACCTCGCTGATCATCGTGCTGGCGCTGATGATCGGGCAAATGGTGCCTTTCACCTATATCACGCCGCTGCTCAGGGAGGTGACGGGCCTCAATGCCATGGTCATTCCCTGGATACTGCTGCTCAATGGCGTCGGGGCAACGCTGGGTGTCCTGATCGGCGGGCGGCTTTCGGATTGGAAACTGATGCCGTCGCTGATCGTCATGCTTGCCGTCCAGGCCGGCGTGCTCGTCACTCTTTACCTGGTCAGCCCCTATCCATGGCCGATGGCCGCGACGATTTTCGTCTGGGGTGCTCTCAATTTCGCCATCGGTACCCCGGTTCAGGCTCGTATCCTGATGTGGACGGCCGATGCGCCGACTTTGGCGTCTTCGCTCATCCCGTCGGGTTTCAATATCGGCATTGCCATCGCAGCGATGGTCGGCGCCGGTCTGCTCGATGGCGGATATGGCTATCGCAGCTTGCCGGTGCTAGGTGCCGTGGCCCTTGCACTGGCCTGCGTGGTCGCCATGCTCTCCGCTGCGCAAGAAAGGCGTAGCGGTGCTGCCGCCCCACGTCCGCTCCTGACGTAACCACCCTCGCGCCCACCTTCGGCGCGAAGCGATCCCGGCATCTTGGCCACCATCTGCCAGGCGGCCGGTTGGGGGCAAGATGGCGGTGTCTCCGCGCCCTGGCGCAGGCCTTGCCCGATTGACACGAAGGAACCTTTGGCGGGCCGAACACTTTTGACTCTCGAAGACTCGACCGTGTCAATCGGCCACGACGGGTATGGAAGACGTAGTGATTTTGCCGATTTCTCGCTGCGGGCAACGAAACGCCAGGCGTGTCCCGTTCCGTCCGACCGAGCGCTTCACCCGAACTCCCGCAATGTTTGAAAGCTTCACGGCGGGAACATGGCCGGTTTCCGCGGACACGTCGGTCTGAAACGGACGGGCCTACGCTTCGGTGACTTTCTCCATGCTTACCCCCATGGCGACATGGCATAATGCCGGATAGCACTCATTTCACCCTGCCAAGCTATGATCTTGCCTCTTCCGGGTAAAACTTCGGAACTAAGCGACTCCGCGATCGTTCCCAAATGAAAGGAACAGGCATGAACGGATCGATACGCATTCCCCTGGCGGAAGAAAAAATCAGCATCGGCGTCGAAGAGCGGATCACCGGACGTGTGCGGGTGCAGACCGTCACCCAGGAAATCGTGGAGCATGCCACTGCTGATCTCGAACACTGCGACGTCGAGGTAAAGAGGGTGCCGATCGACAAAATCGTGACCACTGCCCCCGAGGTTCGTGTCGAAGGCGATACGACGATCATTCCCGTTATTGAAGAAGTCCTCGTGGTCGAGAAGAGGCTGGTGCTGCGGGAAGAGCTGCACGTGATGCGAAGGCGCGACCAGCAGACCGTACGAGTGCCCGTCACAGTGCGCAAACAGCAGGCGATCGTCGAACGGGAAGTGATTGACCCAGAGAAAAACCAACAGGAGAGTTAAATGGAAACCCAAAATGCGCGTACACTGACAGCCTTCTTCCGAGATCGCTCCGACGCCGAAGAGGCAACGCGTGACCTCGTCGCCGCAGGGATTGCGCAGAGCGATGTCCGGCTCGTTCCCGGCAACGAATCCGACAATGTCGCTGCCACCGACGTCGGCGAAAGCCGCGGCTTTTGGGCTGCACTCGGCGATTTCTTTTTCCCCGATGACGACCGCGCCGTCTATGCGGAAGGTCTGCGCCGGGGCGGTTATCTCGTGACCGTCAGCAATGTCACAGAAACGCAGCACGGCCAGGCGCTCGATATTCTCGATGACGAAGGCACGATCGACGTCGACGAATGGGCCGACAGCTGGCGCGCCGAAGGATGGACGCCGAGCAATCCCGGCTTCGATCGCTCAGCGTCGTCCCTTCGCGCCGACCAGGCGTCACGCACCACGGAAGACGCTTTTGCGGTCGATCGATCCACCTCGGGCGAGGACGTCATTCCGGTCGTCAAGGAGGACCTCAAGATCGGCAAGCGCGATGTCAACAGCGGCAGCGTGCGCGTTCGTTCTTATGTGGTCGACACTCCGGTTTCCGAAGCCGTCGCACTGCGGGACGAAAACGTGTCTGTCGAGCGGCGCAATGTCGATCGCCCGATCACCGACGCCGACACGGCTTTCCGCGACCGGACCATCGAAGCGGAAGAGCATCACGAACAGCCCGTGGTCCGGAAGGACGCCCGGGTCACCGAGGAAGTGGTGCTGAAGAAATCCGAAAGCCAGCGGACTGAAACCGTCGACGACAGCGTCCGCCATACCGAGGTCGAGGTCGAGGATCAGCGCAACACGCAGAGCCCGGGTCTCCAGGGCCAACGTCAGCCCGGCCAGAACCAGACCTGGAAGAAGTGAAGCTGCAGACGGGGCCGCAATGCGGCCCCACCCTGCCCATTCTCTACGACGCCATCCGGCGCACGGTTCCCGACTGCTCCGTCGAAGATTTTGCCGCGGCAAACAAGGCGCGGCAGATCGCCTGTTCGAACTGGACGTTCCTGCGCAGACTGCGGGCGAAGAGCGGCATTTGAATTTTCAACTGCGCAATCACGTCCATCACACCCCGTTCCGCCATGTCTGCAATCAACGACGCGATCCGCTCTGCTTCCGCGCGGTCTTCAGCGTGGTGGGCTCGAAAGATCGATAGCACGCCGCCGATCTGTGACGAGCTTGCCTCGAGCCGCGGAAACAATTCGCCCTCCTCATAAGCGTGAGCCGACGAAAGTGTCGACAGCATTTTCGAAACGACTTCCGCGCACGCCTGGACCTCGAACAGCGGTAGGCGCTCGGCCATCTGGTCAAGGGCATCACAAAGCCGGAACTGCTCCCTTTGGCGATTGGTCCATTGCGCGACATGTTCTGTGATCATTTGTTTCTCCGGTTCGTGTCGTCGCATTGTCGCTCGCGAAGCATTCGCAAGACTTGCACGAAGCTTCATTTCGATTTGGCAATTTAGGGCGAACCGGTGGCGAAGTCGAAGGTGCACGCTTTCGGCCTTTGCGATCGGCGACTGGGTGTTCCACCGCGAGTTCGGCAATCGAGGGAAATATGCTGACGATCGACTTTGACCGGGCCGGTAGGAGCGGTGTTGGACGGGCTTGTGGAGAAGGAGTGATGCACGCGGCACGAAGGGCTGCTTTCCGTCTCATTGGGGCGCCAGTCTCTGGGAATGCAGAGTCACCGTCCTCAAAAGCGTGAAGTCGCTTGACTCCAAGCCGTATCTCTGTCGCTGGACGACAAATGGCATTATGTGTCAAAAGAAGCCCATCGCATTCAGCGTGGAGAAAATTTTGGGACTCCGGGAAGACAAGAAGGATCGCACGCGAACGCAGCTGCTTGAGGCCGGGCTGGACCTAATCCACAAGCGCGGATTCGAGGAGACGACCGTCGCCGATATCGCTGCTGCCGTCAGCGTTTCGCCCCGTACGCTGCTGCGTTATTTCCCGACAAAGGAGGACGTGATCGTCAGCTGGGTGCAGGACGGCATGACGATCATCCGGGAAGAGCTGAAGGAGCGGCTCAAGTCGGAGCCGCCCGTAGCAGCCCTTCTTGCCGCTGCGCGGGCGATGCTGATGGCCTTCGAGGAGAAATCGCGCTTCTTCCTCACCATCGAGACGGCAATCCGTTCCAACAGGAGCATTTCCGCGCGAAAGGAACAGATGATTGCCGAGCTGATCGACGAAGTCGCCCATATCCTCGCCTCCCCGGACAGACCGTCTCCGCTCCCGGATATTGTCGCCTATACGATCGCGGGAACAGTTTTCGCGCTCATTCGGGCATCGATCAGCAGTTGGGTGGAGGGAGGAGCTGCAATGTCGCTGCCCGATTTCTTCGACCGGGCGGCCAGCATCGTCCAATTCCAACAAAATGTCACCTAGTGACATTTGTCATTGACAGACATAATTTTCCGTGCAATTTCACAATGCGTTGCTGAGCAACGTCATTGCAAACAGCGTCGCCCAGCAAGGCGCGCCTGCCCGGAGAAAATGAATGCCCACACATCAAAAGATCGCACTCGTCACCGGCGCGACCCGCGGCCTCGGTTTTGAAACGGCTCGCCAGCTCGGCCGTGAGGGCGTGTTCATCCTTCTCGGCGCACGCGATCTGGCAAGCGGAAAGGAAAAGGCTGACGCCCTACGCGCCGAGGGGCTGGCAGTCGAGGCAATCGAAATCGATCTCAATCGGCCTGATACGATTGACGCTGCCGCGTCTTCGATCGGCGAGCGTTTTGGCAGGCTCGACATCCTGATCAACAATGCGGGCATCCTGCTGCTCGACACCGACGATTTTCCGGGTGTCGTGGCGACGGACGCCATGCGGGAAACACTCGAGGTCAATTTCATCGGCACCGTGATCGTGACGCAGAAAATGCTGCCTCTGATCCGCCAGGCCGCCAGCGGACGCATCGTCAACCTGTCGAGCAGTGTGGGATCGCTCTGGTGGAACGGCGATCCGGGGAACCCGAACCCCCATGTCAAATGGCTCGGTTATGCCGCCTCCAAGGCCGCAGTCAACATGCTGACTGTGCAGCTTGCTTTCGAATTGCGCGACACGCCGATCAAGGTCAACTCCATTTGCCCCGGCTATGTCATGACCGATTTGAACAGGGGCAGCGGCTACGTCACCATCGAGGACGGCGTCAAGGCATCGGTCAAATATGCCTTGCTGGACGACGCCGGACCGAGCGGCCGGTTTTTCAACACGCAGGGCCCGATCAACTGGTGATCGCTTTCAGCCGGGCACTTTATAGGCCCGGCATTCACAGGAGCGATCAGTGAGGCGGGGATATTGACGTCCCGGAAGGACGCTGCATCCGACCTCCAGCATGGCAGCGAAATTGCACGCCATCCCTTTCAAGGACCATGAGAAATGAAACCAACGACGGACGACATCGTCGAGATCAACCAAATCCTCTCGCTCTGGGCACATCTCGTGGACAACCATGCGTGGGACCGGTTCGGTGAAGTCTTTACCGAGGATGCCTTTTTTGACTCGAGCGTTTTTGGGTTTCCCCCGGTCACAGGCATTGCAGCGATCCGCCACATGGCGAGCCAGGAGGGCCACGCAAGCGCGCATCACACCACGAATGTGTTCGTTCACGAAGGCCCCAACGACGAGATCCTGGCCGAGTCAAAGGGCCTCGGCCTGTTGTCGAACGGCGCAGTGGCGAGCGTAACTTACACCGACGAGCTGCGGCGAACACCGCAAGGCTGGCGCCTGGCGAGCCGCAGGCTCGCTCTTCAAGCGCCGTCGCGTTGAGATTACCCGTGCTCTTCCCGTCAACCTGCCCCGATCGGGATTCGAGAAGAAAGCCTCCTTCATGCCCGGATTTCACCCAGGAAACGTCCTTGTCTGGCTGCTTGGAGGCTTCTTCGTCATAGGGGCCTATGGCAACACCTTCGTCAGTCCCGAAGTTGCCGCGGATTACGCCCGGTGGGGCTATCCGCAAGGCTTTCATTATCTGACCGCCATCTGCGAGCTCACGACCGCGGTCATGCTCATCTTCAAACCATTGCGCCTTTACGGCTCACTGCTCGGGAGTACCGTCATGCTGGCGGCTGCGGCTACGGTTATGTTCCATGGCGAGTATGCGCATGCGATACCTCCTCTCATTGTCCTGGGTCTTTGTGGTCTCGTCGCTCGCCTGACAGCAAGGCGGAGACGATGGCTGTAGCTTCCATCCTCGCTTCGATTCAAGGTTCGAACATCCGCGTCGGCTTCGGGCGCAAAGTGCTTGAAAAATTCACGCGATTTCGTCCCCGGCTCTTCGCACCCGCATGACAATCCCTGAGGGCCACAGCGCAACCCACAAAGCGCGGCCGCAGCCTCCATTCACATATTTGCTCTTAACGCAGCCCCAAGATCCTCGATCAAATCCCCCGGCGTCTCCAGCCCCACCGACAGCCTGAGCAGATCGCTCGGGCACGGCGTCCCCGGCCCCTCGATCGAGGCGCGGTGCTCGATCAGCGATTCAACCCCGCCCAGCGAGGTCGCGCGCTTCCAGAGTTTCACATTCGCCGCGGTCCGGACCGCCGCTTCCTCGCCGGCCCGCACGCGGATCGACAGCATGCCGCCGAAGCCATCTTGCATCTGCCGCGCCGCAATCGCGTGGCCCGCATGGACAGGCAGGCCGGGATAGAGCACCTCCAGCACCCGCGGATCGGACGCGAAATGCTTCGCGACCGCCATGGCCGAGGCGCTCATCGCCCGCACGCGAAGATCGAGCGTGCGCATGCCGCGCAGCAGCAGAAAGGCTTCGAACGGGCCGAGAATCTGGCCGAGCGTCGAGCGCACGCGCTTGATGCGCGCCCAGAAATCGTCCTCGCGCGCGGTGCACAGCGCGCCCGCGAGGACATCGGAATGGCCGTTGAGATATTTGGTCGCTGAATGCATGACGATGTCGGCGCCGAGCGACAACGGTTGCGTCAGGATCGGCGTCGCCACCGTCGAATCCACCGCAAGCCGGGCGCCCGCGCCATGGGCGATCGCGGCAGCGCCGGCAATGTCGGTCACCGACCACATCGGGTTGGACGGCGTCTCGATCCAGACGAGCTTGGTCTCGTCCTGCCGGACGGCGCCGGCAAGTGCATCGAGATCGGTCGTGTCGACGAAATCGACCTTCAGGCCCCAGCCGGCCGCATCGTTCTTCAGCCAGTTGCGCAAAGCCCAGTACATCACAGCCGACGCCACCACATGGTCGCCGGGCTGCAGCGCCAGGAACACCGCCGTGGCCGCAGACATGCCGGAGCCGAGCAGCATCGACGCGGCCGCGCCTTCGAGCATGGTCAGCACGCTTTCGGCTTCACGGACCGTTTCATTGTCGGGCCGGCCATAGATGTTTCCCGATCGGTACTGGTTGTCCGGATCGCGGATGAAGGTCGAGCTGACATGGATGGGCGGCGTCACCGCGCGCGTTGCCTCGTCGATCTTGCCCATCGCCTGTGCCAGCAGGCTCGCCTTCGACCATTCCATCACCATCTCCTCTTCTTGCCGCCGGCGCAATCGCCGTCGGATGCATGTCGACTTCAGCCTATAACGGCAGGCCCGGGAAAATCCAACGCTCCGTGGTCAGGCACTGATCGCTGTCGTGAGACCGGTTCCGCATGTCCGGCAAAATCGGCGGGAGCCGAGGTGCACGCCGCAATTGACCTCCCCTCATAATTGAACTATCGTATGAGTTGCAGGCCATTGCCCAAAACCCGGCTCCAACAGTGTTGTGCCGGGAGAGGCCTGTGACGGAGGGGGCGATGAAAGAGCGCGAAATAAGCCGTGCATTGGCGATCCTTGGCGCGGTCGCACTGATTATCTGCATCAGCCTTACTGCTTTTTACCTTCAGCCAAGCAGCGACGACGCTGTCAGCGCTGAAACATGCGGCGTTGAAGCCGAGAAGGCAGGCGTCTACAAAGACGCCCGCAAGGCTGCTGTCAACAAAGACACCGAAAAGGCTGCTGTCGACGACACGACGTGGTTCTGGGGCAATGCCTCCGACAAGCTGACCCTCCACTTCGCCTGGCCAAAGCGAACCTCCTTCGAGCACACGCTCTGCCTGATCGTCTCGGGTGCTTCAGCCGCCATGGAGAAGAACCCGGACCAGTCGGCCACCATTCCCCTGTCCATATTTCTCAACAATCTCAGGGCGGATCATCTCGAGCAGAAAGCCAAGCCGATCGCGACGCCGCAGACAATCCTGATCACACTCACGGCGCAGGAGGATGCGTCCAAGGAATCGGCGGAATTCTGGCGAGACCTGCTGCATTCCGACTCCGGCTTTTCTGAAAAATCGATCGCGGTCGGTCTGTCCCGGTCGCGCACGGACACGCCGGAAGTCGTGATGAAACAGGCAACCGTCCTCATCGTTTTCTATAAGGGCGTCACTATTGCAGGCGCCATGGCGCTCAGCCTCCTGATCATCAGCTTCATTCTTTACGTCCGCCAATCGTCGATCCTGCGCGATGGCGACCAGACCTGGACCGGCGCGGAGCTGGACGATCAACGGACAAAGGCCCAGGTGCTTCGTGACGCTGCCCCAGCTGGCGAAACCGATGACGCAAAAAAGACGAGGATCTCCGGTGCGGATGCAGAGATCATGCGGCTGGACAGATCTCTTGCGAGGCTAGCCGGTCCAAACGCGGCGGCGAGCGTCCTGCGCGGCACCTACAGCCTGGCGAAAAGCCAGATGGCCTTCTGGCTGATCCTGTCCAGCATTGGCTTCGTGTTCATCWGGCTATCCACCGGCCAATATCAGAATCTTGTGACACCGGGCATATTGGTGCTCCTGGGCATCAGCGGCGCAACGGGACTGGCGGCCGTCCAACTCACCGACGAGTCGGCCGCGAAGCGCCCTTCCGGCGGTTTCCTGTTCGATATCCTGTCGGACGAGCACGGACCGCAGCTCTATCGGTTGCAGGCGTTTATGTGGACGCTGATCCTCGGCGCGATCTTCATCTGGCATGTGGTCTATAATTTTCGCTTTGTCGATTTCGACAACAATCTCCTGATCCTCATGGGGATCAGCCATTCCGTCTATCTCGGCTTCAAGGCGCGCAACGCACTCAGTTGAACCCGCGAATGGTCGTAGAGCGTGCCGGCTGACAGGCCCGGGCAAGCGTTTGCCGATAGTCAACAGCTGATCCTGTTTGACCGGAAAGCGCTCATGTCGACCATGCCTGCCCCTTGGCCCATCACCATCAAGAACGGCGTGCGCGTCTGCGTCAGCCCGACGATCCAACTGATGACCGGCTATATCCTGCTCGAACAGGAGGACTGGTTCGAGGACGAGATGGACTTCATCCGCTCGCTCGTGACGCCCGAGATGAATACCTTCGACATCGGCGCCAACCATGGCGTCTACGGGCTCAGCATCGCGTCTGCCCTGACATCCGGCCATGTCTGGGCGTTCGAGCCAACGGTGACACCCGGCCGGATGATGGCGCAAAGCATCGCGCTCAACGGTCTCGCCGACCGCATGCGCTGGGTCCATGCCGGCCTGTCCGACCATGACGGCGCGGCCGAGATTTCCGTCTCCGGCAACAGCGAGACCAATTCGCTCTATGGCGCAGGCGGCGAGCGCGAGCGAATCGAACTCTATGCGCTGGACGCTTTCCTCGAACGCGAGGGCATCCACGCGGGAATCGACTTCGTCAAGCTCGATGCCGAAGGCGAGGAAGTCAAAATCCTGTCCGGCGGCGCCAATTTCTTCAGCCGACAATCGCCGCTGGTCATGTTCGAGCTCAAACACGGCGCCGAAGTCAATCACGGCCTGATCGAGGCCTTCCAGGCGCTCGGCTACGGCATCTATCGGCTGGCGCCGGGCCTTGGTGCCCTGGTGCCCTTCGACGCGGCATCGCCTGACGGTTTTCTGCTCAATCTCTTCGCCTGCAAAGCCGACCGAGCGGAGACGCTCACCGCACGAAACCTGCTGATCACACCACAGGCGGCAATATCGCCCCTCCCAGCGACAGCTTGGCGAGAACAACTATTTGCCCTGCCCTTCGCCCAGAAATATGAAAGCGCCTGGCGCAACGCCGTCCCACCGAGCCCGGAGCATGAACTGGCGCTTTCGGCCTGCCTGATGGCACGCGATCAGTCACTCCCTGCTGGACAACGCTTCGCCTTGGCGCGCGAGGCACTGGCGCGGGTGACGGCGATGGCCAACTCCGGCAAGGGCGACGTGGCGCTCTGGCTGCTGCGCCTCAATCTCTGCCACCTGCTCGGCGAGCGCGGTGTCAGCATCGGCATCGCCAGAAAACTCGCCGGCCTGCCGCCGGCAACGCTGGCGACGCTCAAATCGCCCTTCCTGCCGCCGGCACCGAATTTTTATCACCGCGACCTCGGCCAGGCTTTCGAGCACCTGCCCGATATCCTGCGAGAATTCATCGAAATCCGCCAATCCTATTCCGGCTATTTCGCAAACGATCCGATCGAGCCGCTCGCCGCCCTTGCCAGCCGCCCGGGCCATAGTCCGAGCATCGACCGCCGCCTGGTGTTGACCGCCCACCGCCGCGGACTGCCGCTGAATATCGGCTCGGATCATCCGCTGCTGCAGCGGGACACTTCGCCGAACTGGCAGATTTGGCAGGAGATTGCCGGCGTTTAGAATAGAGTTGAAGTCAGGAAGAGAACTCGCCACATTTCCCACAATGGGAAAATTGCCGGAATGTCATTTCTTTGAAAACGCTCAAGGCATTTTACAGCCGCCCCCCTCCGGCGAGGCAACCGAACGCATGCCGAATATGACAGGATCGATGCGAGGACAGTGTGATGAATGATATCCGCTCTCTCAAAACCGAAGCCGACTATGATTGGGCTCTTGTCGAAATCGAGCACTATTTCGACCATCTGCCGGAACCGGTTACCGCTGAGGCTGACCGCTTCGACGTGCTGACCGATCTGGTAAATGCCTACGAAGCCCGGCATTGGCCGATCGATGACATCGATCCAATCGAATTCCTGACCGGTTTCATGCAGAATAAGGGCTATGGTCAGAGTGATCTCGCCAACCTACTCGGCTCAGCGTCGCGCGCCTCCGAGATATTGTCGAAGCATCGTCCTCTGACGCTTGGCATGATCCGTAAGCTGGTCGACGGATGGCAGATTCCCGGCGATATCCTGGTAAAGCCCTATCCGATAATCAGCTCGAACCTTTCCGCCTGACTTACCGCTGCGCCGTCTGCCCCAGCACTTCCGGCTGGTCGCGCAGCAGGACGAAATGATAGCCGCGCTTCTGCAACGCCAAAATACCGGCCACTACGCCCTCGCCGGCGTCATGTGTCGGCTGGTTGATATGCGAGATGATCACGTCGCCATCCTTGGCGCGCGCATAGTTGCGCTCGGTGGCGACGCGGCCGAGCAGCGAGCCGCCGTCGCCATTGACGGAATAGCCGGCGATCTTGTAGCCCAGCGCCTCAATCTGCTTGATCGACGATGCCGTGTATTTTGCCGTCGCACCACGGAAGAATTTCGGCTTCGTCGCACCGGCCTTGACGATCGCGTCCGTGCCGCCCTCGACCTCCAGCGCCACCGCCTCAGGCGAACCCGCCGACTTGATGCCATAGATGCTGGCCGGGCGATCGACGGCCGGGATGTGGTTGAGGCCATGATCCTCGATCTCGAACAGATCGGGATGCGCCTGCATGATGGCAAAGGCCTCGGCATTGTGCTTCAGCCAGCGGGCAGTGACGAAAATGGTCGCCGGAATATGGTTGTCGACCAGCGCATCGAGGATGCGGTGATCGGCCTTGCCCATGCAGGCGTCGAAGGTCAGTGCCACAGTCGTCTGGCCCGGCGTGGTGCTGCTGAGCTTCAGGGTCGGCTCCAGCAGACGGTTGGCATGGGCATGGGGCTTCGGCAGGATCGGCGTCGTCGTCGGCACTGCGGCACCCGCAAGGCATGCCACCGAAACTGCGAGCGCTGCGAAGCCGGCCAGAAGTCTAGATATCGTCATTCCATCATATCCACGCATTTCACCGGCGCGCTCATAGGCCAATTCCTCATCGAGCGCCAGCCGCCTTGAAGTCGCAGCATCAGCCCTTTATGTCTGGCGGACAAGAGCATCTCCTGAGAGAGTATAACGTGGCCCTTTTCAACAATCTTCCCTCACCTCCGAAAGCCGAAAAGAAACCCGCGACCGACACCCGCCATGGCATCACCCGGACGGATGATTATGCCTGGCTGCGGGCCGACAATTGGCAGGACGTGTTCCGCGACACATCCGTGCTCGACCCGGACATCCGCCGCTACCTGGAGGCCGAGAATACCTACCAGGACGCCGCCATGGCCGACACGGAGGAACTGCGCAAGACGCTGTTCAAGGAAATGCGCGGCCGCATCAAGGAGGACGATTCCTCCGTGCCGATGAAGGACGGCCCCTATGCCTATGGCTCGCTGTTCGTCACCGGCGGCGAGCAGGCGCATTATTTCCGCATCGAGCGCGATGGCGGCGACGGCATCAAGGAAATCCTGCTCAATGGCGATCGCGAGGCCGAGGGCAAGGATTATTTCCGCATGTCGGGCATCAATCACACGTCCGGTCACGACAAGGGCCTCTGGGGCTATGACGACAAGGGCTCGGAATTCTTTACCGTCAAGGTCCGCGATTTCGCCACAGGTGTGGATCTGCCCGACGTGATCGAGAGCACCGGCGGCGGCGGCACCTGGGCGCCGGATGGCCAGAGCTTCTTCTATACGATGCTCGACGACAATCACCGGCCTTCAAAAGTCTTCCATCATATCCTCGGCACGCCGCAATCGGCCGACCGGCTGGTCTATGAGGAAGAGGATCCGGGCTTCTTCATGGGCGTCGGCGGCTCGTCGCTGGATGACTATATCTTCATCGACATCCATGACCACGAGACCTCGGAATACCGCATCCTGTCGACCAAGGACCTGACGGCGGAGCCGAAGCTGATCGCGGTGCGCGACACCGGCATCGAGTATGAGATGGCCGAGGGCGGTGACGTCTTCTTCATCCTGACCAATGACGGAGATGCCAAGGATTTCAAGATCATGCAGGCGCCCGTTGAATCGCCTGGCAAGGAGAACTGGACCGAGGTCGTGCCGCACCGGTCCGGCACGCTGATCCTCTCCGTCGATGCCTATAAGGGCCATCTCGTCTGGATGGAACGCCACGAGGGCCTGCCGCGCATCCTCATCCGCGACCGCGCCACCGGCGAGCAGCATGCCATCGGCTTCGACGAGGAAGCCTACTCGCTCGGCTTCGGCGGCGCGCTCGAATATGACACCGACTGGGTCCGCTTCAGCTATTCGTCGATGACCACGCCGACCCAGCTCTTCGACTACAACATGCGCACCCGCGAGCGCGTGCTGCTGAAAACCCAGGAAGTGCCGTCCGGCCACACTATCGAGGACTATGTCACCCGGCGGATCTTTGCCACCGCCACGGACGGCCAGAAAGTGCCGGTGTCGCTGCTCTACCGCAAGAATACGCCGCTTGACGGCTCGGCGCCCTGCCTGCTCTACGGCTATGGCGCCTATGGCATCACCATTCCCGCCGGCTTCAACACCAACGCGCTATCGCTGGTCGACCGCGGCTTCGTCTATGCCATCGCCCATATCCGCGGCGGCAAGGAAAAGGGCTTTGCCTGGTACGAAAACGGCAAGATGGGCCACAAGACCAACACGTTCACCGATTTCATCGCCGCAGCCGACCACTTGGTGGCCGAGACATTCACCGCCTATGACCGGATCGTCGCCGAGGGCGGCTCGGCCGGCGGCATGCTGATGGGCGCCATCGCCAATCTGGCGCCGGAGAAATTCGGCGGCATCATCGCCGCGGTGCCCTTCGTCGACGTGCTCAACACCATGCTCGACGACACGCTGCCGCTGACCCCGCCGGAATGGCCGGAATGGGGCAATCCGATCGAAAGCATCACCGACTACAGGAATATCGCCTCCTATTCGCCCTATGACAATGTCGGCGCGAAACCCTATCCGCCGATCCTGGCGCTGTCGGGCCTGACCGACCCGCGCGTCACCTATTGGGAGCCGACCAAGTGGGTGGCGAAGCTCCGGGAATTCTCCACCAGCGGCAACGCCATCCTGCTCAAGACCAATATGGGTGCCGGCCACGGCGGCGCCTCGGGCCGTTTCCAGCGGCTTGAGGAAATCGCCTACGAATATGCTTTCGCACTTAAAGTGTGCGGCAAGCGGACATGATATTGCGGGCTGGCGCCGAACAATCTCGCGCGCCGGCCGCGATAGTCAGCGCTTCGGAATGACCTTCAAATAAGCTGCGATGGCTGCGCGGTCTTCCTTGGGCAGCTTGGCCATGTTCTTCTGCACCTCGACCATTGAGCCACCGACCGTGTCGAAATCCGGCGTCATGCCGTTTTCGAGATAGCCGGCAATGTCGTCCTCGCTCCACGAGGCGATCGCGCCGCCGGGCGTGATATCCGGTATCTTGCCCTTGCCTTCCGGGTTGGGGGCGCCGGCCAGCCACATATTGGCTTTGAAGCCGCCGAACTGATCGCGCGGCGTATGGCATTCACCGCAATGGCCGGGTCCTTCGACGATATACTGGCCGCGCTTCACCTGTTCGTCGGCGGTCGCCATCTGGATGCGCGGCTGATCGTCGAGATAGAGGAACTTCCAGCCTCCGAGCAGCAGCCTTATATTGAAGGGGAAATTGATCTCGTGCGCCGGGGCGACATTGCTGCTCTTCGGCAGCGTCTTGATATAGGCAAAGAGGTCGCCGACATCCTTGGGCGTCATGCGGATATAGGAACTGTAAGGCAAAGCCGGATAGAGATGACTGCCATCAGGGCCGACGCCGCGCGTGATGGCGTTGCCGAATTCGGCGAGCGTCCATTTGCCGATGCCCGCATTGTCGTCAGGCGAGATGTTGGGCACGTGGAAAGTGCCGAATGGGCTGTTCAGAGCCAGCCCTCCCGACAAGGTCAATTCCTGCCCGGGCTTGGCGTCCGGCGCCTTGTGACAGGAGACGCAGCCACCCATCGAAAACACCAGTTCGCCGTTCTTGACATCGGGTGTGCCGGCCTGGCTCCAATAGGAATCGGGCATCGGCTGCGGCCGGGTAATATAGAGAAACGCGCCGGCGCCGATCACGCCGAGAACGATCAGACCGCCGATCGCCTTCACCACTTTGCCCGCCATATGCTTTCTCTCCCGCTTTGGTTTGGGCGAATTTGCCATGGCCTACGGATGCAGACCAGAGGCCCTCTCATACGAAAAGCCGCCGCAGCCACGTCCGAAGACCATTGCTGCGGCGGACAGGAGAGAACCTTACTTCTTCAGGCGATAGGTCTGGTGGCAGGCGCCGCAATCGTTGCCCAGCGTGTTGAGCGCGTTACCGACGGCAGCCTGGTCGGCCGGAAGCTGCGCCAGCAGCATATCGGCATCTGAACCAAGCTTGGCGGCATGCGCCTTGAAGTCATCCATGTTGGCCCAGATCTTCGGGCTGGCAACATCATCATCGTTTTCTGAGCCGGACGGGAAATGGGTCGGGAAGACCTTGATCGTCTCGCTGATCTTTGTCAGCGACGCCTTCACGGCGCCGGCATCATAGGGCTTCTGGCCCTTGGCGATTGCGACAAGCCCGCCCACGGCGCCACCAATCGTCTTCATCGCTTGCGAGCGGGCATCATGCATGTTCTCGGCGGAAAGAACGGCGGTCGTGCCGAACAGACAGAGGATGCTGGCCGCCAGTATTCTCTTCATCATATTGGTGATCTCCAGTTGCGTTTGAGCCCAGACATATCAGGCCACTGATTCAAACAGTTAGACATTACAAATTGGGCGGAAAAGCAAAATAACTTTTTGGTGAGATTATGTTGAAGTGCGGCCTCTCCCCCCGAGAAAATCCCGAGAAAACTGGTGTCACGTCGCTAAAAAGTGATTGTTCACCACCCGGCAACGATCCGTCGGCTATAAGGATACGACCCGAAACGGGTTCCTGCGGATCATTCGATGCAACAGCGGCAATCCTTGCGCCCCCTGATTCTCGTCCTCACCGTCGTCATGGTTGCGGCGGCAGCAGCGATGGCGCTGACGTTTTCGAGTCCGCCGGTCGACCTGCTGCCGTTTCAAGTGAAGAACAAGGACTTCGCCAATTACTGGATGGCCGGACATTTGATGCTCGACGGCCATGGCTCCCTCCTGTTCGGTAAGCCGGACAACTATTTCGCGGCGATGAAGACCGTATTCGGCGCCGATTATCCACCGCATAACTGGAGCTATCCGCCGCATGCGGTACTGTTCCTGCTGCCGCTTGGCCTGTTCGGATATATGCCGGCCATGGCGCTGTTCCTGGGCTTCACGCTGTCACTTTACCTGCTCGCGGTGCAAAGCTTGCGGCCGAGCTGGACGCTAGTTGCCGCCATCCTGCTGACGCCATTCATCGTCGGCAATCTTGTTGCTACGCAGAACGGCTTCCTGACGGCTGCGCTGATGGTCGGCGGGCTAGCCCTCAGAGACCGCAAGCCGGTGATGGCGGGTATTCTCTTCGGGCTGCTGACGTTCAAGCCGCAGCTCGGCCTCCTCCTACCGCTGCTGCTGATATATGAACGACGCTGGACCGTGATCGCTGCGGCCACTGCGACGACAATCATGCTCGTCATGCTCTCGGTCTTCGCCTTCGGCCCTGAGAGCTGGTCCGATTATGTGCACTATGTCGTGCCTAAGCAGACTGAGATCATGAACACGTTTGGCGGCGATTTTCCGCATATGATCGGCTCGGCCTTCGGCTCGGCGCGCAGCCTCGGGCTCGATGCGGCGACTGCGATGGGCATCCATCTGCCCTTTGCCCTGATCGGTTTCGCCCTGTTCCTCCTGATCCTTTGGCGGCTCGCCAATCCCCATGCCCGAGCCTTCGCTATGCTGATCGCCAATATGCTGGTCGTGCCCTACTCCGTCGCCTATGATTTCGGAGCGCTTGCGACCTTTGCCGCGCTTTGGCCGCTGGATCGAGAGCGATCACAGCTGGCATTGCCACTCCGGCTGTCACTGATTCTCGTCGCCATCCTGCCGATTGCCATGCTGCCGCTTGGCCAGGCGGGCCTGCCGCTGACCCCGCTCATCCTGCTCGCCACCTTTGCCGCACTTCTGGTCGACGAAGCCAGGCTGTCGGTCAATGGAACATCACCCACGCCTCCCAGGCCGTCCACAGTGCCGCCAGGATAATCAGCCCGCCGGCGGCACGACCGGTATAGATCGTCGCCGAATGGTTTGTCAGGAGCAACTGGCGGCTCGCAGCGGCCGAAACCGCGATGGCGCCATAGATCAGGAACTGCATCACGATCGTCAGCGCCCCCATCACCACCGCCTGCTGCCAGAACGGGCCGTATTGCGGCTTCATGAATTGCGGGTAAACCGCCATGATGAACAGATAGGCCTTGGGATTGGAAAGGCAGGTGAGCAACCCCTGCCGGAATGTTGTGGCATAACTCCTGACACGCACCCCATCGGCTCTGTCTACCGTGATCGTGCTGCGGATCAGCCCATAGCCCACCCAGACCATGTAGGCGGCGCCGAAGAGGATCAGCGGCTCGCGCAGCCAGGGCATGGCGAAAGCCAGCACCGTGGCGCCCAGCGTGCCGGTCAATGTATGCACCATGCCGCCGAGCATGATGCCGAACACGGCCGCGAAGCCCGAACCGCGCCCTCCCGTCAGGGCGTTGGTCAGCACGAACAGCATGTCCATGCCGGGCACGATGATGATGCCGAAGAGAAGTGCCGTGTAGAGCCAGAGATTTTCCGCGTAATTCATGTCAGGAGGCCTTTGTCGTTTGTCCGGGTTATTTTCCCAGAAATTCCATAATTTCAGGTCTTTGTGCGGATGAGATAGCGCAAGCCAATTGACAGCGTTGTGTCAGGAGTGTTCCCTGCGGTCAGGCTTTTTCGGTGGAGCCAGACTTTTCGAAGGAGATCCGGATGCGCAAGGCATCGCGGCTGTTCGAGATCATCCAGATCCTGAAACTCGCCGGCAAGCCGGTGACCGCGCAGTCGATCGCCGACCGGCTGGAGGTCACTGTCCGTTCGATCTATCGTGATATCGCGGCGCTTCAGGCGATGCGCGTGCCGATCGAGGGCGGCCGCGGCATAGGCTATATCCTGCGCGCAGGCTTCGACCTGCCGCCTCTGATGTTTTCGATCGAGGAGACCGAGGCGATCGTTCTGGCGCTGGCACTGCTGCAGCGCACCGGCGATCGCCAATTGAAGGATGCCGCCGAACGTGTCACCGGCAAGATCGCCGCCGCCGTACCGCCGCCGCTCAGGCAAGTGGTGATGGGCAATGCGCTCTATGCCTGGGGCACGGTGGCGCCGGAACCGCCAGGCGTGGATCTCGGCATGATCCGCCAGGCGATCCGCGACGAGCAGAAGCTGGAGATCGGCTATCGCGACGAGCAGGGCCGAGACACCAATCGCGTGGTCAGGCCGATCGCGCTGATCTACTATTCCGCCTATACCAATCTGGTCGGCTGGTGCGAATTGCGCACGGCGCTGAGAAACTTCCGTTCCGACCGCATCACGACAAGCCGCACGGTCGAGGCCTTCTTCACCGGCGAGGGCGATCGGCTGCGGACGGATTGGATCGCCGGCTGGCAGATCAACCAGCCTGCCGCCTGAAGACGCTTCTCAGGCGGCTTCCAGATTGTGGCGCAACGCCTTCACGCCGCTCAACAATTGGCCAAAAGTCTCGAGGTCGCAGCCGGTCGCCTTGGCGATCCCCTCGCCGACCTGGAGACCGAGCTTGTGCGCTGCCAGACCCTCGGGCGTCAGATGGATGGCGACCTGCCGCTCGTCTTCGCGGCTACGCTCGCGGCGGATGAAGCCTGTCTTTTCCAGCCGCTTCAACAGCGGTGACAGCGTCCCCGTATCGAGGCCGAGCGCCGCGGCGATCTCGGTGACCAGCGCCACCTTCTTTTCCCAGAGGAACAGCATCACCAGATATTGCGGATAGGTGAGGCCCAGATCGGCGAGCAGCCGCTTGTAGACCTTGGTGAAGGCATGCGAGGCGGCATAGACCGCGAAACAAAGCTGGTTGTCGAGCTTCAGCATGGCGTCGTTCATCGGTTCGGCATTCTCCTTTCTGCCCAATATAGCCGAACGAAAATATTTTGCAAAATTATATTGTGCACAATATAAATTGGCGCTATATCGCTTTTGTCAATTTCAAACGGAGAGACTTCCATGCCCATCCTCTACACCACCCGCGCAACATCCACCGGCGGCCGCGTCGGTTCCTCGAAGTCGGAAGACGGCAATCTGCAGGTGACGCTGACCTCGCCGAAGGAGCTCGGCGGCGACGGCGCAGCCGGCACCAATCCCGAACAGCTCTTCGCTGCCGGCTACTCGGCCTGCTTCCTCGGTGCGTTGAAATTCGTCGCCGGCCAGGCCAAGGTGAAGATCCCCGCGGAAACGACCGTCACCGCAACGGTCGGCCTCGGCCCGCGCGAGGATGGCGGCGGCTTCGGCATCGAAGTGGCGCTGACCGTCAATATTCCCGGCGTCGACCACGCCGTGGCGGAAGACCTCGCCGCCAAGGCGCACATCGTCTGCCCCTATAGCCACGCCATGCGCACTTCGACCGAAGTGCCGGTGACCGTCGCGGCCTAATCGAGAGCTGCCAGCAGATTCAATCCATGCCGCAGGCGATCGCCTTCGCCCTGCGGCATTTTTCGTTCGATCTCCTCATGCGTCTCGCGCCAGACGTCGACGGCCGGTGCGAGAACCGACTGCCCCTCATCGGTCAGCGCCAGGTATTTCTCCCGCCGATCCTGCGCCCCCTTGGCGACTTTGATCCAGCCCCTGCCCTCCAGCACTTTGATTGCAGCCGTGAGCGTGGTACGGTCCATGCCGAGCAATGTGGCGACCGAAGCCAATGGCGCCGGTTCAGGCCGGTTCAGCGACATCATCAGCGAAAACTGGCCGTTGGTCATGCCGAACGGCTTCAGCACCCGGTCGAAATGCCGGGCCAGGGTGCGCGCCGCCCGTTGCGCATGCAGACAGAGACAGCAGTCCCGGATGAGGATTGTCGTGGAAAAAGGAATCAGCAGTTGGTTTGACATGCCCAGAATATGTTGATATCAACGGAAATAGTCAAGCACCACATGAGGATAGCGGTGCGGACGCCAGATATTCTACCCAATGGAGGAGATGATCATGAGCGACTTGCACGGCAAGTTCGTCTGGCACGAACTGATGACCACCGATACTGCGGCAGCCGAGACGTTCTACGGCTCCGTTGTCGGCTGGACGACCAGGCCGATGTCGATGGGTGAAGGCATGACCTACACCATCTTCAACGTCGCCGGTACAGAGCGCGGCGTCGGCGGCATGATGCCGCTTCCTGACGAACTGAAGTCGATGGGCGTGCCGCCGAACTGGACCGGCTATGTCTATGTCGACGACGTCGATGCCGCAGCCAAAAAGGTCACGGAACTGGGCGGCTCGATCCGCCGTCCGCCGGACGATATTCCCACTGTCGGCCGCTTCGCGGTGATTGCCGATCCGCAGGGCGCAGTGATCTGCATCTTCAAGCCGATCCCGCCGGAAACCATGCCACCGGAACTCGACCCGATGACGCCTGGTCTGGTCGGCTGGAACGAACTCTATGCCGACGAATGGAAATCCGCCTTCGACTTCTATTCCAAACTGTTCGGCTGGACCAAGAACCAGGAAATGGACATGGGCGAGATGGGGACCTACCTCGTTTTCGACCATAACGGCAAGATGGCCGGCGGCATGATGACCAAGACGCCGAATATACCGATGCCGTGCTGGGGCTTTTATTTCATGGTCGCGGGGATCGATACCGCCATCGACAAGGTCAAGGCCGGCGGCGGCATGCTCTTGAACGGCCCCACGGAAGTGCCCGGCGGCGGCTTCATCGCACAATGCACCGATCCGCAGGGCGCCTATTTCGCCGTCACCGGCCCACGCGGATAACTAATCCAGGAGTCGGGTGATCAGCGCCACAAGCTCCGCCTGGCGGCTGATGCCGATCTTGTCATAGACATATTTCAGATAAGTCCGGGCGGTGTCCGGGCTTATTTTCAGCAGAACAGCAATGGCCGCAAATTCCAGGCCCTCGGCGCGCAGGCAAGCGACCTCAGCCTCCCGCTCGGTGAGACCGAAGACTGGCGCGATATTGTGTGCCGAGGCGAGCGAATAACCTGCCGGCTTATCCCTCTCGATCAGCACCGCCACAGCCGACGCCGCCAGGAACAGGTCGCGGGCGCGATCCGGAAGAGGATGCACCTGCAGGATATAGCGGCGGCTGTCGGCGCCGCTGAGGGCGGCAAGCGCAATCCGTCCGGCATCCGGCCGCAATGCTGCGGCAATCGCCCGGTCGAGCCCCGCCTGGGACGATCGATCGACAGCTGTTAGCCGCTGGTGGACGACATCGACCGGCAGCCCTTCGACGCCGCGCTCGTGCACCGCAATCACCCTGCCCCAGCGATCGATCTCGAAGGTCGCGAGCCCCCGGTTCTTCAACATGCGCACGACGCCTCGCGCTTCGGCATCGAGCATTTGCCGGGTGATGCGGCTTGCGGCGCGAAGATCTGGAAGGATGATGTCGAGCGCCTCGGCATCGCCGCGGCTATAGGGTCCGGCGGCCTTGCGGCGCTTGAAGCTCAGCTCGACATGCTCGCCGCGGCTCTCATGCAAGACGGCGTTGGCATGCCAGAAGACGCCGGCCGGCTGCAGGAACTCCTGGTAGAACGGATCGCGCCGGAGTTCATCCTCGCTGTAATCGTCATAGTCGACGCGAAAGCCATGCTGCGGCCCGATGCGGACCCGGGCATAGCGCGAATTGGGCGGCGCCTTGCCGGCGACAAATGCCGCCACGCCTTCGGCCGCCTGCTCCGTCACCACCGCCGTCACCATGCGGCTTTCGGTGTTGCGCATCAGCACGGCGTCGCGTGCGCCTGCGGCCATGGCCAGGCCGGCAAGCGGCGCGGACCAGTCCTCGCCGAGCAGTGCCGCCGCGACAATGGCCTCCGTTGCAGTGCGTATGCGATTCTGGTCAATCATGCCTCAACCCGAACACGCGACATTTAAGGTAATCTGGCATCGGCGCGGATTTGCTGGCGCCACTACAGTATCCCGCCTTACGTGGACGTGTAGCATTTGTTTAACTATGTCTAAAACGATTGCACTTGGCAAGATATTCACGGCTTTGCCATGCGATCTACCCTGATCAGGGGGGGCAGCTTGTAAGAAAACTTCTATCTTGACCGGCGAGCCACCTTGTCAGATCCCGTGGAGTGACAGAACATGACTGTGGAATTTACATATGAAGGCCTGCTCAGCGAGCAGGCGCTGTTCCAGACATTCGGCTTCATGGCCCTGGTGCCCGCCGTCCAGATCGACAAGAAACACGGCGTCATCACCTATTCCGACCCGAACAATCATAAGAACCAGGTCGTCGTCGACGTCGACAACCTGCAAGTCAGCAACGGCACTGCCACCAGCGGCTTCATCACCTCGGTGGAACTGATCACCAACGGCAAGCACGCCGTGGATGTCACGGGCCTGCATATCGACTACAGCGGCCAGACGATCGCCATCAACAACAATCTCGACCAGGTCTATTTCCTGCTCGCCGACAATCTGACCGGCACAGTGATCAGCACCGGCGACAAATATGACAACAATCTCGAAGTCGGCGGCGGCGGCAAGGGGACGGTGAACGCCGGCGACGGCAACGACACCATTTATGTCTGGCACCACCAGAATGCCGTTATCAATGGCGGCGCCGGCATCGACCTGATCGACTTCGACTCGATCACCGACGCTCCCTCGACCACCGGCGGCGTCGCCAAGATCGACCTCGCCAAGGGAACGGGCACCAATCCTTGGGGCGGCACGCTGACGATCAAGAATGTCGAGGGTGTCGACTGTTTTGCGATCACCTCCTGCATCCTCAAGGGCGACAATCATGACAATGCCCTGATCGGCAGCCACGGTGCCGACACGCTGATGGGCCGGGGTGGCAACGACTTTATCAGAATTTGGGCCACCCATTCGCTGGACCCGCGTGCCATCCACGCAGATGGCGGCGCCGGCAGCGACACGCTCTACACGGAACTGACCGACAATGCCCAGGGCGCGCCGATGACCGGCTCAGGCGATACGCTCGAATTCCACAATCGCCTCGACCTGGAAAATTCGTCGCTCAACACCGGCAGCTTCCACGGCGGTACGTTCAAGAATTTTGAGATCTACCAGGTCAGCGCCTACCAGCAGGACACGTTCGAATTC
This sequence comes from Rhizobium sp. P2_G9, assembly GCF_056403475.1. Taxonomy (NCBI): domain Bacteria; kingdom Pseudomonadati; phylum Pseudomonadota; class Alphaproteobacteria; order Hyphomicrobiales; family Rhizobiaceae; genus Rhizobium; species Rhizobium sp. P2_G9. The sequence continues at coordinate 54,895 of NZ_JBFUFK010000011.1, read as the reverse complement.
GCGGGTTCGGAGAACGGCGAAACTGCGGAAGGCTCGATCGGCAAGGACGATCTCAACGGCCGCGGCGGCGACGACGTGCTCTTCGGCTTCCTCGGCGCCGACACGCTGACCGGCGGCGCCGGCGCCGACCACTTCCAGTACCAGGGCCTCGACAATTCGACGGTCGATGCCAGCGGCCAGGACACGATCAAGGATTTCAAGCATTCCCAGCACGACAAGATCGACCTGTCGCCGATGTTCGCCAGTCAGAATTTCGGCGGCGCTTATGACTTCATCGGCGGCAAAGCTTTCGACGGCAAGTCGAGCGAAGTGCGCTTCGAACACGACGGCGGCAATACGTTCGTGCTGGTGGACGACAATGGCGACAAGACCGCCGACATGGAGATCAAGCTGGTCGGCAATATCGATCTGGTGAAGGGCGATTTCATGCTTTGAAACGAGTGGGCGGAGGAGCAAACGACCTCCGCCCCTCGCAGCAACTGTTGCAGCCTTCACGCGGCACCAAACGACGTAAAGAAAGCCTCGGGATCATCGACCTCGACGATCCTGCGACGGTCGATCTGTCAGAAACGGTTGCCGACATTGCGGATGAAGCTGCGGTCGTGCGACACGATCAGGCAACTGGTCTGCCGTTCAAGCAATTCGCTTTCAAGCGCCGACTGGCCGTCGATGTCGAGATGGTTGGTCGGCTCGTCGAGCAGATAGAAGTTCGGCTCGGCCAGCCTCAGAACCAGAAGACCGAGACGCGCCTTCTGCCCGCCCGACAGTTTTCCCACCGCTTTCGCCTGCATGTCGACGCTGATGCCGGCGCCAGCCAGCAGACTGCGCGCCCGCTGCTCGCCAAGTTCGAAACGCCGGCTCAGAATGGCGAACGGTGTCTCGCCGTCGGCAAGATCGGCGAGCCCCTGGTCGCCATAGCCGAGCACCAGCGACGGCGTCGCCCGGATGCCAGCGCTGTCGATCTCCGGAACCTCGATGGCCGCACGCAGCATGGCGACGAGCCGCGTCTTTCCTGCCCCGTTCGGCGCTAGCAGCACGATCCGGTCGCCCTGGCAGATGAAGCGCTTGCCGGTCTCGAACAGCAGCCTGCCGTCCGGCGTCGTGACCCCCGCATTGTCGAGCGTCACCAGCACCTTGGCGTGCAAGCCCCTATCGGCAAGCCGGATTGCGCCGGCCGAACGCTCCCTGTGTGCAGGCCTGGCGGCGTCTTCCAGCTTTTCCGCGCGTGCCTTCAACTGCTTGGTCTTGACCACCAGCAGGTCGCTGCCGGAATTGATGCCGATATTGTTGAGCTTGGCCGCCTGCCGTCGAAGCTGGTCTGCCGTTTTCATGTCGCGCTCATAACGTCGCGCATCGGACTCATCCGCTTCGTCGAGCGCCGCCCTCGCCCGCGTATAGGGCAAGGAAAACACCGGCGACTGCTCTGTTCGCAAGAAAAGCGTCCGGTTAGTGACCGCGTCGAGAAAGGCGCGGTCATGACTGGCGATAATAGCAGGCATGTCGCGCGGCAGCATGGCGAACCAGGCTTCCAGCTGGCCGATCTTGGCAAGGTCGAGATGGTTGGTCGGCTCGTCGAGCAGCAGCAGATCGGGTTCGGTCACGGCAATACGGGCCAGCATGGCAAGCCGCTGCCAGCCGCCGCTGAGGGCGCCGAGCGGTTTCGCCCTGAATTCCTGATCGACGCCGAGTGCATCGAGCGCGATATCGACGCGCCAGCCCTCGCTGGCCGCCTGCTCATGTGACAATGCGGAGCGCACAAAGGCATCGAACGTCTGTCCAAGCGATCCCTGCGGCACGTTCTGTTCGACGAAGCCAATCGTCAGGCCGCGTGCGCGGACCACATCGCCGGTCGTCGGCTCTGCCATGCCGGCGATGAGCCTGAGCAGCGTGGACTTGCCACGGCCATTGGCGGCAACCACACCAATCCGGTCACCGGCATTGACGGCAAGATTGAGGTTGGAAAACAGCGGCGCGGCGAGCGTCACGCTGAGATTGCGGATATTGATCAGGGTCATGATGATGGTCTCGGTCTACCGAGCGGCCTCGCCTACGGGCGAATGCAAGCCGTCAATGCTCGGAAAATACGGGAGCGGCTGGGGCCAAATGGCACGCACCGCGGTTCCGCAAAGGCAGACCGGAGAAGGGGACAGTCCCTGGTCAGCCCTGCAAACGCATCTGCAGGGCCGGATTGGGGCCACACTGACGATGGCGGTCGAAACGGTCGATCACGATGCAGCCCTCCTTTCTTGAACTGGCATGACGTTAGCATCAGTTGGCAAAGCCGGCAACCACGGCTCAAACCTTGCCATGCACGCTGCGCACCATGGAACCTACAGCCAGCGCCGCACACGGCGGCAGTAACTGCGATAGGTCTCGCCAAACTTCACCGCCAGCATGTGCTCTTCGGGAGCGATCTGGAAGCGGGTCGTATAGGCGACGAAGACGGCAGGACCGATCAATGTCCACAGGCAGCCAAGGAAAAAGGCCCAAGCGCAGAGCACCAGCGTCACCCCCACATACATCGGGTTGCGGGTAATGCCGTAAATCCCGCTGGTCACAAGGCTCGACGCTTCTTCGATCTTGACCGGATTGAGCGTCGTCCTGGCACGGCGGAAGGACGTGACGCCCGACGCCGAGAAGAAAATGCCCGCAATCAGGAACACTGCCGCAATGGCATAGGTCACGCCGCTTGTCAGGGGCGTGGCGGGCAGCCATCGCGCTGCGAGCCACATCAGCACCGCAAGAATCAGCGCGACGAGCGGCGGTGGAATGCGATGATCGAGACTATTCACGACTCTGTCCTCCTCCTTGCAGGTCGCGCCGGAGCGCGCCTTTATCGCCTTAAGCTACCCAGCACGCCGCGCACGATCGCGCCCGTCACCGCCGTCGCCAATGTCCGGGCCGCCGACTTCATCGCCGCTTCCACGATCGTCTCGCGCTGGTAGCCGGAACGTTTTTGCTGCTGTTGCTGCGGTGCTGCATTGTCGTTGGTGCCGAAGCCGGGCAGCGTCCAGCCGCCGATCGTGCCTGTCGTCTTCGGCTGTTCCGGCGCTGGCGCCGGGGCCTGTGCCTGGGCGGCGTCTTCGGCCTTTTTCGTCAGGATTTCGAAGGCCGATTCGCGGTCGATGTCCTGGTCGTAGACAGTGCCGACGGGGCTCACCGAAATCACCTCTTTGCGCTCGGCATCGGTCACCGGTCCGACGCGCGACGACGGCGGCCGGATCAGCGTGCGCTGGACGATCGACGGCGCGCCCTTGTCCTCGATGGTCGAGACCAGCGCCTCGCCGGTGCCGAGCGTGGTGATCACCGTGGCGCAATCGAAATCCGGATTGGGCCGGAACGTGTCGGCCGCGGTCTTCACTGCCTTCTGCTCGATCGGCGTATAGGCGCGCAGCGCATGCTGCACCCGGTTGCCCAGTTGCGCCAGCACCGTCGGCGGCACATCCATCGGGTTCTGCGTGACGAAATAGACGCCAACGCCCTTGGATCGGATCAGCCGCACCACCTGCTCGACCCGCTGGATCAGCACCGGCGGCGCGTCGCTGAACAGCAGATGCGCCTCGTCGAAGAAGAATACCAGCTTCGGCTTGTCCGGGTCGCCAACCTCGGGCAGCTGCTCGAACAGTTCCGACATCAGCCAGAGCAGGAAGGTGGCGTAGAGCCTGGGATTCATCATCAGCTTCTCGGCCGCCAGCACCGAGATCGCGCCGCACCCGTCATTGGTGGTGCGCATGATGTCGGAAATTTTCAGCGCCGGCTCGGAGAAGAAATTCGCCGCGCCCTGCTGTTCGAGAATGAGCAGCGCCCGCTGGATCGAGCCGACCGAGGCCTTGGTGATGAAGCCGAACTTGGTCGACAATTCCTGGGCATTGTCGCCCATATAGTTGAGCATCGCCTGCAGGTCTTTCAGGTCGAGCAGCGGCAGACCGCCTTCATCAGCGATCTTGAAGGCGATGGCGATCACGCCTTCCTGCGCCTCGCTGGCATTGATCAGCCGCGACAGCAAGAGCGGTCCCATTTCGGTGATCGTGGTGCGGACGCGATGGCCCTTCTCGCCATAAATGTCCCAGAAAATCACCGGGAATTGCTGGAAATCATAGTCCGCAAAGCCAATGTCCTTGGCCCGCTTCATCAAAAAATCCTTCTCCTCGCCCATGGCGGCAATGCCGGAGAGGTCTCCCTTGATATCGGCGCAGAATACCGGCACGCCGGCATTGGAAAAGCCCTCGGCGAGCACCTGCAGCGTCACCGTCTTGCCGGTGCCGGTGGCGCCGGTCACCAGACCGTGGCGGTTGCCATAGCGGAGGTCGAGATATTCCGGCTCATTGATCGTATCATCCGGTTTCCGGCTGGTCCCCAGATAGATCTTGCCTTGTTCGAGCATGCTTTTCTCCCACGCCGCGGCGATGCGAACGATCCGCATTGCCGTGTTGAATCCGTCCGGGCTTGTTATAAGGTGCGACCGATCGTCGGACAACCTTGCAAGCATCTGCAATGTCAGCCAATAATTGGAAGAATGAAAAAGAATGGAATCGGAGGACGCCATGACTATACTCGTCGCTGAAATCGCATCCGCAACCGGGCTCGATACCTTAACGGCGCAGAAGTCCATTGGCATGATGCTGGGCTTTTTGGAGCGCGAGGCCGATGACGACGCCGTCCACAAGATGATCGCCGCCATTCCCGGCGCCCGCGACCTGATCTCCGAATGGGGTGGCGAAGGTTCGGGCGGCTTCCTCGCCGGCCTGGCCGGCGGCGGCATCATGGGTCTCGGCCAGCAGTTGATGAGCGTCGGCCTTGGCATGGGCCAGATCACCGCGCTGGCACGCGAGACAGTGGCTGTCGCGAGAAAATATGCCGGCGATGAGCTGGTCGACAAGGTTGTCGCCTCGGTGCCGGGGCTCAGCCAGTTCGTCTGAGGCGGCGCTGACGGCGCGATCTGATCCGGGTCGCGCCCGCACGGCAGGGAAATCGAGGTTAACCGGCCTTGATCTGGAGCAGTCTTTGGAGGGTGTTTGATCCCTTCCAGCCGCCCTGGGTGCTGCAGCAGCTCCCGCAGCGCAAAATGGATCGCGGTGCCGATCAGCAGGCCCTCCAGTGTGCCCGGCACCGCCGACAATGATGATGAACAGGATGCGTATCTGCCAGTCGACGTCGAAGGCGCCCACCGGATCGACGCCGAGGGCCGCGATATAGTAGATGGCGCCGGCCAACCCGCAGATTACCGGCCGAGGCGACGAACGCGGCGATCCTCGACCGGACCGGCGCGATGCTGTCGCTTGCCGCCGCTGCCTCATTGTCGCCGATGGCCATCAGGCCCAGTCCGAACGGCATCCGCAGCAGGCCGAAGACCGAAGACTGCGTCGCGAGAGCGAGTGCCGCCCGGAACACGGTGTCACCAAAGTTGGAGGGATCGATGTCGGGCGTATTGGCGCGCGTTGCATGACCCGTTCCAGCCGATCTCGGCCATGTCATGCCGTGCGGCGGCCCCGAACCATGCTTGAGAATTTCCAGCACGCGCCTCGACTATATCTTGACTTATGATATATATCGGCAAAGTGGCTAGTTCGCGGAGGAACGGATGGCGGAAATACGGCTGGACAGCGTATCGAAGAGCTACGGCAGCGTTAACGTTATCCAAGACGTATCGCTTGTCGTGGAAGCCGGGGAGCTGATGGTATTTCTGGGCCCTTCAGGGTCCGGCAAATCCACCCTGCTGCGCATGATCGCAGGCCTGGAGAAAATCGACAGGGGAAGCCTGACCATCGACGGCAGGCGCAGCGAAGAGTTGGCGCCCGGCCAGCGTAACGTCGCCATGGTGTTTCAGAACTATGCGCTTTATCCGCATATGACCGTGCGCGAAAACATGGCATTCGGGCTGCGCAATATCGGCATGGCCTCAGTCGATATCGAGGCGCGCGTCAGAGATGCAGCGCGGATGCTGGAAATGGAGGCGCTGCTGGAGCGGCGGCCGGGACAATTGTCCGGCGGTCAGCGTCAACGCGTTGCCATCGGGCGCGCCATCGTCAAGGAACCAAAGGCATTCCTGTTCGACGAACCGCTATCGAACCTGGACGCGGCGTTGCGCGTCCGCACGCGGGTCGAACTCGCCCAGTTGCACAACCGCATCAAATCGACGATGATCTACGTCACCCACGACCAGATCGAAGCGATGACGCTGGCCGACCGGATCGTGGTGCTCAACAATTGCAAGATCGAGCAGATCGGCACGCCGATGGAAGTCTATCTTCGGCCCGCCTCCCGGTTCGTTGCCGGCTTCATCGGCAGCCCGGGGATGAATTTTATTCGCGTCGACGTGCAAGGCGAGCCTCCCCGCCGCGTGAGGCTCGCCGGCGGAGCCGAATTCGACATCGATCTCGATCCTCCAGGGCCGGGCGCGTACGAATTGGGAATTCGTCCTGAATCCGTCCACATCGTGCAGGGTGATCGCTCTTTTGCAGCCACTGCCGCGGCACGGGTCGGTGTCGTCGAGCGACTTGGCGAGCGCACGCTCATCTATTGCACGCTCGAAGACGGAACGGAATTGATCGCGCAGGCCGAGGGAAATTCCGCTGTCCAGACCGCGGATGTGGTCCAGCTGGGCTTCGATATCGCCGCGATGCATCTCTTCGACCAGCAGGGCAAGGCCTATCACGCACATTGACGGTGACGGCACGCGGTATCCGGGCGGCCAGGCGGCCGCCTCGCCTCAGCCTTTGATCCCCGCCGATAGCGTGATCGCTTCGGTAACCCGCCTCTGGAAGATCAGGTAGGCAAGTGCGACCGGGAACCCGGCGAGCACGGCGGCCGCCAGTTGCCGCGCATAGTAGACCCCGAACGCGTCGCTGACCTGGGTAATGCCCACCGTGATCGTCATCATTTCATTGCGCGTGACCGCCAGGAACGGCCAGAGGAAGGCGTTCCACGACCAGATGAAAGTCACGATCGACAGCGCCGTGGTGACACCCCAGTTCATCGGGATGTAGACCCGCGTCAGGATGCGCCATTCGGAGGCATTGTCCATGACAGCCGCTTCGCGAAATTCCTTCGGCACGCCGTCGAAGAACTGCTTGTAGACGATCACGATGACCGGATTGATCAGCTGCGGCAGGATGATGCCGGCCCAGGTGTTGACCAGGCCGAGGCCGGCGATCAGCTCGAAATGATTGACGATCAGGGCCGACAGCGGCACCATGAAACTCGCCAGGATCAGCCACCAGAGCGGCCGACGGAAGGGAAAGTGCAGCTGCGAAATCGCATATCCGCAAAGCAGCGATGTCGAGACGGTCAGGAAGGTGACGCTGAGCGCGACGATGATAGAATTCAGATACCAGCGGCCGATATCGGTTTGCGTCAAGGCAAAATAATAGTGCGATACGGTGAACGTATCCGGCCAAAGCTCGATATAGGGCCGGATAACCTCTTCTTCGGGCTTCAGTGACGAAATCACGCCCCAATAGATCGGGAAAGCCCAGAGAATCGAGATGATGACAGTGCCCAGCGTGATCGCCAGCCCGACAAGATTGAGCCGCCTCGCAGTCTTCACATTCATCGGGACCCTCCTTTCGAGAGCCGGGTCAGTTGGAAGTTCAGCACCGAGACGATGATGACGATGGCGAAAAGCACGACAGCCACCGCTGCCGCCCTGCCGCCCTGGTCGGATTGGAAGGCGCGCTGGAAGACGTAGTAGACGAGTACCAGATTGTCGTTCGGACGCCCGCCGGTGGAGAACAGGTATACTTGGTCGAAAATCTTCAGCTGCAGGATCAACTGGATGGTGATCACCAGCGCCGTGATCGGCCACATCAGCGGCCAGGTGACGCTGCGAAACGTCGCCCAGCGGCCGGCATTGTCCAGCGCTGCTGCCTCGTAGATCTCGCCCGGAATTGCCCGCAGCCCGGCAAGGAACAACAGGATGGAAAAGCCCGCCGTCCACCAGATGGTCACGAAGCCGACCGCGGGCATGAACCAGGCCGTCGTCTTGAAGATCGGCACGCGGGCGATGCCGATGAGATCGAAGACATACATGGCAATGCCGAACTGATAGTTCAGCGTCCAGTCCCAAATGAGATAGACCACGGAAACGGGCAGTATGTAGGGCAGGAAGAACAGCGCCAGCACAAGCGCCTGCAGCCGGCCTGCAAGACGGCTGACGCTCAGTGCGATGGCGAAGGCGACAGCCGTGCCCGGAAGGACCGTGAGCGCAACAAAATATGCAGTGTTCCAGAATGCCGTGTTGAAATGGCCATCGTTCAGGAGACGCGTATAGTTCTGCAGGCCGACATACTGGCCCGGGCCGATCAGCGGCGCGTCCGTGAAGCTGATCATGAACAGCTTCACGGTTGGGTATACGAAAACAAGGCCATAGATTGCCACGAAGGGCGCGATCAGCGCGAAGGCAACGAGAGCCTCGCCGTGCTTGTTTCTGAGCATGCTCTCTCCCGAACCTACAGCATATCGCCCGAAAGCGGTCTCCGGTTTCGGATGGCGACATGTGCAAAACAAACAGTCAAAGCACGTCACATCGATCCGCAAATAGGCGACGCGCTTTCAGACGCCGATGACGCAAGCAATTGCCGGGGCGACCGATTGGACGCCCCGGCATGCAAGATCAGAGATCGTCGAGGCCGGCTTTGATCTTTTCCACCGCCTGCGCCGGGTCCATTTCGCCATTGAGCGTCGGCACGAAATAGGTGGACATGACGTCGAAGATCGGTCCGGCAACGCCGGCAAGCGGTGACTTCGGATCGTAGATCATATGCGCGGTCAAAGGCGAATAGGTCGCATTGGGCTGCATCGCCTTGTAGGCGGCGCTGTCAGTCACCGGCTTATAGGCCGGGATATGGCCCGCTGTCGCCCAGAACAGGGAATGCTTGTCTATCCAGGACATGATCTCGAGCACAGCCGCACGCTTTTCGGGGCTCATGTCCTTGCCCTTGTTGGCGGGAATGGCGAAGGTATGGCTGTCCGCATAAGTCGAGGGGTGATTGAAAATCACCGGCAGTTCCACTGCGCCCCATTCGAACAGCTTGCCCTTCTTATGAAGGTCGACCATGGTCGGCACTTCCCAGACACCGTTGATCATCATCGCCGCCTTGCCGGAGGTGAACAGGGCAACCGTCGCCGGATAATCGGTATAGGTCGACTGCAGCCCTTCCTTCGTCCAGCCCTGCAGCACGGTCAACGCATTTTCGAGCTTTTTGGCGTTGTCCCCGACCAGGAACTTGCCATCGGTCATCAATTCCCCGTCCTGCTGTCCCATGAACGAGTAGATGGTCCGGAACATGAAATTGCCGTCGGCGGTCACCGAGCCAAGCGGGAATTTCACGCCTGCCGCCTTCAGCGCCTCCAGCGTCTGCTTGAAATGCTCGCCGGAATCCATGCCTTTCGGCTTGCCGTCGTCCGTCAGCAGACCCGCTTTCTTGAGAATGTCCTTGTTGTAATAGAGCACGATCGGATGGGTATCGAGCGGCACTGCATATTGCTTGCCGTCGATCGTCACCGCATTCCAGATTGCCGGCGCGTAGTCGGCTTGCGACAGGCCCATCGCCTTCATGTCATCAGCCGTGATCTCCTGCAGCAGACCCTGCTTGACGGCAAGCGGAATGCGACTTGCGTGATAGGTCATGATGTCAGGCGCTTCGCCGACGGCAACGGACGTCTGCACTTTCGAATAAAACGGCGTTCCCCACTGCAGCGTGGTCGCGTCGATCTTGATCTTGTCCTTGTGGGCGTCGTTGAAATCGGAGATCAACTGTTTCATGCGCACGCCATCGCCGCCGCCGAGGAAATCCCACCACACGACGGTCTGTTGTTCCGCATGCGCCGCGGTTGCAAACAACCCCGCGGCCATGACAGCGGTTCTCACCAAAGTCGAAATTCTAGGCATCGCTTCTCTCCTCCTACCTGCCGATTGGCCTCCCGCCGCCGGCAATTGCAAACCTATAGCTGAACTCTGATCATCGAATAGGAATAGGGCGGAACGGTCACGTGCACCGCGTTGCCGCTCAATGTCGCATCGTCGGTTTGGCGCGGCGCGACATTGTTCGGATTGTCGCTGGTGTTGGTGGCCTCGAGGTCGTCGTGCTTGATGAGCGTGTGCGTCACCGATCGCGCATTGCCGAAACCTTCGAGCGGCAGGTCGATGGTCATCGCTTCGCTACCATGCCGGTTGACCGCAAAGAATGTCAGCGTTCCCGCATCCCCATCATGAACGCCGGCAATGTCCAGATAGGACACGTTGGCGGCGACATTGGACGTATAGCCGGCACAATCGACATCGAGCTGAAGCGCAGTACCGCGTCCGTAGACCGAGGCAAACTTGAACGGATGATAGATCGTCTGCCGCCACGCAGCACCATCGGGCGCGGTCATGATTGGCGCAATCACGTTGACAAGCTGGGCAATGCAAGCGATGCGGACGACGTCGGAGCGCCGGATGAAGGTGTTGATGATGCAGCCGACCTGGAGAACGTCTTCGAAATTGTAGATGTCTTCCAGCAGCACCGGTGCATGCGGCCAATTCCATTCCTTCATCCGCCGGGCGTCGCTGCGTCTTTCGTGATACCAGACATTCCACTCGTCGAAGGAAATCTTGACGTCGCGCTGCGACCGCTTCTTTGCCTTCACGTAATCGATCACACCGCCGACCGTATTGATGTAGCGGTCCAGCTTTTCCGGGAGCGCCAGGAATTCCGCGGTGTTCTTCTCATAGTTCTCGAAATACATGTGCAGCGAAATATAATCGACCTGGTCGTAGGTCTCCTCCAGAACCGTGGCTTCCCACTGCGGATAGGTCGGCATGTCGGAATGCGACGAGCCGCAGACGACGAGCTGCAGCTTTTCGTCGAAGGCGCGCAACGCCTTTGCCGTCTCATTTGCCAGATGGCCGTATTCGGCGGCATTCTTGTGCCCGACCTGCCAGGGGCCGTCCATTTCATTGCCAAGACACCAGAGCCGTACATCCCAGGGTGCTGCACGACCGTTCTTGCGCCGCAAATCCGACCAGTAGGAGCCGCCGGGATGGTTGACATATTCGACGAAACTGCGTGCGGCATCGAGGCCGCGCGAGCCGAGGTTGACGGCCAGCATCATCTCCGTGCCTGCGGCCTCTGCCCAGCTGGCAAATTCATGGATGCCGACGTGATTGGATTCCGACGTACGCCAGGCGAGATCAAGGCGCGTCGGTCTGTCTTCCTTGGTCCCGATGCCATCTTCCCAATTGTAGGCGGATACGAAATTGCCACCCGGATATCGGCAGACCGGCGTCTGAAGCTCACGCACGAGGTCGAGAACGTCGCCGCGCATGCCCTCGGCATTCGCCGTCGGGTGACCCGGCTCGTAAATACCCGTGTAGACGGCGCGACCAAGATGTTCGAGGAACGAGCCATAAAGCCGTTTATCGATGTCGGCAATCGTATAGCGCGCATGCGCTGTGACCTTCGCCTTCATATTCCTCCCCATCATACATTCATACCTGAAATTCAGGTAAATATCCTGCTGCCGGGAACAGTAAAGCGAACGCCGCTGAAACGTCAAGCAGCAGGTGACGTTTTTTCAGATCTGAATGCGCAGCACGATGTCCTGATCGTAATTGCCGAAGCCACGCCCGAAGATGTTGATGCCTCCGGGATGATCGGCATGTTCATTGACGCCGATGCGCATGCGGACCGAGCGATGCCGGTCGATGCCGAGATCATCGAGCTTGACGTTGGAGATCTTGACGCCGTCGATGAAGCTGCCTTCGCCGTTGACGCGCCAGTTCTTGAGCTTGCCATACTGAGAACCGGCAAGCTTCCACCAGCCGGGAGTGTAAAGACCGCGCTTGTCACCGAAATCCCCAGGCGACGTCCAGGTGCCGACGTCGACCCCGTTGATCTGGATGAAGATGTCGGAGGGCCAGTTAGCGGCCGTGCCCGGAACTTCGGAACTCAACTCCATCGAAAATTCGAGCGCTTTCGGCCTGGTTTTCTTGAGCATTGTGTTGTTGGGAAACTGATATTCGATAAAGCCGTGGGTGAACCACAAAAGGCTGGCCTTCATGCGATCCGGCTCGAGAAATGTATCGGGCACATCCAGTAACCCGATGACGCCATCCCGCGAGCACAGGCCACAGGGGGACGTCACCTCGAACTGGGTATAGAGCCCGAGCGGCATCGACACTTCGATGAGATCGTCTCGTCGCCCGACCACATCATCATGAAAAGCGATAAGAATTTCGTGGAAGGCGGAATGGCAGATTTTCTGGCTGCCTTTCTTCGCCTTGACGCTTTCGGTGGTAATCAGACCGACATCCTCCAGAATCTGCAGGTTGGAGGAGACGGTAGACTGCGGCAGCGCCAATTCCTCGGCAATCTGGTTGACGTTTTTCGGTCCGCCGATGCGGAGCAGCTTGAGCATCGAGATGCGCACATCGCTCGCCAAGCCTTTGACGATATCCTGGCGCTCTGAAGGGTCTATTACGAGTACTTTGCCTGTCATGGTCATTCAGATGATGAAAAAAATCTGAATATCAGCATATCCGATACTTTGAAAGTCTCGATCGCCGCAAATCACCCCTGCCCTGAAACCTTTATGGCGATCATATGACAATCCCGCCGATTTCAAACGTTCGGTGCTGAAGCATCACCGTGAATAGACATCATCGGGTATCGCAGGATCACCGACGGCCAGACGGCTGACGGAGTTGATCTGCCCGATGCTGGCCCGCCGTCCGCAAACCGGTGACAACTTCCGCTAGTTGACCGCGATGAGGGCCACGAGCGTTGCGACCAGCGTTGGGAGCATGACCACCAATCCCAGCTTGAAGAATTGTAGCCCGCTGACGGTGACACCTTCGCGCTGCAGCGCCGTCAGCCAGAGTATCGTTGCCAGCGAGCCGCTTATGGAGAGGTTTGGCCCGAGATCTATGCCGACCAGAATAGCCCCGGAGATCGTAATCGATGCGTGTGCCGCCTGTGCGACATTGCCGGCGACCAGGCCGGCCGGAAGATTGTTCACCGCATTCGAGACCACACCTGTCGCCATGCCGACGATCATTGCAGCATAAGACGGGGCGGATGCAGCATGAGTTGCCAGCGCCTTTCCGAGCTCTGCAATCAGCCCGGTCCCGGCGAGAGCCTGGACGATGATGAACAGACCGGCGACCAATGGCAGGACAGCCCACGAAACGCCTTTGAGCACGTCAAGCGGCGCCTCCCGGTTCAAGACGGAGACCAGAACGAGGGTAGCGACGCCGGCAATGAAGGTCGGCAGTCCGAGATCCGCACCGAAAGCCGAGGCGCCGACGAGCCCCAAGGCTGTTGCGATCAGACCTGCACCTGCGACTTTTGCGGCATGGGGCAGTGGCGGCGTGGGGACGCTGGCGGCGATTTTTTCGTCGTTCAATTGCCGGGATTGCGTCCATCGCAACAGCATATAGGTCAGCACGATCGAGACCATTGAAGGCAGCGTAAAAACCCGCAGCCACTGCAAAAGCGGCGGCATCCGCCCGCCATTGAAGATCACCAGATTGGCGGGATTGGAGATCGGCAGCACAAAACTCGCGGCATTTGCAATGAAGGCGCAGATGAAGAGATAAGGCAAAGGATCCTTCACCTTGGCCGCGCGACAGGCCGCGTAGACTGCCGGAGTGAGCACGACCGCCGTGGCGTCGTTGGAGAGGAACACGGTGACGACCGTGCCGACGCCGTAGATCAGGATGAACAGGCGACCGGGCGAGCCATTTGCGTGACCGGTGGCGACGGCAGCAAGCCAATCGAACAGCCCTTCCTTGCGGGCGAGCTCCGAGAGCAGCATCATGCCGATGAGAAACAAATAGACATCAAGGCCCTTGCGCGCACCTGCAAACGCTTCGGAGGGCGCGAGGAGCCCGGTGGATACGAGAATGACAGCCGCAAGCATCGCCCATACGGCTTCGGGCAGACGAAAAGGCCGCATGATCAGACACAACGCAGTTGCGGCCGCGACGGCAATGACCGCCGGCGTGGCATAAGTGGAGGAAAACATCGAGATCGCCCGATCCATGAATTGCGCCCTGCCCGTTTAGTTCGGCCAGGCGCCGTCCGCAATGAGAGAAACGCCACTGTCCTTATCGATCCGGAAAAATGCCGCGTCCCTCCCGGCGAGACGTTTAGGGGATCCTTCATGCGAGCCGCGCGGCGGCATCGAAGCCGCGCCATTTGTTGGCGGGAGATCAACCGGTTTCCTATGCCCTCGCTCATCCGCTAAGATGCGCAGAGGTCCTTGCTATGACGCCAATAACCATCATCGCAGCGATGTAGCGCACCGACTACGGACATACAAAGCACACTTTGGCAATGACTGTTGTAAACTCTCGCGGAGGAACGAGTTGATGAAAAAACTGCAGGAAACCGTAGCGGTCGTGACCGGCGGCGGCCGAGGCATCGGGCGGGAAATCGCCCTCCAACAGGCTCGCAATGGTGCCAAAGTCGCTGCACTCGCGAGAACCGCCCATGAGATCGAGACGACGGTTTCGGCCATCGAAGATGCAGGCGGCACCGCCATGGCCATCGCGGTCGATCTGGTCGATCGTGCCGCGGTCGAAGACGCATTCCGACAGATCACATCACGTTACGGATCGATTGACCTGTTGGTCAACAACCACGGTTCGTTTCGCGCCTTCGGTCCTATCTGGGAGTGTTCGCCGGAGACCTGGTGGCAAGATGTTGAGATCAATCTGCGCGGCACGTTCAACACCTGTCAGGTCGCCGTACCCGGCATGCTGGTGCGGAGATCCGGGCGCGTGGTGAATTTGGTGGGCGGGGGCACCGGCAACAGCTTCCCCAATGGGTCGGGCTATGCCGCCAGCAAGGCAGCGATCATGCGGTTCACCGAATGTCTCAACGACACGACGATCGATAGCGGCGTTCGTGCTTTCGCCGTCGACCCCGGCTTGGTCCGAACTTCCATGACCGAGCTGCAGCTCTTTTCCGATGCAGGCAAGGCGCATCTGCCTGGCATCCAGAAGCTGTTTGATGACGGTGTCGATGTGCCGCCTGCACGCGCCGCCGAGCTGATCGTCGATATCGCGGCAGGCCGCTTCGATCCTCTCGCCGGTCGCCTGTTGCGGGGCGTCGACGACAAGGATCTTCTCGAGCGGGAAATGCGGGCGATTGTCGACCAGGACGGACGCGCACTGCGTTTCAGCGGCGTCCAGCAAGAGCGGCTGTGATCGGCCGCATCGTCGTGATCTGTCATGGGTGTCCCCGCCGACACGCCAGAGCCGATGCAGTAACTGCCTGGCTCTGGCGCGCATTGCATTTCGGCGCCCGGCCTCTGGTGCGCGACGAGCCGACAGCGCTTGGCGTGCGAAGTTCACCCGATTCAGGTCGCGCAATCTGCCCGGATGGCATGCGACTGGCCTTGTCAGCGATACCTCACCTGGTTCCAGCGGTGGCCAAGCAAGGACAGGATGATGATGAGACCGTAGAAGAACTGGGTGTAGAAGCCCGAAAGCCCGACGCCGACGACTCCTGTTTGAATGAAGGAGACCGTGAAGCTGCCGATGGCGCTTCCGAGTATCGTTCCGATGCCGCCCCACGGCGCCGTTCCGCCGACGAAGACCGACGCCAGGCCGGGGAGCAGGTAGCCATCGCCCGAAGTCGGCCACCAGGTGAAATTGATGAACACCGAGAACACGCCTGCCAGCGCCGCACCGAGGCCGACGAAGACAAAGGTCTGAAGCCGCACACGCTTGACATTGATGCCCATCTGCTGCGCTGCTTCGGGGTTGTCACCGACAATGTGGACACGGACACCGAATCGATGGCGGTTGTAGAGCAGCGCCGAGACGATGATGAACAGCAGAGCCCAGCCGATCTGGGCAGGTATTCCGAACACGTCCGCCGCCAGAACACGATATGCGAGACTGTCTCGCAGCTCCACCAAGGCGATGGAAATCCCCTCCGTCTTGATCTGGATGAGGCCGCGAAGCATGAAGTTCATTCCAAGCGTCGCAATCAGTGACGAGAGATTGCCGTAAACCACCAGAAAGCCATTGCAAAAACCAAGCAACAGCCCGGTTGCAACCGCAGCCAGCCCCCCCAGAAAGGGGTCATATCCGGCCTGAACGACAAGGGCGAATGCCCAGCCCGCCATGCCCATGGTCGCCGGAAACGACAGGTCAATCTCGCCGACGGTGACGACAAAAACCAGGGGCACCACCACGAACAGGACCATGGGCAGGCTGGTGAACACCGCCTTGTAGATGGTCCATTGAGCGAAGACCGCCGGATTGCCGACATAGAAAATTGCCAGCATGACTGCCGCGACCAACGCCGAACCGATCGCGGCACGGTTATCGATGGCGAACCTGCGCAGGCGAGACTGATCGGCGTGGTTGCCCTCGGCCAGCCTGCGCACAGCGTCGGCGTCGAGCGATCCATCCATTTCCTTCTCCGGTGCGTCCAGCATCAACTCGCTCATATGGACGCCCTTTCAAGCAGCTGACGCCCGATCTCGCCGGGATGCGCGATATCTTCCATGAACTTGATCAACCTCTCCGCAGAACCGATTTCGGCTTTGGTTGCCTGCACTGCCACCCTCCCCCGATCCAGAACGATGAACCGGTCGGCAATATCGAAGACGTGGTGTATGTTGTGCCCGATGAACAGGATCGAACGTCCAGCTGCGCGTGCCTGACGGACGAAATGAAACACCTTGGCGGTTTCGGTGAGCGAGAGTGCGGTCGTCGGTTCGTCCAGCACGATGAGTTCGCTTTGATTGTAGAGCGCCCGCGCGATCGCGACGCCCTGCCTTTCTCCGCCGGACAATTGACCCACGATAGAGTTCGGGCCAAACACTTTTGACGTAAAGCCGATCTCACGCATGAGCCGGGCCGCCTCTTCGCGCTGCTTGCGCGCCCTCAGGAAACCGAGTGGCCCGACGATCTCGCGGCCCATGAAAATGTTCCAGGTTATCGTCTGCTGGACCGCGAGCGCGCGATCCTGGAACACAGTCTCGATGCCTGCCTGCCTCGACTTTGCTGCATTCCATCTTGCCGTCACCGGCTCGCCGTGCACGAGGATCTCCCCGCTTGACGGCCGGACTGCGCCAGCAAGGATCTTGATCAGGGTCGACTTGCCGGCACCATTGTCTCCGACCAGGCCGACCACCTCGGCCTTGCCGACATGCAGGTCAACACCGCCGAGGGCATAGACTTGGCCGTATGATTTCTTGACGTCCCTTAGTTCTATTATCCGATCGCTCATCGTTCGCCTTCCAGCAAGGGGAATCCGGCCAGTGGCCGGGTTCCGCAGGTGACTAGCGCAGCCCTTGCTCGGCGAGCTTGGCGACTGCCTCATAGTTCTCTGGCGTGACAAATCCGGCGCCTGTATCCACGTTTACGGGGCCAAGGCCGAGAACCACCTGCTCGCAAAGATTGAGCACCGGAAGGTATCCCTGTTGAAACGGCTGCTGGTCGGCCGTAAGCTGCACCCATCCGTCCCGGAACGCCTGGATGATCTGCGGGCTGGTGTCGAAGGAAATGTTGATGATCTCCCCCGGCTTCTTGCCGGCCGCCTTCATATAGGCGGGCGCGGTGCCCAGCTGCTGACCGCCGGCATAGGCGATGACCTTCGTGCCGGGGTTGGCAGCGAGCGCTGCGGTGATGATCGGAATGCCCGCATTCGGATCGGCCTTCATTTCTTCCGGCTGCTGCAGCTTGACGACTTTCATGCCCGCCGCCTCGAACACCTCGATGATGCCCAACTCACGCTGCGCACGCTCTGCCTGGGCAAAGTCGCTGATGACGATCGCCACGTCGCCAGCCTTGAACCCGAAGCGGCGCAGGGCTTCGGTGCCCAACGCCCGCCCCTGGGCCTTCTGCTGGGCACCGACATAGCCGCCGCCGAACTTGGCGACGACCTCGTCGACGGGAACGTTGAGATACATCATCTTGATGCCGGCCTTGGAGGCTTCGTCGGCCAGCCCCATGATCGCTGCATTGCCGGGATGACCCATCATGGCAATCGCTTCAGGCTTGGCCGCGATCGCCTCACGCAGCTGCTGGATCATCGTTTCCGAGTTCCACTTCGAAAACAGATAGTCCACCTGCGCGCCAGTATCGGCGGCTGCCTGCTTGGCGCCGTTATAAACGATGGTGCCGAACGCGTCGCCCTCGCCGCCGCCGGTAAAGAAGCGGATATGGACATTCGAACACCACTTGTCGGGAAGCGGACCCGCTTTGGCGACGGCGGAAAATGCGGCGATCATCAGGGCTGCGGTCGCAATGGACTTCAGCGTCCTTGTATAAACAGTCATATAGTCCTCCCTTTGTGCTTGGCTTGATGTGAGATGCGCTTCTAAGCTGCCTCGCTCGCGAACCGGTCAGGGGCGAGCGCTGAATTTCCCCTCGCAGCCGGGCCGCGAGATCTTCATTTTCACCTGCTTGAAACAACGCGACTGCATTTGCCGATCGTTCGAGCGGCCTTGTGGCACCGGCTATCGGCACATGCCGATCGATGGTGACCCGTTTCACGGTGACGATCGCGGCTGGATAATCGCCGCATGGGCCAATTCGCCCGGTCTGCGCACGGCTGGGCAAGCCGTCCATGGTGAAGGTCCTGCTCCCCGCAGGGTTCCCGCAATCCGACTGCACGGCTCGTCATGATCTCCTCCCAGAGCGCACCCTACCGTAAGCGCTTACGGAAGTTCCGTAAGCGCTTACGAAGCTATTATTTTTGTGAGTTTCATGTCAATAGGAAACAAAGAGCACGAGGAATTCATGCGGGGCATAGCTCGACTGGCCAAGGAACTCGGTATTTCTACCGGCACTGTGTCGCGTGCGCTCAATGGCAAGCCGGATGTCAGCGACAACACACGGCGCATCGTGCTTGAGGCGGCGCGCCGGCTCGGCTACGCGCCCAACCAGGCGGCAAGGGCATTGGCGCAGGGCAGCTCACGCTCGGTCGGGTTCATGATGGACCTTGACCATGACAATGCTCCCAGCAGCGAATATTTCTTCATGGGCGTGTTCGACGGCGTCCAGTCGGTGCTCACCCGCCATGGTCTCGACCTGCTTGTCCTGCCACGGCCGACCAACGAAGATTCCCATCGCTTCCTCGAGCGCTACGTGGCGCGCGGGGTGTTTGACGCAATGATACTGTCGGGCACACAGACGATCGACCCACGTATCGACATGCTCGAAGCCGCCGGCGTTCCATTCGTCACGCTCGGACGAAGCCGTTCCGGAAGCGACTATCCGTGGATCGACATGGATTTCGAGGGTGTTGCCGATGCCGCGGTCGACCGCCTTGTGCAGCAGGGTCATCGCCGCATTGCCGTCACCTTGCCCTACGGAGGCATCAACTTCGGTCCGGTCTTCGCTGACGCATACAAGAAGGCGCTGGAGCGCAACGGCATCGCATTCGACCCGCAGTTCGTCTTCGTCACGCGCCGAAATGAGGAGGCAGGTTACGAGCTGGTTGACCGCATGCGTGCCGTCCCCAATGCGCCCACGGCGGTGCTGCTGATCTACGAGATCACGGCCATCGGCATATACAGGCGGTTGGCCGAGATCGGTGCCGTGCCGGGGGCAGACCTCGCGCTCATCGGCTTCCGCGACGAACCAACCATCCGCTTCCTCGCGCCCGCGCTAACCTGCTTCAGTGTTTCCCTCGATCGTCTTGGGGAAGAACTCGCAATCGCGCTCCTGAGCAGGATGCCGCAACATGCCGGGGCGTTCCCCAAAAGCCTGGTGCAAAAATTGGTGCCCTTAGCCTTGCGCCCCGGTCAAAGCGGCTGAGGCGGCCAACGCACACGGCGTCCACCGGCATGCTGGCATTGAAACAGCGCCAATTGGCTCAGCGTTTACATCACAGGCCACATCTGCTATCCGAGCGCCACTCCGTATTGCCGCGGCTGCTGACCCGCAAGCAAACGGAGCATAATCATGCAAGAACCGCTCACGAAAGCCGGTATCGCGTCACTGCGTGTATCGGACTATACCGTTCATTCGGTGTCAGCCTTCAACGAAACCGAAAGCCAGAAGCGCAAGTCCTACAGGGATCTGGCAGAGGCATTGCCTGACGCCGCAGCCTGCGACGAGGTCTCGGCCTCGATCCGCTCGATCGTCACCACGCCCGATTTCCATCCCGGCAAGCCGGTGCCGGTCGGCGTGGTCGCCGATATCGAGGGCGGCCTGCTGCCGCATATGATCGGCAACGATATCGGTTGCGGCATGCGCATGATCGTGGTCGATGGTGTCGGCCCGGACGATCTGCCGCCTGCCCTCGATCATCATCTACGGCATATTTTCTTCCAGGGCGGCCGCGACATCGCTCTGACCGGCCACCACCGCCAGGCGCTGCTGCGTGACGGCTTGCCCGGCCTCTTCGAAGGCCTCGCCGTCCGCCGCCGCGGCCTGCTGGAAAAGCTGGATATCGGCCAATACTGGTCCGACCTCGACCGCACCTGCGATACCGGCGCCTTTGCCACAACCGGAATCGACCCCGATTTCGCGCACTACGCTTCGCCGGACGACGATTTCCGCCACGACGCCATGCTCGGCAGCATCGGCGGCGGCAATCATTTCGTCGAAATCGGCCGCGTCGAAAGCATCGCCGATGCCGCTTTTGCCCAGGCTTTGGGCGTCGGAAGCACCTCGCTGATCGTCGTCGTGCATTCCGGATCGCTCGATTTCGGCCAGCGGATCGGCTCCGCCACGCGTGAACGGCTGTCGCAGCGTAAGGGCAAGCGGCAAGATCACCGCCTTCTCTCGCGACACGCGGATGCCGCTCTCTATGCGCGTTTCGTCATGGGTCAGGCCAATGCGGTCAATGCCGCCTTCGCCAACCGTTTCTTTCTCGCTCTCCAGACGGTCGAGGCGCTGAGCCGGGCGACCGGGCGCACTCTCGGCTTCCGCACTGTCTACGACGCGCCCCACAATGCGATCTGGATCGAGGATGACGGACAGACGGCCCTGCATCGCAAAGGGGCCTGCCCTAGCCGCGGCCCCGGCGGCATGCCGGCTTCTCCCTGGATCGGCGAACCCGTCATCCTGCCGGGCTCGATGGGCGACGGCACCTGGCTGCTCGGTGGCTGCGGCAATCCCACGATGCTTGAATCCTCCGCCCACGGCGCCGGCCGCCGGCTGTCGCGGCAAGAAGCGCGCAAGGCGCCCTCATCCTTCGATCATCTCAGAGTGGTCGGGCCAGTGGACCTTGATGATCCGATGATCCGCAGCCGCCCGGAGATCGTCGGCGAGGCCCTGGGTCGGCTGAAAGAGGAAGCGCCGACCGCCTACAGGCCGATCGACGATGTGGTGGAAGCGATGTGTGCCGCCGGCATGGTCCACAAGGGCGTTCGCATCAAGCCATTGCTGACGGTGAAGGGGTGAGCCAACGCTTTTGAACCCAATAGCGGCATCAGCCTAAAATGCTGACGCCGTGCTTCCGCACGATGGAAAGCAGCTTCAGTGCGGTACCCGATGGGCGCTTTGCCCCCGACTCCCATTTCTGCACCGTGGATTCGCTGGTGTTGAGATAACGGGCAAAAACCGGTTGGCTCAGATGACTTCCTTCCCGAAGATGCTTGATCTCCTCGGGTGATAGATCGAGAGCTTTTTCAAGGCAGAGATCATCGAATTCGCGCAGGGTCACCTTGGACACCGTCCCCGCTCGAACCATTCCGGAAACTGCGCTGTGTATCGCCTCGAAGGCATCGGATTTGAAGCTATTTTTCCGCATGGCATATTTCCTCGAGTTCGCCGATCTCCAGTTCTTTTGCCAGGGCTCCCGGCGATTTCTGTCGATAAAGGGCGGCGAGCTTGCGAAACGCAGCCAATTCATCGTCTGTGATATTGGCTCGATCCTTTTTGGCGAACAGATAAGCAAACACCCAAAATTCCCCGCTCTTCGCCAAAATGATCGATCGATGGCGATTGTCATTCAGGCGCTCTTGAAAACGCCACTGCCGAGGTTATCGGCCTAGCCAAGCGCGACCTCTCCGATTGCTTTGCACAACTCGGAATCACCTATCCGGGCGCTACGCGCCGCCTTTGAAAACCACGTCGTCTTGAAGACCCGAGCCATTACAAAAAAGATAGCACCAGGTGCCACCCGATTCAAGTCGCCGAATGGAACGCAGTGACACTGAGGCGATGCGTCACGTCAACAGCACAACCCGCCCTCTCCGCATTGACGGGAAGGGCTTTAACCATTGCTGCCAGTTCGACAGGGACCGGCTGCCTTTGTCCTTCAGACTCAAACCGGCTTATTGCCCGCCGTCCGAATCGTCGTCGTTATCATCCTGGCCGCCGGCGCCGGTATTGTCGTTCTGGTTTTCCATCTTGTTGCGCTTGTTGCGTTTGCCGTTTTCGTCGCCACCATTTTCCTTGTCCTGCTTCGGACCGCGCACGCGGACGACATCGGTGCCGAGCGGGCTGCCCAGTTCGACCTTGCCGGTCCTGCGATCGACAATGCAGATCACCGCGGCCCTGCCCCTGAGCTCCTTGGAGCGACCCATCACGATCGCCAGGCCATAGGTCTCGGTGCCGCTGGGATCGACGACGACCTGCGGGCGGCGGAAGTCGGCGCCGGCGGCATCCATGCATTTCTGTTCGACCTGGCCGGCAAACGGGTCGGCGGCGCCGTTGGACGCGGCGAAGGCGGCGCCCGGCGTGGCGAGCGCGAGCACAATGAGGGCAGTTTTGGCGGGTTTCAGCATGATGGTCCTCCACATGGATTCAATCTGAATGATTAAAGCGACTGTCGGAAACAACAAGTCGGTAGAGACGTTAGGGCAGCGAATTTATTCGCCGTCGACTGTTGCCTTCCAACGATGGCAAACCTATGTTCCAACCGGCTTTTATTCCTTGGCCACAAGGATGAATTAAGGAGAGACGACCATGGCTTTTGAACTTCCGCCCCTGCCGTACGACTATGATGCGCTTGCCCCATTCATGTCGCGCGAGACGCTGGAATTCCACCACGACAAGCACCATCAGGCCTATGTCACCAATGGCAACAAGCTGGCGGAAGAATCCGGCATGGCGAACCTGTCGCTCGAAGACGTCGTCAAGCAGTCGTTCGGCAAGAATGCCGGCCTGTTCAACAATGCCGGCCAGCACTACAACCACATCCATTTCTGGAAGTGGATGAAGAAGGGCGGCGGCGGCAAGAGCCTGCCGGGCGCGCTGGCCAAGGCGGTCGATTCCGATCTCGGCGGCTATGACAAGTTCCGCGCCGATTTCATCAATGCCGGCACCACCCAGTTCGGCTCCGGCTGGGCCTGGCTCTCGGTCAAGGATGGCAAGCTCGAAATTTCCAAGACCCCGAATGGCGAGAACCCGCTCGTGCATGGCGCCAGCCCCATCCTCGGCGTCGACGTCTGGGAACACTCCTATTACATCGACTACCGCAACGCCCGACCGAAATATCTCGAAGCCTTCGTCGACAGCCTGATCAACTGGGATCACGTGGCTGAAATGTACGAAACCGCGACCAAGTAAGCACGACGTCCCGCTAAGCAAAACACCCGGTGCTGCCGCCAGCGCCGGGTGTTTTCATTTTCCGCTGCCGCTCTCCTGTTCGAGCAGGCTGTCGAGCAAGGCACGAAGCCGCGCGAGACGCTTGAGGTCGCAGTGATAGCCAAGCCAGGTGTCCCGCGACGGCGGCATTTCAGAAAGCGGAACGCAGCGAATATCGGGAACAGCATCCCCGAGCGGTCGCGGCAGGACAGCGATACCGACGCCGCCGGCGCAAAGAGCCGCCTGCACATCGCGATTGTTGCTGCGCATCGCCACCCTTGCTTTGGGAAATTGCGCTTTCAGCCAGGCGACATCAGGCATGCCGCTGAACGCCTCATCCATCGTCACCAGTTCAAGACCCTCGCCATCTCCGGCCACAGGATCCTCATAGTCTGCGCCGATGTAGACGCCGTATTCGACATGCATGAATTTCCGGGCAATCACATCCGGCTCGGTGAATGGCCGGATCCGGAAAACCAGGTCCGCCTCCCGCCGCGAAAGATTGAGAAGCTGGCTGTCGGTGATGAGCTCCACCACGACATTCGGATGGCGGCGATGAAACCGCGCCAGCATCGGCGACAGGATATGCCGGCCGAACCAATCCGAAGATGAGATCCGGATCAACCCATCGAGTTGCCGATCGTAACCGGAGAGCGCGCGCTGCAAGCCAAGCGCCTCCTCTTCCATCCGCTCCGCATGCGGCAGCACCGCCGCGCCCTCGTCGGTGAGCACGAATCCATCCGCCGTGCGCTGGAACAATGTCTGGCCGACGGCTGTCTCAAGCGCCTTCAACCGCCGTCCCATTGTCGGTTGCGTCACGCCGAGCCTGCGGGCCGCCGCACCCAGCGTGCCCTCGCGGGCAATGGCCAGGAAAATCCTGAGATCGCTCCATTCCATCACAGTATCCCATACAAAAACGCATGGATATTAAACAGTATTTTTGATATTCATACAAGAATGAAGGTGCCACATATATGGCCATGCAAACACGGAGACCCCCAATGGCCGCTATGATGAAGTCCCTGATTCTCGATGCTCCCGACGCCCGGTTCCGCCTCGCCGATATGCCGCGGCCGGAGCCGCGCGCCGGCGAAGTCCTGGTCCGCATCCGCGCCAGCGGCGTCAACCCGCTCGACACCAAGATCCGCGCCGGCAAGGCCGCTCATGCTCGCCACCCCTTGCCCGCCATTCTCGGCATCGATCTTGCCGGCGTGGTCGAGGTTGTGGGCGAAGGCGTCACCGCCTTCCGTCCGGGCGACGAGGTCTATGGGATGACCGGCGGCGTCGGCGGCATCCAGGGTTCGCTGGCCGACTACGCCGCCGTCGATGCGCGGCTGCTTGCGCCAAAACCCTCGCATCTGTCGATGCGTCAAGCCGCCGCCCTGCCGCTCGCCTTCATCACCGCCTGGGAAGGTCTCGTCGACCGGGCGAATATTCAGCCTGGCCAGAGGGTGCTCGTGCTCGGCGGCGCCGGCGGCGTCGGTCATGTCGCGGTCCAGATCGCCCGGGCGAAAGGGGCGGAAGTCTTTGCCGTCGACGGTGCGGCAAAGGCGGACTACCTCCGCAGCCTCGGCGCGACGCCGATCGATCGGAATGAAAGCGTCGAGGATTACGTCGCGCGCCACACCGACGGCAAAGGCTTTGACATCGTCTACGATACTGTCGGTGGCGCAGGTCTCGACAATGCCTTCCAGTCGGTGAAGCGTTTCGGCCATGTGGTGAGCGCGCTCGGCTGGGGCACGCATGCACTGGCGCCGTTGTCCTTCAAGTCAGCGACCTATAGCGGTGTGTTCACGCTGCTGCCGTTACTCACAGGCGAAGGCCACGAGCATCACGGCGAGATCATGCGGCAGGCGACGGCGCTGGCGGATGCCGGCAAACTTGTGCCGAAGCTTGATCCCCGCAGCTTCACACTCTCGGACGTGGCAGAAGCCCATGCCCTGATCGAAAACCGCCAGGCCCAGGGCAAGTTGGTGATCGATATCGCCTGAGTGAAAAGAGAGCCGCCGCATCGCGGCAACGACGCGGCGGCTATTGACCAGATATCTCGATCAGGGTGTTACCCGCACCGGGCTCCGCATATCGACATAGGATCGCGGAGCAAAGAACGTCCCACCCGCTTCGAACGGATGAAGCTCTTCCGCCTCGAGTGCTGCCTGGACGCTTGGACGCGCCGCGACGGCCTGCCGGAAGACCTGCAGCTTCGGCCAGCGGTCCATGTCGATGTCGATCCAGGGCGCCCAGTTCAGGCAGACAAACAGATAGGCGTCAGCGACGGTAAAGGCCTCGCCGGTCAGGTAAGGGCCGGCCATCCTGTCGCTCATCCAAGCGAGCCGCTTCTCCACCGTGCCTCGGATACCGTCATGCGCCCCCGCCAGCGCCGCGTTGAACAACATCGCCATCGGCTTGTGCAGTTCCGAGGTGATGAAGTTCAGGTAGGACTGGATTTCGCTGCGGGCAAACGTGCCCGAGGGCGGCAGCATGCGCGTGCCTTCGGGCGTGCTGTCGGCCAGGAATTGCGCAATCGCCGGCCCTTCGGTCAGCACCTTGCCGTCATCAAGCATCAGCGCCGGCACATAGCCGTTGCCATTGATCGCCAGATAATCCTCGCCGCGGCTCGTCCTGTGCGTCTGCCGGTCGACGGTCACCAGTTCGATATCGAGGCCGAGTTCGCGGCTGATAATGTGCGGCGACATCGAGCAGGCCGCGGCATGCATGTAGAGCTTCATCGTTCCTCTCCCGCGCGGATCACACCGCGCCATTGCGATTGAACATTTGTACTATTTCGCATAAAATTGATTTGGTCAAGAATTTTATGCGAGGCGGTACAATTATGAAGGACGAAAAGAAACGCGGCCGGCCGCGCGCCTTCGATGCGGCGAAGACAATCAGCCGTGCAAGGGAGGTATTCTGGGACCGCGGCTTCACCGGAGCATCGCTGGACAATCTCAGCCAAGCCACCGAACTCAACCGGCCCAGCCTCTATGGCGCTTTCGGCGACAAGCTGGACCTTTATGTGGACACGCTGGAGGGCTACCGGGCCGACAGCAACATAGCCCTGGACAAGGCGCTTGATCCGTCACTGCCGATCCGCAACAACATCGCCAATATCTATGACACGGCGCTTGCCATCTACCTGCACGGCATATCCGGCCCGCGCGGCTGTTTCCTGATCGGCACGGCGACGGTGGAATCGGTGCAGCACCTCCGCGTCCAGGAGGTTTTACGTCGCAGTCTCAATGAGTTCGACGCAAAAATTGAATCACGTTTGGAACTGGCTATCGAGAAGGGTGAACTGCCCAAAGGCACCGATCCGAAGATGCTGGCGAAGCTGGCCTCCGCCATCATGCATTCGCTGGCAGTGCGCTCGCGCGCCGGCGACAGCGAGGCAAGCCTCAGGGCGCTGGCCGCAGCCGGCGTCGAGATGATCTGTGGCAAAGCGTGAGCGAAGACGAACACGCAGGACACCAAGACTGCTACTATCCAATTTCGCCAACAGACCGTCGCCGAAAGCATAGCCTGAGCAACAGACCACCGAGGCGCTCAAGAACGCCGCTTGAAACTCGAAACACCCGGTTAAGCCTTCCAGGGTCCGGCCGGGCTCGTATGACAGGCGATCCGACCCTGGAAATGTGGCGAGCGGCGATCGCATCGAGATCAAGTTCCTCGACCGGAACAGGCTCCGGGCAGTAGATCTTGCCCTGGTCGAGCGACAATATGGTCAGCGTGGTGATCATGATGGCCTCCCTGTTCGATGACAGGAGAGAGCATCGGTCGGCGCGGATGAAATGTCCTTCAGCCGTCGCCTAATAATTGCTAATTGTTGTGAACGGCCGGCTGCGAAATACCTATTGCAAGCCTGCCAGGCGAAGACCTTCGAGCAGCGTTTCGACGCGGCCTCGATGCAAAGCAGGTTGACCGGCCTCGATGCTTTCAAGCGTAACCGCCGGCGACATTTTGCGCAGCCTTCCGAGACAATGACGCGCCTCGTCAAGCCGTCCGAGATGCGCGTTGGCGGCAATCAATACCCAGAGCGCAGGGTCGAAATTGGGATTGCTCGCCAGAGCCCGCCCGGCACACACTATGGCCTCCTCAAAATTGCCGAGGATAAGATGAGCATGCCCCATGCCGGAGAGAGCGAAATGCGCCCCCGGGTCGCCGGGGCTGAGCAGGCTGGAACGATGGAAGAAGTCGAGCGCCTGCTCGACGCTGCCGCAATGCAGATGCGCCACTCCTGCCCTGACGACGACCATCGGATTGTTGGGATTGGCCTCGACTGCCGATTGAATGACCGACATGCCCCATCGATAATCCTTCGCCGTTTGCAGCAGCGCTATGCCGCAATGCGCCATCACGATTGCATCGCCGTCTGCATGGCGAAGGGCACGGTGGATGAATTCGATGCATAGCCCGCGGTCGTCGGCGGTCAAGGCGGGCCACCCCATTGTCGTCCGATGCTCGATCGCCCAGACGGCATGCGCCAAAAGCAGAGCATTATCGGGCGCAAGTGCCAATCCCTTTTGAAGAAGAAGGAATGCCGCGGCGTTATCCTGCTCCGACTCGGTGGATATCAAAGCCAGCGCCTGCAGATAGATGTCGTAGACGGCAATGCTTCCGGGTCGCTCGGTTCTGGCGCGCAAAATCTCAGCGCGCTGAATGTTCGGTTCGATCAGCGCGACGACATCTTCGGCGATCCTGTCCTGGAAATCGAAGATCTGGTCGATCGAGCCGTCATACCGCCTTGCCCACAACTGGCGGCCATCAGTGCCATCGACGAGTTCGGCAGAAATCCGTATACGATCCCTCTCGCGCTGGACACTTCCCTGCAGCACATAGCGGACCTGAAGCCTGTTTGAGGCTTCCTGGGCAGACGCGCCTCGCAGATGGAAAGACGCGCTACGGGCGACAACCGCAAAACTCTTGAAGCGACTGAGTGCGGTGATGATGTCGCCGACAACCCCTTCGGCGAAATAGGCGGCATCGGGATCGCTCCTCGGCTCGGTGAATGGCAGCACGGCCAAGCGAGGCTTGTCGAACTCAGACGAAGATGATTGCCGGGCCGTATCCGGCAACGCGAGGCGGTATCCAAACCGCGGCACAGTGACGATCCAGTCTTCGCCCTCATCGGTTTTGCCGAGCGATTTTCTCAGCGCAGAAATCTGGAACGTCAGGTTATTTTCCTCGACCAGCACATCGGGCCAGGCATTGGCAAGCAATTGCGATTTGCTCACGGCCTCTCCCTTGGCCGCAGCGAGTTCCCCCAGAATGGCGAGCGCGCGTTGATTGACGGCAATCGGCGATCCCTGGCGCAGGAGCACCCCGCGGCGCACGTCGAGCGTGAATGGACCGAAACGATCTATTTCCATGCCGATCATTTATAGGAGGTGCGTCGCCCTGTCGCAAAGCGAAAGTCGGTTGCTGCTACCGGCTCATCTTAAGGACATTGGTTAGGCACGATTACGACTTGGCCGAAATCGCCGTCAGTTCCTCAAGGTCGAGATCGCGTTCCAATTCGTGCAATGTTTCGTCATCGATATCGCCTGCGCGGTGCAATCGAATGAGTTCGCGTCGTCCAGTGGCGACTGCCGCGAGGACGACGTCGAAATGCGCCTGCAGCATGGGCGTGTAATGCTCCGTCCGTTCTGCATAGTCGACGATTGCCACGGCCCGCCGCTGATAGCGCTCCAGCAATTGCGGATGGATGAGCGTGCCGTCGCTGTCGTAAGCGTGGCTTTGGACGGTGGCGAACTGCGCCTGCGCCATCGACGCCTCCGCCTGGCTCATGCTCATCTTCGGCTTTTCCGACTGCGGCTCGCTCAGCCGTGCCCAGTCGATCACGCGGCCCAGCGTCGTGCCCTGGATGAGCACGGTGCCGAGAATGACGGCGAACGATGTCACCAGGATGAAGTCGCGGCCGGGAAAGCCCTCGGGCAAGCTGAGCGCCAGCGCCAGAGTGACGACGCCGCGCACGCCCGCCCAGCCAAGCACGGTGGAGCCGCGGGCGCCAAGCGGCTTGTAACGCTTAAGACCCAGCGCATTGCAAAGCGCGATCGCCAGGTCGGACCCGAACACCCAGGCAAAGCGCGCCAGCGTCAGCGCGAGCAGGATCACCAGGATCGGCCCGCCCATGGTTGCCAGCACCACGCCGAAGCCGCCGCCGCGCTCGACGACGCCGCGCAAGGAGAGCCCGATCAGGATGAAAACCGCCGCCTCCATCAGGAAGATGATCACCGTCCAGAAAGATGTGCCGCGCATGCGGGTCGCGGCCGAAAGCAGCGTGTGCTGATACCAACCGGCGATCAGGCCGACGGTGACGGTGGCGATGACGCCGGAGACACCGAGCATTTCGCCGAGCAGATAGGACACCCAGCCCAATAAGGTCGTGGTGGCGATGATCAGATATTCGTCGCTCAGGCGACGGACGAACAAGACCCAGACCGTGCCCACGGCGATGCCGACAAGCGCGCCGCCAACCGCCAGCAGGAAAAAGCTTCCCACGGCATCGGCAGTACTGAAGACACCGGTGACGACTGCAGCGACCGAGAAACGGAAGAGCACCAGGCCGCTCGCATCGTTGAGCAGGCTTTCGCCTTCGAGCAGGATCTGCAGCCGCCGCGGCAGTCTCACCCGCTGCAGCACGGCGCGGGCGGAAATCGCATCGGGCGGCGAAACGACTGCGCCCAGCACGGCACAGGCCGCCCAAGGCAGTGCTGGAAACAACAGATGCGTCACCACGGCAACGACGGCAGACGTGAAAAACACGGCACCGATCGCCAGCGAGGCGATACCGAATACATGCCGGCGCAACCGGCCAAGCGCGATCGCCCATGCGCCATCCATCAGAAGCGGTGGCAGGAAGATGACGAGCACGAGGCCGGGATCGACCGTGATCGTCGGCAGGCCAGGCAGGAAGGCAAGCAGCGCCCCGCCCGAAAGCAGCGCCACCGATGGCGGCAATCCCAGCCGTTCGGCAACGTAATGTAGCGCGATGATCGCCATGAACATGGCAATCACCAGTTCGAACAGGTGCGTTGAGTCCATGAGCTCGCAATTCGAGTGTTACGGAAGCTCTATGTAATAGCGAAGCCGAGGCCGACGTCCAGAGGCAATCCGGCGAACAGGAGCGGCCTTGCAGTCAAGCTATTCAATCAATCGACAATGATCGTCGCACCGTCCTTGACGCGGCCGTAGAGGTCGATGACATCCTGGTTGAACATGCGGATGCAGCCCGACGAGGCCTGCTTGCCGACCGATTTCCAGTCCGGCGTGCCATGGACGCGGAACAGCGTGTCCTTGCCATCGGCATAGATATAGAGCGCGCGCGCCCCGAGCGGGTTCTTGATGCCGCCGACCAGGCCGCCATAGGAGGCGGAGAACATCTTCATGTCGGTCTTTTCGGAGACGTAATTGTCCGAAGGCGTCCAGCGTGGCCATTCGCGCTTGTACTGGATCACGCCGCGACCCTTCCAGGCATAGCCCAGTCGGCCGATGCCGACGCCATAGCGCATCGCCCGGTCATGGCCGAGGATCAGGTAGAGATGCCGAGTCGCGGTGTCGACCACGATCGTGCCGGGCTGCTCGCTGGAGGGGTAATCGACCTCGGCGCGCAGATATTTCGACGCCACGTCCTCGGTCGGGATCGGCGGCAGCCAATGGCCGGCATCGTCGACCTTGTCGTAGAGTGCGACACTGGTCGTCGGGATCGATTGCGTCACCATGCTGGTGTCGGTCTCGACGCGCTTGTAGATCACTTTCCGTTTCGGCTGCGGATCGATATCGCTGGCCGACACGCCGGGATCCAGATGCGTGCCCTCGGTATCGCCGTCATCGGACGTATAGACGGGGATGTTTTCAGGCTGAGAGCGGACATAGCGCTTGTGGTTGGTAGTGTATTGCTCTTCGCGGAAGAGATCGCGCTCCTTGTAGGGGCCTGTCCGGTTCCAGACGGGATAGGTCTGGCGGGCGAACCGTTCCGCGTCCATGGAACCGGTGTCGTAGACGTTGACGTCGTTGAGGAATTGCCCTGTTCGGTCGTCGGCGGTGCAACCCGCAAGGACGATGAGGGTAGAGCCTACGAACAGCAGTCGGGAAAAGGATCTGGCCATGGTGAATCCGCGCGCGTAAATGCCTATCCGGCATGCCATAGGCATCTGGCGCGGGGCTTGCCGCCGGCTTTACGCGTTCTCGGAGCGGAGGATATGTTCGAAGCGGCGGCTCGGGATCAGCCAGACGAGCGCCACGAGCGCATAGATGGCAAGGCTGACATAGGGCACGACGAAAGCAAGCGCGATTCCGATCGCATAGGCGATCACCGACAGCCAATCCCGGTGATCACCCTGGGCGGCGCGTGCCAACTGGCTGTCCTTGGCATGATGATGCAGCAGCACCCGCATCAGGATCGTATAGGCCGCACCGCAAAGCGCCAGCACAAGACCATAAAGCGCGACCGGCAGGCTCTCGAAATGGTCCTCGGCCATCCAGGCCGTGGTGAAGGGCGTCAGCGACAGCCAGAACAGCAGATGCAGATTGGCCCAGAGCACCCCGCCGGTGACATTCTTCACCGCGTGGAACATGTGGTGGTGGTTGTTCCAGTAGATGCCCACATACATGAAACTCAGCACATAGGAGAGAAAGACCGGCCAGAGTGCCAGGAGGTCATGCAGTTCCGGACCATGCGGCGTTTTCAGTTCCAACACCATGATGGTGATGATGATCGCAATCACGCCATCCGAAAATGCCTCTATCCGCCCCTTGCCCATCAGCCACCCTCTGCCATTGCTTCGAAAGCGCCTTAACACATGTCCGGCGGCAAGGCGATGTCCTGTTCCGGAACATATCTCCTGGCACGCCGCTTGCTCGTTTCCGGCATGACGATGAGAGCTTCGATATCGAGACGCGCGTTTTTAGCAGGCCTTGCCGCCACCCTGCCGGCAATGGCCAGAGCCGGCAACCCATCATTGATGGCCGCGGCGGATTTCCGCGGCTCGCTGTCGCCCGGCGACTATGGCGTCCAGCCGAATGCGCTCGACCCCGCGGCAAAAGCTTTTTCGCTGATGCTGGCGGATGCCTCGTGCCGCAATGTGCCGATCTTCCTGCCGCCCGGCATCTACCGGATCGCCGATATCGACCTGCCGGAAAATGTCCGCATCGAAGGCGTGGCCGGCGCCACCAGGCTTGCCTATACCGGCGACGGCAAATTCCTCAATGCCCTCGGCACCAAGCGGCTGCAGCTTGCCAATCTTGTCATCGACGGCGCCAATCGCTGGCTCAATGATGACCAGCCGGGGCTTCTGACGCTGCGAGATGTGCCCGATCTTAGCATCGACAATTGCGAGATCCTCGGCGCCTCCAAATTCGCCATCTGGTCGGAGCGCTCCTCCGGCCGGCTCGCCGACAACAGGATTTCGGGTGCGGCCGAATCCGGCATCTATGCGGTGGAATGTTCGGATTTCGAGATCCGTTCGAACCATGTCAGCGATTGCGGCAATGGCGGCGTCCTCGTTCATCGTTGGACCAAGGGCCATGACGGCACGATCGTCGCCAACAATCGCGTCGAAAGGATTGCCGCGAAGGGCGGCGGCACCGGCCAGAACGGCAATGGCATCAACATTTTTCGTGCCGACGACGTCATTGTCTCGGACAATCAGGTCAGCGACTGCGCCTTCACCGCCGTGCGCTCCAATGCCGGCTCGAATATCCAGATTTCCGGCAACAAATGCCTGAACTCGGGCGAAATGGCGATCTATTCCGAATTCGGCTTCGAAGGCGCCGTCATCACCGGCAACCTCGTCGATGGCGCCGCCAACGGCATTTCGTCGACCAATTTCAACGAGGGCGGCCGGCTGGCGATCATCTCCGGCAACATCGTCCGCAACCTGCATTCTGACGCTCCCTATCAGGAAGACGGCCAATTTTTCGGCATCGGTATTTCGGCGGAGGCCGACGCGGTGATTTCGGGCAATGTGGTGGAAAACGTACCGCTCTGGGGCCTGCAGCTCGGCTGGGGTCCCTATCTGCGCAATGTCAATGTCAGCGGCAATGTCGTGCGCAAGGCGCCGGTCGGCTGCGCCGTCAGTGTCGTCGAGAACGCAGGCACCGCAATGATCCGCGACAATCAGTTCTCGGACATTTCCGATGTGGCGATCGCCGGCTTCCGCTGGGCGGACAAGGTCTCCGGCGACCTCGCCAAGGATGGCGCCGGCGACTACGCCAATCTCAGCATCGCCGGCAACCAAGTGTCATAACGCATGTCTCCCGAGAGTGGTCACTGGTTTCGGGATAAAGACATGCACAAAACTCGTATCAGTCCCGCTCTGCCAGCGCCCGCCAGACCACCCCGGCAATGAGTGCGCCGAGGATTGGGGCAAGCCAGAACAGCCAGAGCTGGCCAATCGCCCAGCCTCCTTCGGCAAACAGCGCCGGGCCGGTCGAACGTGCCGGGTTGACCGAGGTATTGGTCACCGGGATCGAGATCAGGTGGATCAGCGTCAGGCCAAGCCCGATGGCGATCGGCGCAAAGCCCACCGGTGCCCGGCCATGCGTGCTGCCGAGAATGATGATCAGGAACATGAAGGTCAGGACGGCCTCAGCGACGAAGGCGGACAGCAGCCCATATTTGCCGGGCGAGTGATCGCCATAGCCGTTGGCCGCGAAGCCGCCGGCGGTGAAATCCGCCTTGCCGCTGGCGATCAGGTACAGCACAGCAGCACCCACGATCGCGCCGATCACCTGGGCGATGATATAGGGAATCACGCCGGATATCGGGAAACGGCCGGCTGCGGCGAGCCCCACCGTCACAGCCGGATTGAAGTGGCCGCCCGAAATGCCACCCACCGTATAGGCCATGGTCATCACCGTGAGCCCGAAGGCGAACGAGACGCCAAGCAGGCCGATGCCGACGCTCGGAAACGCCGCCGAGATCACGGCGCTGCCGCAACCGCCGAAGACAAGCCAGAATGTGCCGAGAAATTCCGCAGTCCACTTCTTGTACATGTAACCCCCGAAAAATGCTTTTTGAGTCGCTGCTATCATATCGCTCACAGCCTTGCCCGCAATGGGAGCATTGCGCAATCGAATCACGCCGGTAAGCAGCCCTTGACTTAGGCAATCCGCGCCGCCACGTCAGCAGCGATGGCAATTCACGCCGGACAGGGAGCTTCACCATGCGCATGGGAATTCAAGCAATTTTGACGGCACTGGCGCTGTTTGCCGGCTGCATGAGCGCAGAATCCGCCGAGACTGTCGGCAAGGTCGGTGTCGACTGGACCGGCAACGACATTCTCGTCGACGCGGTGCAGGACCCCAAGGTCCAGGGCGTCACCTGCCATGTCACCTATTTCGACCGCAGCGTCATCGACCGGCTGCGCAAGGGCAACTGGTTCGAGGACCCGTCCAATTCCTCGATCGCCTGCCGCCAGACCGGCCCGATCACCATCGGCGACATCGAGCTCGGCCGCGGCGGCGAAGAAGTGTTCCGCGCCGGCCTGTCGCTGRTCTGGAAATCGCTGATCGTCACCCGCATCTACGATAAGACCAATGACACGCTGATCTATCTCATCCATTCACGCCAGGTGGTAAACGGCTCGGCCAAGATGGCGATCTCGACGGTGCCGCTATACGGACAGCAGGTGACGTGGACGAAAGGCAAGCCGGAGTGACGTGATGCTTGCTTATTGTACTTATTTGAGTACAATATCCTTATGCGTTCGACATCTTACAGCGATCTCCGAAAAAACTTAGCGGCCCGGCTCGACGAGGTCGCCGAGGACCATGCACCGCTGCTTATTACCCGTGAGCGCGGCAAACCTGCAGCGGTGCTGATGTCGCTGGAAGACTTCGCCTCTTACGAAGAGACGCAGTACCTCCTAAAGAACCCTCATAATGCCGAGCGGCTGTTGAAGGCCGTGCGAGATTTGGACTCCGGCGAGAATGGGCATGAGCACGAGCTTCTGAAATGAAGCTGATTTTCCATGAAGTGGCCTGGGAGGATTATCTCTCCTGGCAGGCCACGGATAGGAAGATGCTGGCGCGGATCAATTCGCTCATCAAGGAAGCACAACGCACACCGTTTCAGGGGATTGGTAAGCCTGAACCACTCCGCGGAAAACTCACGGGCTGGTGGTCACGCCGGATAGACCAGGAGCATCGCCTCGTCTATCGACCGACAGAAGATGCGCTTCTAATCGCACAATGTCGTTTTCACTACTGATAGACTGACTGTCGCAGCCGAAATCTCAAAATCAAAGTGCCGCCGCGCCCCATTGAGGCGCAGCAGCGAGAGTTCCAAGATTGCTCAGCCGAGCCCTTACGCCGCCTGCTTCAGCTCGTCGGCGATGACCGTGTCGAGGTTGAGGAAGCAGACCATCGACTTTTCCAGCGCCACGATGCCGCGGCAGAAGGCACGCTGGGCTTCCGGGATGATTTCCGGCGGCGGCTGCAGGTCTTCGTTCTTGATCGTCATCATGTCGGAAACCTGTTCGACCAGGAGGCCGACCAGCTTGCCGCCGATATCRGTGACGATGATCGCCGAGCGCTCGGAGGGCTCGGTCATCTTCATGCCCAGCCGGCAGGCCATGTCGATGACCGGGATGACGGCGCCGCGCAGGTTGATGAGGCCGAGAACGTAGTTCGGCGTGTGCGGCATCGGAGTGACCGGCGCCCAGCCGCGAATTTCGCGGATCGCCATGATGTCGATACAGAATTCCTGATCGCCGAGATGGAACGACACGATTTCGAGATGCGAGCCGGACTGCTTGATCTGCATGTTCATGATCAGAACTCTTCCCAGTTGTTGGAGTTTGAGCCGGCGCTGGCGGCGACGGGGGCGGGTTTGGATTGAAAGGCGCCGGCTAGCTTGTCGACGAGATGGCGGGCTGGGGAAACCTTCGGCTTGGAGGCTTGGGTAACCGGCTTTGGCACGGCTCTGAGCTGCGAGGATGCGGATTCGGCCATCTGGAACTGTTTCATCAGTACGGTCAGATTGCCGGCATCCTGCGCCAGCGTGTGGCTGGCGGCATTGGTCTCCTCGACCATGGCGGCGTTCTTCTGCGTCATCTGATCCATTTGGCCAATGGCCGTGTTGATTTCCTGGATGCCGGTCGATTGCTCGTTGGCAGCCGTGGCGATCTCGCTCACCAGTTCGTTGATCTTCGAGACGTCCTCGACGATATGGCTGAGCTTGTCGCGCGTGGCGGTGACCAGCTGCACGCCGGTGCGCACTTCCTCGCTCGACCGCGCCACCAGCGCCTTGATGTCCTTGGCCGCACCTGCAGCCCGTCCGGCGAGTTCGCGCACTTCCTGGGCAACGACGGCAAAACCCTTGCCGGCTTCGCCGGCGCGCGCCGCCTCGACACCTGCGTTCAACGCCAGAAGGTTGGTCTGGAAGGCGATCTCGTCGATGACGTTGATGATCTTGCCGATCTCCTTGGAGGCGCCTTCGATGCGCTCCATCGCCGCCATCGCCTCGGAGACGACACGGCCCGATTCGGCCGCATTGCTGCGCGTGCCGTTGACCATCTTGTTGGCTTCGTCGGCGCGGGCCGAGGAGTTGCGCACGGTCGACGTGATTTCTTCGAGTGCCGCAGAGGTTTCTTCGAGTGAAGCGGCCTGCTGTTCGGTGCGCTTGGCGAGATCGTCGGCGGCGCTGCGCATCTGCTGGGCATTGGCCTCGATCGAGCCGGTATTGGACTTGACCTCGCCGATCACCGACTGCAGCTTTTCGATGGCGCGATTGAAATCTCCGCGCACGCGCTCCAGATCGGAGCGGAACGGCTGGCGAAGCGCTATCGTCAGGTCGCCGTCGGCAAGATGCGAAAGGCCTGTCGCGAGCGAATCGACGGCGAAGCGGATTTGAGTCTCTTCTTCGAGCTTGGCGGCTTCGTGCGCGGCGCGGTCCGCATCGTTGCGCTCGCGATCCCGACGCGATGTCTCGGTGAGCGCGCGCTTTTCCAACGCCGACAGGCGCAGGCTTTCGGCGGACAGTGCCATGGCGCCGAACTCGTCGCCGCGCTCACTGCCTTCGACCGGCGTATCGAGTTCGTCGTTTCGAATCCGCTCAAGGCTGTCGCGGATCGCCGTCACGCCCTTGCGGATGGCGACGGAATTCATGCGGAAAAGCCCGGCAAACACCAAGGCACCCAGGAGGCCGACAATGATCTGAATCTTTAGCGTCATCTGCGATTCATGACCGACTTCGTGCGCCGCATCATCGCCGACGACTTCGCCCGCTTCGGTCAACTGGTCGAACAACTGCGATACGCGGGCGCCGGCGCCATCGACGGCATCGTCGATTTCGCCAAGCTGCTCCTTGCTTGCTCCGGCTGCGATCAGCTTCGGCAGCTTGACCGCGATAACATCATTGAGCGTGCTGATATCGGAGTCGTAGGCGCTGGTCAGCTCCGGTTTGCCGGCCATCGCGGCCAGCGTCGAAACTGCCGACGCCTTGGCGCGGAGCACCGAGATGGAATCTGTGATGATCTTCATCCGCTCAGGCCCGACATCGCGATTGTCGCGGTCGATCATCGCATCATTGGCGGCGAGCACCAGCTTGAGATTGGCGACGCGCAACTCGTTGACGTCCTTGATCCGATCACGGGTCACCTGTTCGTCGGCAAGCGCGGATGAGGCCTTGTCGGTTTGGTACCAGCTGGCGCCGACCATGATGGCGAGGCCGACGAGGCCCGCGGCACCCAGCGTCAAAAGCCGCTGGTTCACAGAAATTGTGCGTTTGGTTTTGATTGCATGCGATGACATGAATGGCCCCCGAATCCACATCATGCTATGCGGCAAAAGCTGCGATCCCGTTAACGACGATCTGCGAAGCTTTTGTCATGCAAGGCCGAATTTTCGCTGAAATACACGCCTTTGCAACGCGAGGGATTTCCCAAGCGCCTGAAGTATCGGTTAACGAATTTGATAAAATACAACAAACCCCAGAGACGCCCGCCCCTGTCCGGCTGCGGAGTGGCATCTTATATTGCTGCTGATCGCCGCAGCCTGCGAAACACGCGATTTTGATGATGCCGGGTTTGCCCCCGGAGACTATCATCGCTAGAAGAGCGGTCCGTTCCGCTACTGGGTAAGGAAATGAAAGCCGTACGCATCGTCCTCATCGTGCTCGCCGCCGTCATGGCCGGCCTGTTCTTCTGGCTCTGGAACCAGGTCAATACCGAAGCGACCGCCTTGTCGAACGAGCCCTGGGGGGTGCCGTTCTCGCTGACCCGCCAGGACGGCGCCCCGATCACCGAACAAGCCTTCCGCGGCAAGCCGACGGCTTTGTTCTTCGGCTTCACCAATTGCCCGGAAATCTGCCCGACGACGGTCTATGAACTGGCGGGCTGGATGAACAAGGCCGATCCCGGCAAGGACAAGCTGCAGGCCTATTTCATCTCCATCGATCCGGACCGTGACACGCCGGATGCGCTGAAGACCTATCTCACCAATGTCACCGACCGGATTGTCGGCATTTCCGGCGACCCGAAGAAGGTCGAGGACATGGCGCGCGGTTTCAAGGTATACTTCAAGAAGGTGCCGACCGATCCCAAACAGCCGAATGGTGAATATACCATGGATCACACGGCCTCCGTCTTCCTGCTCGATCGCCAGGGCCGCTTCTCCGGCACGATCACCTATGGAGAGAACCCGGATGTCGCCGAGAAGAAGCTTGAAAACCTGATCGCGAAAAATTAGAGCCTTCACGACCGAATGAAAGGCTCTTGAGCCTCAAAGCCCCAGGCTGGAAAGGCCCTGCCGTGAGTGAAATCCGCCTCTATGTAACGACGTCCGAAACCGGAGCCGCAGATGTGTTCGACGCACTCTCCGACCTGTTCGGCGAGGAGGACCGTGCAATCGCCACGCAGGAGATCGACGAGGTCAATGAGATCTGGGAAGCCTCGATCTACATGACCGCCGATGAAGAGGCCGAACTTGCGGTCCGCTTTGGCGCCTTGATCAACGAGCAATTTCCCCACCTGTCGATCCAGCGCGAAGCCTTGCCCGACATCGACTGGATCGCCAAGTCGCTCGAAGGCCTGAAGCCGGTTCGCGCCGGCCGTTTTCTGGTCCATGGCAGCCATGACGCCGACAAGGTCGGTCCGGGCGATATCGGCATCCTGATCGAGGCCGGCCAGGCCTTCGGCACCGGCCATCATGGCACCACGGCCGGCTGCCTCGACATGATCGGCGATGTGCTGAAGTCACGCAGAGTCAGGAACGCACTTGACCTAGGGACAGGCTCGGGCGTGCTGGCAATCGCTGCCTATCGCCTGGCACGCATCCCTGTCGTCGCCACCGACATCGACCCCGTCGCCGTCCGCGTGGCGCGCGACAACGCGCGCATCAACGGCGTCGCCAGCGGCATCAAATTCGCCACCGCGCCAGGCTTTCACCACGGCATTTTCCGGGAAAACAGCCCGTTCGACCTGATCATCGCCAATATCCTGGCCCGACCGTTGATGAAGCTGGCGCCCGAATTGGTGCGGCATCTCTCCGATCACGGCACGGTCGTACTTTCGGGCATTCTAGCCTCGCAACGCTGGAAAGTGATTTCGGCCTATAATGGCGCCGGGCTGAAGCACATGCGCACGACTTGGATGAACGGCTGGGTGACGATTGAGCTGAGGCGATAGGCTGGAGACTTCTCCGCCCGCCTCTACCGCACGAAGCGGACCTCAATCCGACTTGAGTTTCTGCATATCAACGAGATAGCGGCGTTCGATTGCCTCAAATGCGACCGCCAGCGGAATACTTTCGCTACCGTCATCAAACGCAGAATTGATGGACTCTATCAAATCGTCGGTAAACATTTCATCTGGCGATTTGGTTGGGCGCTCGGTCTCAGCCATCCAAATCCTCCTGTTGGCCTTTGGAAAATAAAGCCCCGCCCAAAAATCGGCAATAAAAAAGGCGGTGCCGGGAGGAGGAGGGCACCGCCTTGATCAGCAAAGCTGACCAGTCTTCCCGGGGCTGGGAGGAGGAGTGCCCGAGGAAGACAATATCATGTCCAGATTCACCGGCCTGGGAGGAGGAGTGGCCAGGCAAATCCTTTCGACATGAACTCGTCTGGTCTTGCGACCGAAACTCATTCTTCGGACTGGGCAACGCCCCGTCCGTCGATGATCAATAGATATATCACCTTAGCGGCCGGAGTAAGGGGCCCGCTGGCATGGGTGCCATGCGCTTTTTGCATGTTTTTACCGATTGGTAAAAATATAGGCAAAACGATATTTAGATAGCCAATCGGGCTTGCCGCGCCGTTGTGTTTTTGCAATGCAACATGTAATCATCTGCCTGCGATCGGCGCCAGGGAGGGGTCATTGCAAATCGTTTCCACCATCACCGCGATGCGCGAGCACTTGCGGCCTTTCCGCCACGCCGGCAAGTCGATCGGCCTCGTGCCGACCATGGGCTACCTGCATGACGGCCACCTGTCGCTGGTCAAACGCGCCCGGGAGGAGAACGAGGTCGTCATCGCCTCGATTTTCGTCAATCCGCTGCAATTCGGCGCCAATGAGGATCTTGGCAAATATCCGCGCGACATGCCGCGCGACAGCGCCATGCTTCTCGCCGGCGGCGTCGATTTCCTGTTTGCGCCTGGCGTCGAGGACATGTATCCGCGGCCGA
Organism: Rhizobium sp. P2_G9; assembly: GCF_056403475.1. NCBI lineage: Bacteria > Pseudomonadati > Pseudomonadota > Alphaproteobacteria > Hyphomicrobiales > Rhizobiaceae > Rhizobium > Rhizobium sp. P2_G9. The sequence goes on along the minus strand of NZ_JBFUFK010000011.1, from coordinate 13,788 downwards.
TGCAAACCGTGGTCGATGTGCCAACCCTCGGCCGGATGCTGGAGGGCGAGGTTCGGCCCGGCCATTTCGCCGGCGTCGCCACCGTCGTCACCAAACTCTTCAACATCATCCAGCCCGACCGCGCCTATTTCGGCGAGAAGGATTACCAGCAGCTCAGGATTATCAAGCGCATGGTCGAAGATCTTGCCGAACCGGTCGAGGTGATCGGCATGCCGACGATGCGCGAGGCCGATGGTCTCGCTGAGTCATCCCGCAACGTCTATCTCTCGCCGGAAGAGCGCCGTGCGGCCGCGATCGTGCCAAAAACGCTCGACGAAGCCGAGCGCCTGCTGGCGCAGGGCTATCGCGATCCCGCCGAAATCGAAGCCCACCTCAGCGCTTTCATCGCCACGGAACCGCTGGCGAAACCCGAAGTGATCGCGCTGCGCGATCCCGACACGCTTGCGCCTCTCGAAACGATCGGCCCCTCGCCCGTCCTGTTGCTGCTCTTCGTCCGCTTCGGCACGACCAAGCTGCTTGATAACCGTATCCTCACTGCCCACATGCGCTGAAAATCGGAGAAGTCCCATGAGCGTCCAGCCACAGCAGAAGCGCCGCACCGCCGCCTCCATCCAGGCGCTCAAGGGTGAACGACCGATCGTCATGCTGACCGCCTATACCGCGCCGATCGCCAAGCTCCTCGATCCGCATTGCGACGTGCTCCTGGTCGGCGACAGCCTCGGTATGGTCATCTACGGCTATGATTCCTCCGTGCAGGTGACGCTCGACATGATGATCAATCATGGACAAGCTGTCATGCGCGGCTCCAAGGATGCCTGCGTCATCGTCGACCTGCCGTTCGGTTCTTATCAGGAATCGAAGGAACAGGCTTTTCGCGTCGCCGCCCGCGTCATGAAGGAGACGGGCGCTTCGGCCGTGAAGATGGAAGGCGGCGAGGAAATGGCCGAGAGCGTGCAATTCCTCAGCCAACGCGGCATTCCCGTCTGCGGCCATGTCGGGCTGATGCCGCAATTGGTTAACGCCACCGGCGGCTACCGCTCGCTCGGCCGCAGCGATGCCGAAGCCGAGAAAATCCGCCGTGACATCAAAGCGATCGACGAGGCCGGCGCCTTCTCCATCGTCATGGAAGGCATGGTCGAGACCCTGGCGCGCGAGATCACCGCCAATGTCCGAGCCGCCACGATCGGCATCGGCGCCACTGCCGCCTGCGATGGCCAGGTCCTGGTCAGCGACGACATGCTCGGCATCTTCACCGGCTTCAAGCCCCGCTTCGTCAAGCATTTCGCCAATCTGGCCCCGGAGATTTCGGCTGCAGCCGAGGCCTATGCGGCCGAAGTCAAGGCGCGCACCTTCCCGGCAGAAGAACATACTTACCAGATGAAGCGGCAGAAAATGTAAGATGCATCTCCTCTCCCGATCGGAGAAGGAGCGTGTCCTCAACCATCCTTGTACGGCCTGCCATCCTTGTGCACGAACCGGCCATCGGCATTGGCGCTTTTCATATCGATATCCGAACAGGTCGTCATGTCCTCCGGCCATCGTGAGCCGACTTCGAGATAGATGGCGACCTCATCGGACCGGTTGATCATGTGATGGCCATTGCCGGTATTCTTCGGAAAGGCCGCACAATCGCCGGCGCAAAGCAGCGTCTCGCCATCGTCCTCGACCAGCACCAGTTCGCCTGCCAGCACATAGACCAATTCGTCCTCATGCGAATGCCAGTGCCGCTGGCTCGACCAGCCGCTGGGGGGCAGATGCATGAGATTGACGCCGAAATCCTTGAGCCCGCCGGCATTGCCCAGCCGCTGCCGGATACGATCGGCCAGGGGCGCCTGGAACTCTTTCGGATAGCCCGAGCCTTTGACCTTCGGGACGCTTGCAACATCGATCTTTGGCATGGCATTCCTCTCGTGCCGACGCTTCATCTGCCCCGATGGTAACACGACATCGGGGGCAGACTGAAAGGTCTGCCGTCACCGCTTGATGGCATATTTGGTGAGTGCCGGCTCCGCGACCGGTGTAAACAGATTGACGAGATTGCCGTCCGGATCGCGGAACAGCAGCGACCGGTTGCCCCAGGGCATGGTGGTCGGCTCCTGCACGACGTCATGCAGCGACGGCTTTATCCTTGCATAGTCACCATCGACATCCTCGACGAGGAATTCGACGACAACAGTATGATTGTCGGCGCCGTGGGCGGCACCCTGGCCGAACAGCGCCATGGTGCGCTCGCTGCCCACCGCAATGGTGCAGGATGGCGTCGGCAATTCGGCGAATTCTCCCGTGAGCCAAACCGGCTTCAGGCCCAGGATAGTCTCGTAGAAACCCACGAGCCGCTTGATATCCTTGCTGATGATGCGGATCGAAACGAAATTCATGACAGGTCCTCTCTTTGATGATGTATGACCCTGGTGTTGTCGCAGAAGCCTGCTGACAGCGTGGTGTCAGCAGGAATCCCTTGATGCGGCGAGCCGATCGACTGTTCCAGATCATCCAGATTCTCCGACGCTCGAGCCGCCCGGTGACGGCAGCGGCGCTGGCCGAAGAACTCGAAATCTCCACCCGCTCCGTCTACCGCGACGTCGCCGATCTCATCGGCCAGCGGGTGCCGATCCAGGGCGAGGCCGGGCTCGGCTATATCCTCGACAGCGATTTCGACATGCCGCCGCTGACGCTAACACCCGACGAAATCGAGGCAGCCGTTCTGGGCGCACAGTGGGTTTCCCAGCGCGGCGATCCGGCTTTGGCAAACGCCGCGCGCGACCTGATCACCAAGATCGCCGCAGCGGTGCCGGATCATTTGCGACCATTCATCGCCGAACCGACCATCGGCGCACCGGCCAACACCATGCAGGCGCCTGATGGCCTCGACATCGCCAAAACCCGCCATTGGATCCGCAGCGGCCGCAAGATCCACATCCGCTACCGCAACGAGCGCGGTGAGGAAAGCGAGCGCACCATCTGGCCGGTGATCATCGGCTATGCCGAGACCGTCCGCCTGCTGGCAGCCTGGTGCGAACTGCGTCAGGAATTCCGCCATTTCCGCACCGACCGCATCTTTGATGCGGAATTCCTGGAGGACAAACACGGCACACGGCCGAGCGATCTGAAGCATCGATGGAAGCGGAATATGGAGAAAGAGCGAGGTGTGAGGCTGTCCTAATCGAAATCCCTTCAGCGCCCGTCCGTGGAGGCGAGAGTTGCACCGGGAATATAGAGCGAAACCGGCCTGATCTCATAGACGGCGCTTGGATTGACTCGGCGAAGATCACGCGCCGCCTCGATTGCTCCCTCGATCGTCGGGAAATCGACAATATAGAAGCCGAGCAACTCCTCCTTGCTTTCGGCGAATGGTCCATCGGTGACCACGCCGGCCCCCGGCCCGCGCAATGTCACCGCGCCGGCAGTGGCGCCGAGCCGGGCGGCGGGCCCAAGCTTCTTCTCCGCCACCAAGCGGTCGTTGATATCAAGCAGGTCGACCATCAGCGCCGCATCTTCCTCCTTGCTCCAGGATTCGACCAGACCGGCGGCATGATAGGCCAGGATGGCATAATACATGGATCGTCTCCTTCAAACCGTGTTGTCGAGCCGGCAGGGTTTGCGCCCACCAATCGGGGGCGGATCATAGACAGCATCTCTGCCGGTGCAATCCTTCACCAAAGCTGATGCTCCTATCGCAAGGCTGCGATTGTAATGCCCAACGCTTTCGCTTAGGTCCGATCATCCCCCAGGATCGATCGGCCTATGAATCGCGACGAAATCATCTCGGGCATGCGCGCCGCGCTGCCAACCCTGTTGAGCGCCCTCCCCTTCGGCGTATTGCTCGGCGCCGTCTCGGCCAATATGGGCCTGTCGATCGGCGAAATCCTGCTGATGAACATGACCATCTATGCCGGCGCCAGCCAGTTGGTCGGCATCGCGCTCTTCCGCCATAACATCGCGCCATGGATCGTCGTCGCCTCGATCGTGGCGGTGAATTTCCGCCACATCCTCTATTCAGCAGCGATCGCCAGCCATATCGAGCACTTCCGCCTCGGCCAGAAGATCGTCGCCTTCTTCCTGCTCGTCGATCCGCAATTCGCCGAAACGGTCAAGCGCTCCGAGAGCGGTCACAAGGTCAGCTTCGCCTGGTACATGGCTTTCGGCCTGACCTTTTACATCACCTGGCAGATCACCGCCGTGCTTGGCGCGATCTTCGGCAAATTCGTCGGCGATCCCAGAGCATTGGGTCTCGACGTGTTGTTGACGGTCTATTTCCTCGGCCTGGTGCTCGGCTTCCGCAAGAAGGAGAACTGGCTGCCGACGGTGATCGCCAGCACGCTTGCTTCGATCGTCGCCTATCATTTCGTCGGCGAGCCTTGGCACGTCTCGATCGGCGCACTGGCCGGCATTGCTGTCGCCGCAGCACTGCCTGCGAAGATGCATAGCTCTCCCGAAATCGAGCCAGAGATCCCGTGATGGACATCGCTTTCACGCTGACCATCCTCGCCTCGGCGCTCGCCACCTATGCGACCCGCACCGGCGGCTATCTGCTGATCAAGTCGATGTCGACCATTCCGCCGCGGCTGGAGGCGGCGCTGAACGCCGTGCCCGCCGCGGTGCTGACGGCGCTGGTAGCACCGAGTTTCGTCTATAATGGTCTCGACGTGACCACGACGATGCTCGTGGCACTGCTGATCGGATTGAGGGCGCCGACGCTGGTGATGCTGTTGTTATCCTGGGCATTCGTCATCGCCTTCAGGCATTTTTGGGTGTGAGATCAGCGACTTATCTCCAGCACCGGAATCTCTTCCGGAAGATGAGCATCACTCTGCCGCGGTGACTTCCTGGAAGCGCGCCTCGAATTCGTGCCGCAGCGCCCTTCTATCCCCGGCAGCCTTCTGGCGGCGTGCCTTGACCGGCGTATCGATGATAAGCTGAGGCACGGCGGTTGGCTTGCCCTCGGCATCGACGGCCACCATGGTGAAATAGCAGGAGTTGGTGTGGCGGCGTTCGCCACTACGGATATCCTCGGCTTCGACGCGGATGCCGATCTCCATCGACGTGCGGCCGGCATAGTTGACCGAAGCACGGAAGGTCACGAGTTCGCCGACATGGATCGGCTGGCGGAACGTCACCTGGTCGACCGACAGCGTCACCGCATAGTGCTGCGAAAACCGCGCCGCACAGGAATAGGCGACCCGGTCGAGCAGGTTCAAGAGCGCCCCGCCATGCACCTTGCCGGAAAAATTGGCCATGTCGGGCGTCATCAGCACGACCATATCGAGCTGGCTGGGGTCATGCGCGCGGTCCATTCCAAATCCTTTCGCAGTGCGGAAATTGGAATGGATGTAAACGAAGTTCATGTCCGAGGGAAAGGGGCTGGAGCGAGAACAGTCCGTCCCCGATCGCTTCAGCCGATCGGCGCCGTCGCCTGTTTCAGCCAGGCCTTGATCTTGTCGTCGTCGATCAGCGGCGCGAGCTTGAATTCGACCTCGGCATGATAGGCGTTGAGCCAGTTCAACTCCTCGCGCGTCAGCAGGTCCGGCAGGACCAGCCGCCGGTCGATCGGGCACCAAGTGAGCGTCTGGAAACTCATCATCGGCCGGTCGCCACCTTCGAGCATTTCGAGCTCACGCACATAGACGAGGTTTTCGATACGAATACCGAAGCCGCCGGGCCGGTAATAACCAGGCTCGTTGGAGAGAATCATGCCCGGTATCAGATCCTGCATCGCCGCGCGCGAAATCCGCTGCGGCCCTTCATGCACCGAGAGATAGGAGCCGACGCCGTGGCCCGTGCCGTGGCCATAGTCCACCCCCGCCTTCCAGAGCGCGATACGCGCCAAGGGATCGAGATCGACGCCACGCGTGCCCTTGGGGAAACGCGCCGTCGAAATGGCGATCATGCCCTTCAGCACCAGCGTGAAGAATTTCTTCTGTTCCTCCGGCACAGCGCCGATCGCCACCGTGCGGGTAATATCGGTCGTGCCATTGATATATTGGCCACCGGAATCGACCAGATACATCTCGCCCGATTTGAACCGGCGATTGGTGATCGTCGTCACCCGATAGTGGATGATCGCGGCGTTCTCACCTGCGCCCGAAATCGTATCAAAGGAAATCTCCTTGAGCGGGTTCTGCATCCGCTCGCCGACGCGCATGCGCGACGCTTCCAACACCTTGACCGCATCGATTTCAGTAATGCTCTCCGGCTGCTGCATGTCGAGCCAGTAGAGATACTCGACCATGGCGGCGCCGTCCTGCAGATGCGCCTTGGTCGTGCCCTGCAGTTCAGCCACATTCTTGGTGGCGCGCGGCAGCTTGGCGGGGTCTTCGCCGGATATCACCTTGCCGCCGGCCTTCTCGATCAGCCCGAAGAGGATATAGGGCGCGAGATCGGGATCGAGCATGATCGAGGCGCCCTCGCGGGCGATCCATTCCAGTCGCGTGACGAATTCGTCCGGCGGCAATTGCGTCGCCATCTGCGCCAGATAGGCGCGCTGCTCGATGCCGGTCTTGTGCTCGTCGAGGAAGATATCGGCACGGCCATCGGCATAGATGATCGCGCGCGCCAGCGGATACGGCGTATGCAGCAAGTCTGCCCCGCGGATATTGAAAGCCCAGGCGACCGACGACGGATCGGTCAGCACCACCGCTTCTGCCGCCATCGAGGGCAGGCCTTCGGCAATGCTTTTGATCTTGGCGATGGCGAGTTCACCAGCCTCCTGCTGACGCTGGATCATCACCTTGCCCATCGGCGGCGCCGGCCGGTCCTGCCAGATCTCATCGAGCGGATTGCCGGCGAGGAAGACGACGCTGCCATTCTTGCCGGCCAGTGCCTGCTGCAGCTTCGTCACCTCGGCCTGCGTATGCAGCCAGGGATCCACGCCGAGCCGAAAACCATCCGGCGCATGCGCGGCCAGCCATTTGTGCGGCGGTTCGCCCACGAGGTCGCCGCCAATAAACACATTGCCGTCGACCTGCTCCTTAAGTTGCGTCGTATAGCGGCCATCGACAAAGACGATTGCCTCGTCCTTCATCACAAGCGCCAGCCCGGCCGAGCCGGTAAAGCCGGTCAGCCAGGAGAGCCGCTCGGCGGAAGCCGGCACATATTCGCCCTGGAACTCGTCGGCACGCGGCACGAGGAAACCGTCGATCTCCAAAGCCACGATCTTCTCGCGCAGCTTGGCAACGCGCTCGGCGCCAAATTGCGGTTCTGCGGTGGTCTCGAAGGACTGGAACATGGGGGCACTCCGGAAGCAAAGGATTCGGGGCCGACCTTAGCGGAAAATCCGAACCCGACGAAGGAATACCGTCAGGAATTTTCCTGTGGCAGCCGATCGGATGACAGCAATGCAAGACGGAGCGAGCGAAACGCTTCCTCAATATCCATCACTCGGCCTCCATCGGCATCAGCGATACCTCTGTCCAGAGCCGCATCCAGATCTGCAGGCAGTCAAGGCATGTCACCTTTGGTTGGACACTCACTCTCGGCCATATCAGCCTCCAATGAGCGCCAGCCACTCATCCTCATCCATCACTTCCACACCCAGCTCGCGCGCCTTGTCGAGCTTCGAGCCTGCACCCGGCCCGGCGACGACATAATCGGTCTTCTTCGACACCGATCCCGCCACCTTCGCGCCCAGGCTTTCCGCCCTCGCCTTGGCCTCGTCGCGGGTGAATTTTTCCAGCGAGCCGGTGAACACCACCGTCTTGCCGGCCACCGGGCTGCCGGATGTCGTCGGCTGCTCGGCCGGCAGCACTGTCAGCTGTTCCAGAAGGTCGGAAATAACCTTGAGATTGCGCGGCTCCTTGTAGAACTCGACCAGTGCCCTCGCGACGATCTCGCCAATACCCTCGATGGCATTGAGCTCGTTCCATCCTTCGCCCTCATCGGACGAGGCCTCCTTCAGACCGGCTTCGAATGCCTCGTAGGTGCCATAGGCGCGAGCCAAGAGCTTGGCATTGGTCTCGCCGATATGGCGGATACCGAGTGCGTAAATGAAGCGGTGAAGCGCGATCTCACGCCGCGCATCGATAGCGCCGAACAGCTTGCCGACGCTGACCTTGCCGAAACCGTCGATATTCTCCAGCTTGGTCAGCGACGCTTCCTGCCGGGTGCGCAGGGTGAAGATTTCCGGCGCATGGCGGATCTGCAGGCCAAGGTCCTGGCTGTTGAAGAAGAACTCGATCTGCTTCGACCCCAGTCCCTCGATGTCGAAGGCGTCGCGCGAGACGAAATGCTTCAGGTGCTCGATCGCCTGCGCGTCGCAGACGAAACCGCCGGTGCAACGGCGCACCGCATCCATCTTGCCCGTCTTCTCATTGACCTCCCGCACCGCATGGCTGCCGCAGACCGGGCACGTTTTGGGGAATTCATAAGGCACCGCATCGGCGGGCCGCTTTTCCATCACCACATCAACGATCTGCGGAATGACATCGCCAGCGCGCTGAACGATCACCATGTCGCCGATGCGGATGTCGCGGCCCTCGCGGAGCGGCTCGCCATTGTTGCCGATGCCCTTGATGTAATCCTCGTTGTGCAGCGTCGCATTGGTCACCACCACGCCACCCACCGTGATCGGCACCAGCCGCGCCACCGGCGTCAGCGCGCCGGTGCGGCCGACCTGAATGTCGATGGCCGTCAGCGTCGTCGTCGCCTGCTCCGCCGGGAATTTATGCGCCGTCGCCCAGCGCGGACTGCGCGAGCGGAAGCCGAGCCGCTGCTGCAGGTCGAGTTCGTCGACCTTGTAGACGACGCCGTCAATGTCATAGTCGAGCGAGGCGCGCTTGAGGCCGATATCGCGGTAATGCGTCAGGATATCGTCGACCGAATTGAGCTTAACCATCAGCGGATTGGTCGGGAAGCCCCAGCGCTCGAAGGTCTTGACGGTCTCGAATTGCGTCGGCGCCAGCCGCAGGTCCCGGCCTTCGCCGTCCTTGATCTCACCCCACGCATAGGCGAAGAATCTCAGCTTGCGCGAGGCAGTGATCTTGGCGTCCAACTGGCGCAGCGAACCCGCCGCCGTGTTGCGCGGATTGACATAGATGGGCTTGCCCTCGGCAGCCATCTGGGCGTTCAGCGCCGCGAAATCCGACTTCGCCATATAGACTTCGCCGCGCACCTCGACCACAGCTGGCGCATCCGCGGGCAAGGTTTGCGGTATTTCCTTGATGGTGCGGATATTGGCCGTGACATTCTCGCCAACCGTGCCGTCGCCACGCGTGGCCGCTGTCGTCATGCGACCGTTCTCGTAGCGGATCGACATGGAGAGCCCGTCGATCTTCGGCTCCGCAGTGAAGGCGATCGAGCTGTCCGGCAATCGGCCGAGGAAACGATAGACGCCGGCGACGAAATCCTGCACGTCGGTATCGGAGAAGGTATTGTCCAAGGATAGCATCGGCCGCGCATGCACCACCTGCTGGAAGCCGGCAGCCGGCGCCGCTCCCACATGGCGTGACGGGCTGTCGGCGCGGATAAGCTCCGGAAAGGCCGCCTCGACCGCGTCATTGCGGCGCTTCAGCGCGTCATAGTCCGCATCCGAAATCTCCGGCGCATCCTTGGCGTGGTAGAGGGCATCATTGCGGGCGATTTCCTTGGCGAGGAAATCGAGTTCCTCCGCCGCTTCCTCGACGCTGAGTTCGGTGACTGGCTTGCTGGACGTCGTCATGGCTCTCCCCGGAATGCGTTTCCACTATCTAATCGGGGAAAGAGATCATGGGAAGAGGGTCAGCCGTTGCCCTTGAGCAGCTTGCCAGCTGCCGCCCTTGCCTCTTTGGTGATTGTTTCGCCGGCGAGCATGCGGGCGATTTCCTCACGGCGCTCTTCCTCGCCCATGGTGGCAACACGGGTGGCGATGCGACCGCCATCGTCGCCAGCCGGCCCCTTGGAGATCAGCAGATGCGTATCAGCACGGGCGGCCACCTGCGGCGCATGCGTCACCGACAGGACCTGCACCCGCGACGACAGCCGCTTCAGCCGCTGGCCGATGGCGTCGGCTACAGCGCCACCGACGCCGGTGTCGATTTCGTCAAAGACGAGCGTCGGCGCGGAGCCGCGATCGGCAAGCGCCACTTTGAGCGCCAGAAGAAAGCGCGAGAGTTCGCCGCCGGAGGCGACCTTCATGATCGAGCCGGGCCTTGTGCCGGGATTGGTCTGGACATGGAATTCCACCTGGTCGATGCCGGCTGCGGTCGCGTTTTCCTCGTCTGTGGTGATCTCGGTCATGAACCGGGCGCGCTCGAGTTTCAGCGCCGGCAATTCCGACATCACGGTATCCGACAGCGCCTGCCCGGCATTATGCCGCTTGGCGGAAAGATTGCGCGCGGCGGCGAAGAATACCGCCGCGGCTTCGCGCTCGCGGATATCGAGCGCCTTCAGCTTTTCCTCGCCCTGGTCGAGCTCGGCGAGATCGGCAACCATTTGCGCGGCAAGTGCCGGCAGGCCGGTCACTGGCACGGAGAATTTGCGTGAGGCGCCGCGCATGGCAAACAGGCGCTCCTCGACCCGCTCCAATTCGCGTGGGTCGAATTCGGTCCGCCGCAACGCGTCCTCGACCAGGTTCTGCGCCTCGGAAAGCAGGTCCAGCGCTTCGTCGAGCGCCTTCACCGTCTCCTCCAGTAGGCCGGGTGCCTCGGCGGACTTCCGCTCCAGCCGCCGTACCAGCGAGGCAATATGCGGCACCGGTGAGGTCGAGCCGTTGAGATAGTCGGAGGCTTCGGAAATATCGCCGGCGATACGCTCGGATTTCATCATCCGTGCCCGCTTTTCCGCCAGCTCCTCTTCCTCGCCGTCGACGGGAGAGAGTTTTTCCAGTTCCTCGACGGAGGCACGGAGATAGTCGGCTTCCCGTGCCGCGGCTTCGACCTTGGCGCGATGCGTCTTCAGTTCCCGGCCGGCATCCTTCCAGGCGCGGAACAGCCGGCCAACACTCTCCGCTTCCTCGGCGAGACCGGCAAAGGCATCGAGCAGCATCCGATGCGCTTCGGTATCGACAAGCGCGCGGTCGTCATGCTGGCCATGGATTTCGACAAGCTGGTTGCCCGCCTCGCGCATCAGCTGGACGCTGACCGGCTGATCGTTGATGAAGGCACGGCTACGACCGTCGGCGGACTGCACACGGCGGAAAATGATATCGCCTTCATCGTCGATGCCGTTGTCGCGCAAAAGCTTGCGCAGCGGGTGCAGCGGCAGGATGTCGAAAACGGCGCTGACCTGCCCCCTCTCCTCGCCATGCCGGACAAGGTCGCCATCGCCGCGCCCACCAAGGGCCAGCGACAGCGAATCAAGCAGGATGGATTTGCCCGCACCGGTTTCGCCTGTCAGCACGGACAGGCCCGGCGCGAACGAAAGATCGAGCCGGTCGATCAGGACAATATCGCGGATCGACAGCTGGACAAGCATGGATCAACCGATGGCTGGGTCAGGACTCGCCGAGCAGCAGTTTTTTGCCCGCACGCGCCAGCCAGGAACCGGGATTTTCTTCCGGCTCATAGCCCTTGGACTTCAGGAGAGCGTAACTCGCCTTGTACCATTGGCTGTCGGGATAATTGTGGCCGAGAACCGCCGCAGCGGTCTGCGCCTCGGAGATCAGGCCGAGCGCATAATAGGATTCGCAAAGTCGCGCCAGCGCTTCCTCGACCTGGTTGGTGTTCGGGAACTGCTCGACGACGTTGCGGAAGCGCGAGATCGCGGCAAGGTATTCCTTGCGCTCCTCGTAATAGCGGCCGATCTGCATTTCCTTGCCGGCCAGCTGGTCGCGGGCGTAGCGGATCTTGGTCTGCGCGTCGTCGACATATTCCGAATTCGGATAGTTGTTGACGACCTTCAGCATCGCTTCGATCGTCTTGGCCGCGTTGCGCTGATCCTGCGTCACCGTCGGAATCTGCTTCGAATAGGCAAGCCCGATCAGATACTGCACATAGGCAGCATCCTTCGTCTCCGGATAGAGATTCATGTAACGCGTGCCGCTGGTGATCGCGTCGTCGAAATCGCCCTCGCGATATTTGACGAAAGTGCTCATCACCAGTGCCTTGCGTGCCCATTCAGAGAAGGGCTGCTGGCGGTCGAGCGCGTCGAACTTCTTCTCGGCCTCCGCGACCTTGCCGGCATTCAGGTTGGCAAGGCCCTGATCATAGAGCTTCTCCGGCGGATCGGTATCGACCGCAAGCTTGGTGATATCGATATCGGGATCGCTCGTGCAGGCGGAGAGCAAAGTACCGGCGGCACCGATGGCCAGCGTCAGAAGCACGGCGCGTGCGGATATCGTCATCATCTCACTTCCTGCAAAACCCCAAGGGTCCAGAACCGGCTTACCGCCGGTTCACCCGCTCATGCGAAGCGTACTAGCCACAAAACTGCCAGAACCGCAACGACCCGTTACCCAAATCATATATATTTGTGGCGAAAACCGGGTCGGCACTGTTGCCTCAGTGACCCGATCGCAAAGGAATTCACAGCCTTGTTGAACGCTTCAGGCGGTCCAGGGCGCATATTCCTGATGGCTGACGGCGATCAGGTCCGGCGCGGCGACGCGCGGACGCTGGCCAGCCGATTCCACGATCTCGTAAGCGGACTTGTCCGACAGAAGCGCACGAAGCGCCATGGCATTGACCTTGTGGCCGCCGCGATGAGAACGATAGAGGCCCAGGAACGGAGCACCGGCCAAAGCCAGGTCACCGACGGCATCAAGCGTTTTGTGACGGACGAATTCATCGCCGGGATAGCGCAGGCCTTCCATGTTGATCACCCGGTTGTCGTCGCTGATCACCACCGAGTTCTCAAGCGAGGAGCCGAGTGCCAGGCCAGCCGCCCAGAGCCGCTCGACATCGCGCATGAAGCCGAAGGTGCGGGCGCGGGACAGTTCGCTCTTGAAGGTCGAGGCGTTGACGTCGCCCTTCCAGGTCTGGCGGCCGATCAGCGGACTATCAAAATCGATCTCGACTTCGAAGCGGGTGCCATCATAGGGCCGGAACTCGGCCCAGGAGGCGCCGGCGTCGACACGGACGTTTCTGAGCACGCGGATATAGCGGCGCTTCTTCATCAGCGAGCGAATGCCAGCCTGCTCCATCGCATCGACGAAAACCGCAGCACTGCCATCCATGACCGGCATCTCGGCGCCATCGACCTCGATGATCGCATTATCGACACCAAGTGCATATAAAGCAGACATGACATGCTCGACCGTCGCGACGGAACGCGCCGGTGAGAAACCGAGAACGGTGCAGAGATCGGTATTGCCGACGGTGGCCGAGACCGCTTTGAGATCGGTGCTCTCGCCGTTCGGCCCGACGCGCTGGAAAATGATGCCTGTGCCCGCTTCAGCAGGGTTGAACGTTGCGGTCACATCCGCGCCGGAATGAACGCCGACGCCACGAACCGTGAAGGAATTTGCAAACGTTGTCTCAAATCCCGAAAGTCCCAATGCCATAAAGCCCCGCTATCTCCGACGGTTCCCCAGCGCACCGCCTAGTCCGGCTTCCCGCCGGACATTCTCTTGATCCTAAATGCGTCACCGCATTCCGTCGAAACGCAGTCTGTACTCCCCGAACAAACCCAGGCTGAAAATATAGACGCAGCCGCGCCATTCCAAATCAATGTTTCTTTCGATTTGTAACGATCTGCCAAGCGGCTTGTGCGCACCTTGTTGACGACTTGCAAATCGGGATAGGGGGGAGCCAATCAGCTCCGCCCCTCCCACACCACCCGGCATGCGGGTCCGCACCGGGCGGTTGGAGCGGTTGAAGTCGTCAGGCTTATAGTTCTCCCGGCCCGACGCTTGGGTTTGCTTATTCTGGTTCGGCGGGT
>NZ_JBFUFK010000010.1:0-167631 GCF_056403475.1 Rhizobium sp. P2_G9 | reverse complement strand
CGGCAACAAAGGCGCGATAATATTCCATTCCAAATCAGTCAGCTCATGGCGGCGACGGGTCATCATTAGGCTCCCAAATCAATGGCAGCCTTGAATCACCGTCAAACCCAAAGGGGAAGCCCGTTTATGAGTTTACGGCCTAGTTTTCCACGGAGCTGAGCATTCGAGATTTGCGCATAGCTTGGGGGTTAAGCACGTAGCACGCTTGATGTATGAGCGGATATGCAGGAACAGATCTCAAGCTGAAAATTATGACGTTAAGATGGAAATACTGTTGGCGGCGCTGATCCATGATATCGGCCATGGCGCGTTTTCCCATGCACTTGAAGAAATACTTAAATCAAATGGTATAGAATTTCACCATGAAGCGATGACCAAAGCGTATATCATGGGAGAAGGAAAAATTAACGCTATTCTAAGTGAAGTCGATGCGAATCTTCCACAAGCTATTGCTGCATATTTTGATAAGAAGTTACGAAGCGCAGATGATTGGAAGTATAAAATAGTTTCTAGCCAAATGGATGCGGATCGTCTTGATTACGTGCAGCGTGATGCGATGTTTGCGGGTATGCGTGGGCATGGGTATGATTTTGAGAGATTACTCGACCTTCTTGATGTGCATGATGGGAAAAGTATAGCTGTTAATAGAGGCGCCATAGAAGCTGTCGAGGCATATCTAGTGACTATCGATCAATTGTATCGTGCGATATATTATCATCAGGGCGTAAGGTCTGCGACGCAAATGTTGTTAAATATATTTCGGCGCGCGATGGATCTCTACAAGAATGGGAAGGTCGATGTTTTCCCAAATATAGGTAGCAACATTCATCCGTTTATATCGCTGCTTGAGGGTGGCTCTAAGATCTCTCTCAAAGATTACGGCCGAATCTCTGATGTTACAGTTTGGGGACTCATTGATTACTGGCGCTATTATGGCGATAAAGTTTTGCATGACTTGAGCGAGCGGTTGCTCAGTAGGAAATTGTTAAAGGCAATTACCATTACTGATGTCACTTACGCGAAGATGGCGGCTCAAGAAAAACAGGCTCTGCAATTTACCTCAGAGATTGTTGGGGACGAATTTGCGCAATATTATGTAGCGGTCGACGATCCGTCTCGCACAAGTTACAAGGGATATGATTTTGACCTGCCACTGAACTTTCATCCAGTGGCGATTAGAGCCTCGGCGGTTCTGGATACGCCACTTGGCGCGGTGGGAGCAACCGGCGGAAACGCGAAGCTTTCATCTTGCGCAGCGTTGGAGCCGGTTGCGGCGAGGGTCCCGGCGTAATCCGCCGGGGTCAGATATCCGAGCGATGAGTGTGGCCGGAATTGGTTGTAGTCTTCGATCCATTCGGCAATAGCGCTTCGGGCGTGATCGAGGCCGAAGAACAGACTTTCATTGAGCAGCTCGTCGCGCATGCGCCCGTTGAAACTCTCGACATAGCCGTTCTGCATCGGCTTTCCGGGCGCGATGTAGTGCCATTCGACCTTGTGGTCTTTCGACCAGGCCAGGATGGCATTCGAGGTGAGTTCTGTGCCGTTGTCTGAGACGATCATGCCGGGTTTGCCGCGTCGTTGGATGAGTGTCGTCAACTCCCTTGCGACGCGACGCCCCGAGATCGAGGTGTCAGGGATAGCCGCCAGGCATTCGCGCGTGACATCATCAACGATGTTGAGCACGCGGAAGCGCCTGCCGCAAACAAACTGATCATGGACGAAATCCAATGACCAGCGAGCGTTGGCCTTTGCCTCGACCAGGATCGGCGCACGCGTGCCGACGGCACGCCGCCGGGCCTTGCGCTTGCGCACGGAAAGTCCTTCCTCGCGGTAAAGACGATAGATGCGATTGACGCCGGACGGCTCTCCATCCCGCCGGAGCAGGATGAACAGCCTCCTGTATCCGAAGCGCCGTCGCTCGTTTGCAAGATCGCGCAGCTTTGCCCGCAGCGCCACCTCTGGCGGCCGGCAGGACCGGTAGCGGATCATCTTGCGGTCCGCGGATATGATCTGGCAGGCCCGCCGTTCCGAAAGACCCATCACGGCCTTCAGATGCGTGACAGCGTCACGCTTGGCGGCAGGCCCTACCATTTTTTTGCCAGAAGCTCGCGAAGTGCGGCTGCATCCAGCATCTGCTCGGCGAGCAGCTTCTTCAGCTTGGCATTCTCTTCCTCAAGCGCCTTCAGACGCTTGGCCTCGGACACTTCCATGCCGCCGTATTTGGCTTTCCAATTGTAAAATGTCGCTTCGGAAACTCCGTGCTTGCGGCACAGGTCGGCTACCTTCGCGCCAGCCTCCTGCTCCTTCAGAACCGCAATAATCTGCTCTTCCGTAAATCTCTGCTTCTTCATGCGTCCGTCCTTCAATGGGCCGGACTCTAATCCATTCTGGAGGAAATTACCCGTGGCAGGTCAATTTTAATCCAGAATCTCCGGATGAATCTATATGGTTGACTGGAGGGGGGAAGAAGGATCAGCCTCTGGAAGACGATTCTGACAGCGTGATCGTCAAGGCTCTGAAAAACAAGACCTATTTCCCTCGCTTGATAGTTTTAGAAGAGGTGCGGGCGAAAATGGGAAAACAGTAGATTGTTCTCTATTTGTTCTGTATGCTCTCGATGGCAACGTATAGGAGCGCTAATATGAGTCGTCCAAAAACTCTCTTGGGGATTATGAGAATAATAAGTGCCGCGGGCGGAGAACTCGATACGCGCATTCGCTTGCAAAAAGAAGCATTTTTGCTAGCTGTTTCGGGCTCGTCATTCTTTGACGCGACTGACTTTGATTATCACCATTATGGTCCGTATAGCCGGACGGTATCCGATGCTCTTCGTTTTGCTGTTGCGCAAAATTGGTTAGATGAGCGCGCCCATTACTTCGACGATCAAACAAACGCACGCTATTCTTATCATCTTACTGATGCAGGCCGTAAATTTTTGGAAGAAAGCCCAGACTTCAATGAAGAAGAGGTTCGAGCGGTTCGGTTTATGACACGAAAGGCATGGCGAAGCCTTGAGTTAGCGGCGACCGTGAGATTTCTTGAAGTTAAGGAGGGTTTCGTTGATCGGCACTCTGCCCTCGAGGAGGCCATGCGGCTAAAGCCTGCTACAATTACTTATAAAAATGAAGCAAAAGATGTTTTGAGTGAAATGACCTAGATGGTAGCTTTAGTTGCGGTATTGAGATCGTCTCCAAATCGCTGGAGCCAATATGGCTCGGTTTCGCTAAATTCCTAAATTCGTTCTTTTCGAAAATAGCAGGACGGTAATCGGAGTTCTTTGGCATTTTTCACGCCACGGAAGTGGCTTGATCTCTGTACGTGTGTCACAGGGATTTCAGCCGGCTTGAGTTTGAAAAACCGAAGCTATGCGTTTACGCGCTCGGCTTGCCCTCTTCCTCAAATGCTTCTCGCTCCACATTCCACTCCACTGCCTCGTGCAACTCGATAGCTTCTCCACAGTCTCGAAGCCACGCAACCGTTCGATCTTGGATACATTCCTGAACAGGTCGGCGACATAAAAGTAGCCGAAGATCATTGTTCAACTGACATCCTCAAGCGAGGCGCCACCATGCAGGAAGTCTGCCTGCTGAGCGTAGTGGAGGTCGGTGTCCAGGTCACGGAAGACGACGTAGATGTAGTCTTCGCTGCGTTCCCAGAGTTCGTGCTTTTCGAACATGTTTTTGCTGCTGCGTGGCAATTAGTTGTTTGTTGTTATTCCTATTTCGATAATCGGTTGCAGCGTCGAGTGCTGAAATCACTCCTCACCAAGCGCGTTCACTCCGATGATCAATTCGGCATGTTTCAATTGATCTTCACACCAACAATTCGTGGTGTCGAAGTATACTTTCCGTGATATAGAAAAGGAGTTCCGCAGGCGCTTGATCGGCAGCATACGGAAACTATGCGCGGCGCCGGTTTGCTTCGTCAGATCCAGCGCAGCGGGCACGACATTTGATATGTCGGCCTCGGTCCAACGCGGCCGCCTTGCGGATGCGTGACAGCGATATTGATGGGATTTCAACCGGGAGGGCGTGACATGACGAGAGTGTTTGTGCGGCATCAGGTTTCCGATTATGCGGCTTGGCGGAAGGTCTACGATTCATTTGCGCCGGTGCAAAAGGCAAATGGCGTGATCGCCGAATCCGTCTACCGGTCCGTCGACGACCCCAATGATGTGACGGTGATCCATGATTTCGCCACGGCGGACGCGGCGCATGCGTTTGCCAAGCTCGAAGAACTTGGAAAGGCGATGCAGAGCAGCGGCGTTGTTGGTGTTCCGACTGTGTGGTTCGCGGAGAAGGCGTGAGCAGGGTTGGGCGCTGAAGTCACCCTGAAATCACCCCTCACCAAGTGCGCCCAGGCGATCGGCTACGCCTCTCGCGGGCTTACTATCCTCTCCCACAAGGGGCGAGGTAGGGTGCCTCGATTGCTGCCCTTGTTTGAGGCGAGGCGGTGCCGCGGGTTTTTCCTCGCCCCTTGTGGGAGAGGATACGAAGGCCGGGTGAGCTATAGCGAACCCTTGGCCAAAGTTGGTGAGGGGTAACCCTCACTCCCCCGGCTTGCCCGTCTTCCCTTTACCCTTCTTGGGTCGATCGTCCTCATAGCTCCCCACGCCGGACTTCGCTCGGATGATCGGCCGGAAGCCGTCGTCCTTGGGGCCGGTGTCGGTGCGGCCCTTGGTCTTGGCGGTCGGGTCGAGCGGCTTTTCCGGCAGCGGGTTGGCGGCCAGCGGTTTTTCGGTGCGGCGGACGGTCATCTGGTCGAGGTTGTTGCGCTTAAACAGGGATTCGCCGCGCGGGGAGTGATGCGTCGGGTCGGTGCGCATGTCCTCCATTGTCGGCTTGTGGAAGAGGGAGCCGTCTCGCTCCTCGCCGCGGTCCTTGGGGGATTGGGAGCGAACGGGGCGTTCCATGTCGGTGCCGGGACCCATATTGTCGAGGTCGGGCTTTTTGAAGAGCGATGAGGGTGCGGATGATCTCCCCCCTTGAGGGGGAGATGCCCCATTAGGGGCAGAGGGGGGGATGCCGTCGGAGTGGGAGGGTGCGGAACCCCCCTCTGTCCTGCCGGACATCTCCCCCTCAAGGGGGGAGATTGACTCGTGGCGGCGCCCAGGTCCTTTATTGCCGTTTGCGAGTTTCGAGCCCTTCGCCTCCAGCGCCTTCTGCTCCTCTCTCGCGATCGGGTCGTCCATGATCGCCAGTTCGACGGCTTTGAGGCGCTTGATTTCGTCGCGCAGGCGGGCGGCGGCTTCGAAGTCGAGGTTGGCGGCGGCGTCGCGCATCTGTTTTTCCAGCGCGTTGAGATGGGCTTGCATATTGCCGCCCACCAGGTCGGTGGCGCCGCCCTTGACGCCCTTGACGCCGATATCGGCGCGGACATGGTCCTTCTCGTAGACAGAGTCGAGGATGTCGGAGATCTTGGCCTTGACCGATTCCGGCGTGATGCCGTGCTCGGCGTTCCAGGCCATCTGCTTTTCGCGGCGCCGCGCGGTCTCGCCCATGGCGCGCTCCATCGAGCCGGTCACCTGGTCGGCATAGAGGATGACCTTGCCGTCGACGTTACGGGCTGCGCGGCCGATGGTCTGAATAAGGGACGTCTCCGAGCGCAAAAAGCCTTCCTTGTCGGCATCGAGGATGGCGACGAAGCCGCATTCGGGAATGTCGAGGCCTTCGCGCAGCAGGTTGATGCCGACCAGCACGTCGAAAGCACCCAGACGAAGATCACGCAGGATTTCGATGCGCTCCAGCGTGTCGATGTCGCTGTGCATGTAGCGGACGCGGATGCCCTGTTCGTGCAGGTATTCGGTCAGGTCCTCGGCCATGCGCTTGGTCAGCACCGTCACCAGCGTGCGATAGCCCTTGAGGCTGGTTTCACGGATTTCGCCGAGCACGTCGTCGACCTGGCTGCGGGCCGGGCGGACTTCGACCGGCGGGTCGATCAGGCCGGTGGGGCGGATCACCTGTTCGGCAAAGACGCCGCCGGCTTGTTCCATTTCCCATTCGCCCGGGGTGGCCGAGACGGCGACGGTTTCGGGGCGCATCGCGTCCCATTCCTCGAAGCGCAGCGGCCGGTTGTCCATGCAGGACGGCAGGCGGAAGCCGAATTCGGCCAGCGTCGCCTTGC
The DNA here is from genome assembly GCF_056403475.1 of Rhizobium sp. P2_G9. Lineage (NCBI taxonomy): Bacteria > Pseudomonadati > Pseudomonadota > Alphaproteobacteria > Hyphomicrobiales > Rhizobiaceae > Rhizobium > Rhizobium sp. P2_G9. Next base: position 161,508 of record NZ_JBFUFK010000010.1, on the reverse strand, counting down.
GGCGGAAGTCGCCGCGATACATGCCGCCGATCTGCGGGATGGTGACGTGGCTCTCGTCGATGAACAGGATGGCGTTGTCGGGGATATATTCGAACAGGGTCGGTGGCGGCTCGCCGGGCTTGCGGCCGGTCAGGTAGCGCGAATAGTTTTCGATGCTCTGGCAGGAGCCGGTGGCTTCGAGCATTTCGAGATCGTAGCGGGTGCGCTGTTCGAGGCGCTGAGCCTCGAGCAGGCGGCCGGCTTTTTCCAGTTCGGCAAGGCGGATCTTCAGCTCTTCCTTGATCGACTTGATCGCCGAATTCAGGGCAGGGCGTGGCGTCACATAGTGGCTGTTGGCGTAGATTTTCACGCTTTTCAGGTCGCCGGTCTTCTGGCCGGTGAGCGGGTCGAACTCGGTGATCGCCTCGACCTCGTCGCCGAACATGGTGATGCGCCAGGCGGCATCCTCCAGGTGGGCGGGGAAGAGTTCGATCGTGTCGCCGCGGACCCTGAAGCTGCCGCGCTGGAAATCCATCTCGCGGCGCTTGTATTGCTGGGCGACGAGGTCGGCGAGCAGCTGGCGCTGGTCGACGCGGTCGCCGATCTCGATCTGGAAGGTCATGGCCGTATAGGTCTCGACCGAGCCGATACCGTAGATGCAGGAGACAGAGGCAACGATGATGCAGTCGTCGCGTTCGAGGATCGCGCGGGTGGCGGCGTGGCGCATCCGGTCGATCTGCTCGTTGATGGTCGATTCCTTCTCGATATAGGTGTCGGTGCGCGGGACGTAGGCTTCCGGCTGGTAATAGTCGTAGTAGGAGACGAAATATTCGACCGCGTTGTGCGGGAAGAAGTTCTTGAATTCGGAATAGAGCTGCGCGGCCAGCGTCTTGTTGGGGGCGAGGATGATGGCCGGGCGCTGGGTTTCGGCGATCACCTGCGCCATGGTGAAGGTCTTGCCCGAGCCGGTGACGCCGAGCAGGACCTGGTTGCGCTCGCCGGTGGTCAGGCCTTCGGTCAGGTCGCGGATGGCGCCGGGCTGGTCGCCGTTCGGCGCATAGTCGGTGACCATCTGGAAGGGGATGCCGCCTTCGGATTTCTCCGGCCGGGCAGGGCGATGCGGCGTCCAGATCTTGCCGTCCTTGAACAGCGGATTGCCGGATTCGATCAGCTTGGAAAGCGCCGCGACCGTGGCGGTGACGGCGCCGGCGGCCTGGTTGTCGTCAGTTTCCTCCTCGACGACAGACGATTTCTTCGCCGACTTCTTCTGCTTGGCCTTGCTCTCGGCATTCAGCCGCTCGGCGTCTTCCAGCGAGATATCGAGGCCGGCGACCGGGTTGAGGCCGGCCGCAGCGCGGGTGCGCGGATCATTGGAGCCGCCCAGCGAAGCGCCGCGCGAGGAGCGCTTGTCGACCAGTCCGCTTTCCTGCATCCTGCGGGCATCGTTCTCGACCGACTTCCTGTGCTTGCCGGCCTTGGAGCGGATATCGCGCATGCTTTCGCCGCGCGATGCCTGCTCGGCCTCGCGCTCGAGCTGCTTCACCCAGTCCGACACAGAGCCGGACAGGGGCTCGCCTTCGAAGGGCGCTTGCGGGGCTTCTTCGAAGCCGGACGGGGAGGTTTTCGGGGATCTGGCCATGGCCAATATATGGCGCGGAAACCGAATAAAATAAAGGCCGCGGACGTCTAAAAATCGAGACGCTGCTGACAGTTTCTGGCAGCAGTGAACGGGCAATCGAGGGGCAGAGATGGATAGCCTGAGCGATCCGCAGCACTACATGCCGAACGAGACCCGGCTGGCAAAGATCCAGGCAGAGATCGCCGGATACAATGCCGAGCGGCCGGCCATCCAGCGGCAGGCCTATATCCAGGTCGGCCTCTACATGGGCGCCTATGCACTCGTATTGCTGTTCTTCGTCTATCTGCTGCTGCACAGCAGCGACCACAGCAAGCACAATCCGCTGGGCTTCGTCGTCGCCGTGGTGGCGGCGTGCGGCTGGTGGGTGTGGGGCTTTGCCTGGCAACCGGTGAAGGACTATCAGCTCGGCCTGCGCTACCGGCTGTTCCCGGTGGTCTTCGGCTTCATCGATCGTGTGGAATATGCTCAGGGTCGCGCGCCGGCTGGCCTGCTCGCCGACATCAAGAGCATGAAGCTGGTCCGCTTCAGCCATAGCGAAAATGACGACCTGATCAGCGGCACGCATGACGGGCTCAGCTTCGAAATGGTCGAATCCAGGCTCCAGGTCGGCAGCGGCAAGGACAGGACGACGGTGTTCCGCGGACTGATCTTCCGCTTTCCCGTCGAGCCTGAGTTTCCCGGCCTGCTCGTCGCAGCCCGGCGCGGCAACCTTGTGCAGGAATGGGTTCACGACACCTTTGGCGGCAACGAGGACACGATCGCTTCTGATGATGCGGAGATCGATGCGGCCTATGCGATCCATACCGACAATGAAAGGGCCGCGAGAGCGATCGTCGAGGGGACGTTGATTGCGGCGCTCAAATACCTGAAGCGCAACTGGCAGTCCGGGGACGCGCGCATCGCATTGCGCGGCCGGGAATGTTTCCTGCTGCTGCCCGCCGATCGCGACTACTTTCACGTGCCGTCGATCCTGCAGGACGTGGACTACAGGCAGGATGTCGAGCCGATGATCCGCGACATGGTCGTGCTGCTTGCCATTGCGCATCTGATCAGCAAGGTCGGCGTCGCGGGCGGAAAATTCTGAATCGAGCGAGCCGCTCCATCGCCCGCCTGCACCTTGCGGGCGAAGCTCCCTGCGATCCAGACCGCTCGGCTCCCGCGCCTTGGGCAGCCTATCCACATTGTCCCAGAGCAGATCGATGTCGTCCGCTCCCATCGCATGCGGCTGCCGCGTTCCATCCTCCCGCAGAGAAGCGCGGCGGCAAGCGCGCCCTCTCTCCGTAGGAGAGCCCCCCTTGCCGCCCATTGCCGCCTCAATGATTTCAATGGCTTACAGCTGCTTGCCGCCCTTGCCGCCTTTTGCTTGCCGTTTCCGCCGTAGTTATTGATTCTATTGAATAAAACAGGCGGCAAGCATTTCCTTGCCGCCCCTTGCCGCCACCTTGCCGCCACCTTGCCGCCTGCTTGCCGCCTATCAATCCAGGTCTCCAATCGCCGTCAAACCGGGCCTGTTGCCCCGCCTGTCGAATCTGTTTGAAACAGCAATCTCACCGTCCGGATATGCCTTCAAAAGCATATCCCATGGTTGCAGGCTCCGTCTCGAATTGCCGGCGCGCCGGCGACAGGTCATCTCCGCGCAATGTCGGATGCTGTAGTCTTCTGTCAAAGAGGCTGGCAGGCCATGTGTCCTCCCGCACTCGGCTCCCCCATTTGATGCGCATTCGCCATGGCATGTGAAAAATCGGGCGGGGGCGCAGAACATTGTTAACCATCCGCGGCCAAGCTCGCGCTAGTTGATAACGAATCGATTGCGGAAAAGTTTTGCGTGCGCTTTCGCCCGATTAGGAGATTTCGAAATGTCCGCAAATATTGAAGCCGCCGGTGGCGTGTCACCGATGGATGACACAGGAGACACCAACCCGGCAGTCCTGACGATTGCGTCGAAGATAACAATGGCAGAGGGCGGAACCTTTACCTTCACCACTCAGTCCGGCGCCATGTCCTATACGGACGATCCGGGCACTGTGGACTCCGACGTCGTCTTCACCATCAGCAATGTGCTGAATGGGACATTGATGGTCAATGGCGTCGCATCGGACAGTTTGACCTTTACGGGAGCGCAGCTCAAGGCCGGCCTGGTCAGCTTTGTGCATGACGGCGACGAAGACGTATCTTCAGGAGCCGGTTTCGACGTGACGGTCGTGGATGCCTCGGGCATCCCGGCCACGGGCACGCTGAAGTTCGCTGTGACCGCGGTTAACGACGCGCCGGCATTGTCGCTCGGCGGCCAGGATAACCCAGCCAATCTGCCGCATATCACAGAGGGCGGGACTTCGGACGCATTTTCGACCGGGCAAATATATGGGTTCGACAATGATGACAGCAGCCTGACTTATCTCGTCAGCAATCTGCAGCACGGATATGTGCAGGTCGGTACCACCAAGGTCACCTCGTTTACGCAGCAGCAATTTGACAACGGTCTCGTGACATTCCACCAGAATGGCGACGATGCGGCAACGGCGAGCTTCGATATCCAGGTCCGTGATCCGCACAGTGCTGTCTCGGATACCCAGACCTACACATTCACGGTTGACAATGTCGATGATCCCGCGACTTTCTCAGGCACTGAGACCGGCACGGTCCGCTCGCTGCTGAAAACCAGTGTCAGCGGCACGCTACATGTTTCCGATCCTGACAGTTCGACGGCCCTGGTGGCCGTGACAGGACAGACCTCGGATCAGGGCTATGGTACCTTCTCGGTCGCCGCAGACGGGACCTGGACCTACAATCTCGACTCGTCTGCCGTCGCCAACCTTGCGAACGGGGACACGACGCAGGACACGTTCAGCGTCCAGACCGCGGGTGGAGATGTCGACACCATCACCATCAACATCCAGGGCACGACCGCGATCTACGGAACCGAGGAGGATGATTCCGCCGATGCGCTGACCGGCGACACGGCGGGAAATTACATCTTCGGCCTCGGCGGCAACGACAACGCTCTCGGCCTCGGCGGCAATGATACGATGTATGGCGGCGCCGGCGACGATACCCTTGTCGGCGGCGCGGGGACGGACATTCTCTCCGGCGACGACGGCAACGACACAGCCTCCTACGAGGATGCGAAATTGGCGGTGACGGCGAGCCTGGCGAAGCCGAGCATCAATCTCGGCGATGCGCATGGCGACACCTATTCGTCGATCGAGAATCTTAGGGGTTCCGACCTTGGCGACAAGCTCTACGGCGACGGCAGCGTCAACGTGCTCAGTGGCGGTGCGGGTAATGACTTTCTCGACGGCGGCGCCAGCGCCGACGCGCTGGACGGCGGCGACGGCGCGGACACGGCCTCCTATGCTTCCGCTACAGCCGGTGTGACAGCCAGCCTGCTGAAGCCGAGCGCCAACACGGGCGATGCCGAGGGCGATACCTATGTCTCGATCGAGAATCTGACCGGCTCCAGCTTTGCCGACAGTCTCACTGGCGACACCGGAGCCAATACGCTCATCGGCGGCACCGGTAACGACGTTCTCGAAGGCGGTGTGGGCGCCGACCGGCTGGATGGCGGCGTCGGGTTGGACACTGTCTCCTATGCCGGCTCGGTGAAGGGCGTGACGGCCAGCCTGCTCAAGCCTTCCGACAATACCGGCGATGCCAAGGGCGATATTTATGTCGCGATCGAAAACCTGACAGGCTCCGGCAAGGCGGACAAGCTGACCGGCAATGGCCTGGCCAATGTGATCACCGGCGGTGCCGGTATCGACCAGCTCTGGGGCGGCAGCGGCGCCGATACCTTCGTGTTCGGCAAGGGCGATACGGGATCTTCCGCGAAGACTGCTGACGTGATCGAGGATTTCTCGCATGCCCAGCACGATATCATCGATCTCATAGCGATCGACGCCAATACCAAGACCGGCGCGGATGACCACTTCAAGATCGTCACCAGCGAGAAGCAGGCGCTTGCCACGATCGGCAGCCTCTATATCGAGACGCATGGCAAGGACTACACGATCTTCCTGAACAACGACGCTCACAAGGGTTTTGATATGGCAATCGATGTCGAGGGTAATAAGCCTGTCGACGCGGACTTCCATCTCTGAGCGTGCTGCCGAGGCCGGCCATATCGCCGGCCTCGGCAAGCGCCGGGCTTGTAGCGGTGGCCGCGAAGACTGTTTGTGCGGGGAGCCGCTACGACGTCCGTTACTTCGCCTCCGAGCAGTTCACATCGCCGAGCGATGTCGCCGCCTTGCCCTCGACATCGACAGTGACGCTGCCGCCGGCGGTACAGCGGGTCTTGCCGACGATGCCTGTCTTGAAATGCACCATGGGCTGGCCGTCTATCTGCACGGAATTGATCACGTCGTAGAGCTCTTTCGGGCAGTTGGCGACATCGGAGAGCCGGAGCGCCGGCTTGCCGCCGATCGTCATCGTCATCGAGCCGCTCAGCGCGCAGGCGGGGATCTGGTCGGCCCGGGCCGCAAGCGGGATGAGCAGGAAGAGCAGGGTGGGCAGCAAGCGTTTCATAGTCTTCGCTTTCATCTCAAAGACGCGTTTTCAGCATCATGACGCAGCAATCCGGCAGGATTGCAACAGACTATCATTCAGCCGCGGAAAATGAAGGTGGCACCGACGGCGATCAGAGGCAGACGCGGATTTGGGATACAAGTTGCCGCTATCGACCTGGCGCCGCTTCAGGAGGCATGCGCTATTCTTCCGGCACCATGGCCGGCTTGCCCTCGGCATCCAGCGCGACCATCACGAATACCGCGGCGGTGACCTTGTCCATCTGGTGCGACAGATAGCGCTGTGCCCAGGTCTCGACATTCAGCGTGATGGATGTGCGGCCGACCTTGATGATCTCGGTATAGACACAGAGCGTGTCGCCGATCTTCACCGGCAATTGGAAAACCATTTCCCTGACGGCGACGGTAACCACGCGGCCGCGGGCGCGCTCGGCGGCGCGGATGCCGCAGGCAAGGTCCATCTGCGCCATGACCCAGCCGCCGAAAATGTCGCCGGCGGCATTGGCGTCGCCCGGCATGGCAAGCGTCCTTAGCGTCAGTTCTCCGATGATATCCGGTGCAGGTGTCATGGTCATTTCTTGCAGTCGGCGATGAGTTTCTGGAAAGCGGCGCGCGAGCCCTTCAAGGAGAAGGTCGCGTCCGGCCCATGGTCGCTGGTTTCCGAAACCGTGACTTGCTTCTCGTGCTGCAACATATCGACCATGGGGGCGCCGATCTCTGTGTCCGTGGCCAGGGCGCCATCCATCTCCTCGTAGACAGAGGGCAGGTCGAACATTTTCAGGTCAAGCGAGAATTCGAGCTTGCCTTTGAAATTGTCACCTGGCGGGAACCCCTTCGTCGGGGCTGGAAGGAAGCGGATGGAGAGTTTTCCCGGTTCGCCGCAGGTCAAGGAAAGGTAGGCCTTGTCCTTGCCGGCTGGGGCGCAGATGCTTGCAGTCATGACGCTGCCGCCTTCGTCCTCCTGCATCCCGGCCGTCCAATGATCGCACTGCTCGGCGGCCAGCGCGGGCAAGGGTATGGCGATCAGTGTAGCAAAGACCAGATGGCGCATGGCAAACTCCCTCCTTGTTTGCTGCAGACAACAGGCAAATCGCGCTGAATGCAAGGCTATGGCGTCTTGGTTCTTGGGAGTTCCATTGTATCGAGGGCAAAATCGGCAATGCTTGCCGTATCGTCAAGATCGAAGACCGGAAGGTCGGTGTCCGTCACCGGATGGTCGGCGGCGATGGCGGCGATATAGGGGTCGGTGGGCGCCAGCGGCTCACGGCTGCTTGCCTCCAGGCGGCGAGCCTCGATCTTCGGCACCGGCTCGCGCTTATAGCCTTCGATCACCACGATATCCGCCGGTGCAAGCCGCGCCAGTACCTCGGCGAGGGTCGGCTCGGGCGCGCCGCGCAATTCGTGCATGATGGCATAGCGCGTGCCGGAGACGATCGTCACCTCATGGGCACCGGCCTGGCGATGGCGGAAGGAGTCGGCCCCGACCTTGTCGATGTCGAAGTCATGATGCGCGTGCTTGATCGTCGAAACCACGTAGCCGCGGGCGATGAGTTCGCTAACAAGGCGGACGGTCAGGCCGGTCTTGCCGGAATTCTTCCACCCGGCAATGCCGAGGATTTTGGGTGCGGTCATCTGATCGATCCCTCAGAAGCCGCGCGTATTGAGTATTTTTCTTGCATATTCAAGGTCGTCCCTCGTGTTGACGTTGAAGAACGGATCGAGATCGCCGAATTCGGTTGCGGCGAACGGAAAGGCGACCATGCGGACAGGCAGGTCCTTCAGGAAGGCTCGGACTTTCAGGGTTGGCGGGTTTTCCAGCCACGCGCCGAGGCGCTCTTCGAGCGACAGCGGCCATAGGCCCATGACCGGATGCATCTGTCCGCCGGACATGGTCAGCGCGATATCATCCGAGCCGATGAGGGCCGCCTGCAGGCGGGCGACAAGGTCGAGCGGAAAGAACGGTGCGTCGACCGGCACAATCGCGACATGGCTGGCCGCGACGCCGGATTCGCGAATATGCGCCAGCGCGGCATGGATGCCGGCGAGCGGGCCGTGAAAGCCGATGAAACGGTCGCCGAAACTCTGGATTGCCGGTAGCGCGATCGCCGGCTCGTTGCTGTTGAGATGAAGTGCGCTCACCTGCGGGCGCAGGCGGTTTGCGACATGGTCGATGAGGCGGCCTTTGCCGAACGGCAGCAGCGCTTTGGCCTCGCCCATTCTCGACGACTTGCCGCCGCTCAGGATCACACCAGGGAAGAGCGCACTCATGCCGACTGCCTCGAAGTCTGTCCAGTGTTAATGGGCGGCGTGACAATCTTGACCGTGGCGGCGTTTACAGTGAAACTTGCCATGGCTGATGTTATCCGCAGCGCGCCCTTGAGATTGGGATGGAGGGCCATTGAGCGTATCCGTGAACGATGTGCTTCATCGTCTATAGATCGACTAGGTCCCGTTCAAAAAGTATGGAGCTAAATTTTCCGTCGCGAAACTCTTTCGGCCTCGCGCTGTATTGTCGTGCAAGCGTAAGCTAATCTTTCAACGTCACAGAAGCGGCAATTTTCTCGATCGTCGCTTGAAGCGTGACAAACTTCTCTTCGTCGGCGCTTCCGAGCAGACGAATTACCCGAGTACCTTTAACGCCCAAATACTGCAAGAAGCTCTTCTTTCGTCCTCTGTCGTTATAGGTTCCCTTTAGCAGATAACCATTTGTGCCCGCGAAGGCAGTTTCTTTCTGCATGGTCACCTTCGCCGCTCGGAAGCCTGTCGTTGTTCTAAGGGCGCGCTCTGCCAGTGTCGCAAGATTCGATAAGTCTCCGCTTACCTGTGCTTCCGTCACGGTCATCATGGGCTGCAGCCCTTCGGGATCAACGTTCTTGTCCCCGACCATCATCGATACAGTGCTACCACCGAAGGTATCTATGATGTTGAAGGGCTCAGCGATTTCGATTTTGAACGGCAGAACCGACAATTGTTCATGAAGCGATGGCGCTGGTCCTGTGGAAACGGACGCGTATGCCGTTTTCACAACTCTTGGGTCCAATGCACTCTCTTGCGGAACTTGAAAGGTAATCAAGACGGTCTTTTTTCCACCATAAAGCGCTATCCACTTGTCGAGGACAATGCCATTCTGCTCTTGGGTGCCATGCAGTAACGGAACCATTTCTCCGCTGGCAATCTTGATGACCTCTCGGTCAGTCACCATTATGCCCTGGGTCGCAAAACCTTTCGCGGCGTCTTCCGGATCGTCGAAGAGCGTAGACACCTGCTCCATCGCTTCGGGGGGGAGCTCGAACACGAACAGGCTGCCCCCCTTTTCCAGGTTCACAAAACCCGTAAAATCTGTCGCCGGGACAAACCCCTCGGGCGGGGTCATGGTCACCGTAGTTCCTGTAACAGCGATGGGCTCCGAAGCTATGGCCGGCGTAACATTCGCACAGCATGCGATTGAGAATGCAAAGCTTAGTCCTGCTGTCAGCAATTTGCCCAGCCACGAAACACCGGTACTCTTCCGCATATATTTTCCTTATGTCGATCTAAGCCGTTTCGACAAAGCTCGCCTTCATGGTCATCTGATGTTGAATAGTGCTCGCTGGGTAACCGAGGATATGCCGAACAACAGATTTATGGCAACCGGAATTGCAAACGTGCTTTGGCCCTCAACCCGATATGACTAAAGCCGAACTTGAAAAGAATTAATCCGCGGATTTTTTGTAGGTTTGTTGAACCGATCAAGGGCCTGCGCTAATTGCCAGCGCTCGCCGCCTGTCACCGGTTGCGCTCGATAATCGGAAAGACCTGGTAGCTTTCCTTGTTTTCGGGCGCCGTACCATTGTTGCCGTCGAGGCTTCCCTCGAAGGTCGGGTCGACGTCGTATCGCCGCAGGACGAACTGAGCATCGCCGAATTGCCATGTGCCGGATGACCAGGCGTCACCCTCTCTGCGCCATTTCGCATTCATCGAGATCGAATTTGTCTTCGGATCGAAGGCGGAATCGGTGAGAACAGATGTGGTCGCATAGCCAGCCACTTTCGGCGGCGACTTGAGTTTGGAAAAACTCTCATCGGTATAGTCGTAGTCGAGTTTCGGTTCGGCGAAGGACAATATCCGGAACGCACCGTCCTCCTTCGTCAGGTAGACGAAAGTGGAGTCATAGGCACCACGTGCGCAGAGCAACTGGTAGAGAAGGAAGGTATTGTCGGGAGAATCCTGGTCCTGGCCGGGATGGCGGTAGCGGATTTGATAGAGGTGGCTGTTGCCCAGTTCGCTGCTTTGTTGAAAGGTAGTGAAGTTGCAGGCTTTGCCTGCGATTTTTTCCGCCCATCGCATTGCCTGGACGATCGCCTTGTTGTCATCGGCTCGCGCCGTGCCGGACAGGAGGGCAATGCCGATCGCAAGGCAGGCGATCGGCCGGAAAATGGTCTGCAAACGCATGTGGAAAATCCCTCAGCCGCCGGTGACGCTCATATGGCGGGCGACGGCCGGCCGGTTGTGTTCGCGGTCGATGATGAAGTCGTGGCCCTTGGGCTTGCGGCGGATGGCCTCGTCGATGGCTGCGGCAAGGACGGTGTCGTCATCGCTTGAGCGCAGGACGGCGCGGAGGTCGGCGGCATCGTTCTGGCCGAGGCACATATAGAGCGTGCCGGTGCAGGTTAGCCGCACCCGATTGCAGCTCTCGCAGAAATTATGGGTCATCGGCGTGATGAAGCCGAGCCGGCCGCCGGTTTCGGCAACGCGGACATAGCGGGCCGGGCCGCCGGTGCGGAAGTCGAGATCTTCGAGAATGAACTGCTCTTCCAACGATTTGCGCAGCACCGACAAAGGCAGATATTGGTCCGTGCGGTCCTCGTCGATCTCGCCCATCGGCATGGTTTCGATGACGGTCATGTCCATGCCCAGTCCATGCGACCAGCGCATCAGCTCGGGGATTTCGTGGTCGTTGAAATCCTTGAGCGCTACGCTGTTGATCTTGACGTGCAGGCCCGCCTTGCGGGCCGCGTCGATGCCGGCGAGGACCTTGACAAGTTCGCCGGTGCGGGTGATGGCGCGGAACTTTTCCGCGTCGAGTGTATCGACCGAGACATTGATGCGGCGGACCCCGGCATCGGCCAGTTCATCGGCGAAGCGGGCAAGCTGCGAGCCATTGGTGGTCAGCGTCAGCTCTTCCAGGCCGAAGCCGATCCGCGAGCCCAGGCTGCGGACCAGATGCATGATATTGTGCCGCACCAACGGCTCGCCGCCGGTCAGCCGGAGCTTACGCACGCCCTTGGCGATGAAGGCGGAACAGACGCGGTCGAGCTCTTCCAGCGTCAGCAGATCCTTCTTCGGCAGGAAGACCATCTTCTCGGCCATGCAATAGGTGCAGCGGAAATCACAGCGATCGGTCACCGAGACGCGCAGATAACTGATATGGCGCCCGAACGGATCAATCATCGGCGCCGGACGTGTCTCGTTTGTGATCGTGCCGGGATGGGCATTCATGCGTGCGAACCTCTACGCGAGCGACAGACGGCTCACGTCTCTCTCGATTTATATAGTGAAGTCTAGCAGGATTTGAACCCGAAAGTTCTTGCGGATGCGACGGCTGGTCCTTAATTGCGGACAAAAGGATGTGAAAGATGAGTGATCACTGGCCGACTGAAATCAAGGTATCCAAGGACAAGCGGGTGCTGAGCATCACCTTCGACGATGGTGCGGCCGTCGCGCTGCCGGCGGAGATGCTGCGCGTGCTGTCTCCATCAGCGGAGGTGAAGGGGCACGGACCGGGCCAGGAGGTCACCGTGCCCGGCAAGCGCAATGTCGGCATCATGTCGGTGACGCCGACCGGCAATTACGCCATCCGCATCGGCTTCGACGACATGCACGATACGGGGATATTCACCTGGAGCTATCTGTGGGAACTCGGCGAGCGGGGCGGGGAGATGTTCGCGGACTATGAGCGGAAGCTGGCGGAGAAGGGGTTGAGCCGTTGAGCGCGATAGTCGCGCTCAACGATGGTCCCGCCTGCCGGTGTTTGCCGTTGGCATTTCGTCACCGGGCTCGGGCGGCAGGCTCTTCAGACTTTCCAGGATAGCAAGCGCCTTTTCCGGATTGCCGCGCAACACGCGCTCCTCAATCCTTCTCCGAGCGCGTCGGCGACTGATCGCTTCAACGATGAGACTGAATATCTCCATCAGCTTCCTCCGCCAGCAAGATCTGAACGATCTTTTCCATATGCTCGGCCACCTCCAGGCAGCGCTCCTCGGCCGTTTCGCCCATCACCGTGTCGATCAGTGCGGTCTGGATCGCCATCGCCTTCTCGGTGATGTCCTTGCCTTCGGGGGTCAGGAATAGTCTCAGCACGCGCTTGTCGCGGCCGTCGCCGCGGCGTTCGATCAACTGGCGTTTTTCCAGCTGCGGCAGCAGCATCGACATGTTGGAGCGGCCGACGAGCAGCTTGCGCGCCAGTTCCTGCTGCGAAATGCCCTCGCGGCGGTAGAGGTTCACCAGGATGTCAAGATGCGGCGGCTTTATCTCAAGATGGGCCATGTTGCGCGCCAGCGTCAGCTGCATCAACTGGCAGGCGCGGCCGACGGCGATCCAGGTGCGGAAACGTGGATGATCCCAGGGCAGTTTCTGCGTTTTGGTTAGTGCTTGATTTTTGTTCATTGTTGTACTTTATTGTTCAGCATTGAACCTATCAGGCTGCTATCATGATGTCATCATATATCGCCAAGCTGACAGGGCAAGCCATCAATCTCGCCGGGCTGGTCGCGCCGCGAATGGCGGGGCAGGCGGCATTCCGGCTATTTTGTGCGACAGGCAATCCTGCGCCCGCCAATCACAAGGTCAAACGCCTGTTCGACATGTCGCAGCCCCAGATGCGGCAGGCGGAGCGGTTGATGTTGGCTGTGCCGAACGGCCATGTCACCGCGCACCGGTTCCCGCCGCTCGGGGTGCCGGACGGCAGGCGCCTTCTCGTCATTCATGGCTGGGGATCGCGGATCGACTATATGCAGGCGCTTGTCACCGGGCTGAGACAGGCGGGCGCCGAAGTGGTCGGCCTTGATTTGCCGGGCCATGGCGGGTCGAGCGGCCGCCGGCTCACCGTGCCGATGGCCGTGGATGCGATCGACGCGGTCTGGCGGCAATTCGAGCATTTCGATGCGGTGATCGGCCATTCCTTCGGCGGCTTCGTCGCCGCCATGGCGGCTGCCGCGCCGCAGGACTGGGTGAAGCGACGGGCACCGCATAAGCTGGTGCTGATCGCAGCACCCGTGGCCGCCAAGCATATTTTCGATGGCTATGCCGGCGAAATGGGTTTTACCGGCCGTGTACACCGGGCGATGGAGGCGGCGGTGGAGGCCCTGACAAACCGGCCTGTCGCTTTCTACGCGGCCGATGCGATGCTGAAGTCGAAGCCGGACCTGCCGGTGCTGGTGCTGCATGCCGAGGACGACAAGGAAGTTTCGGCGCACGCTGCCCGCCTTTATGCGGCAGTTGGGCCGCAGGTCCATCTTGTCTGGCTGAACGGGCTGGGTCATCGCCGCATCGTCAATTCACCGGCGACGATCGATGCCATCAAAACTTTTCTCGGGTGATTTACCACCTCATCGTGTAGAGCAATTCCGGCAACGGAGATGCACCATGCGCAAGGTCGAAAACCTCGAGGAACTCGCTCAAATCTACAATAGCGGCCTGAGCCAGGCATCGATCGTCAAGGTCATGCCGCGCTTGACGCAGGAATATCGCCGCATGATCGAGGCCTCGCCCTTCGTGGCACTCGCGACATCGGGACCGGAAGGGCTCGACTGTTCACCGCGCGGTGACGCCGGCCAGGTGGTGCATATCGAGGATGAGAAGACACTGATGCTGCCCGACTGGCGCGGCAACAACCGGGTCGATTCGCTCTCCAACATCGTGCGCGATCCGCGCGTGGCGCTGATGTTCCTGATCCCCGGCTCCAACACGACGATGCGCGTCAACGGTCATGCCATCGTGGCGATCGAGCCCGCGCTGCTCGAACGTTTCGAGATGGACGGCAAGCATCCGCGCTCGGTCGTGGTGATCACCATCGACGAGGTCTATTCGCAATGCGCCCGCGCCGTGATTCGCGCCGACCTGTGGAACGCGGAAAAATTCGTGGCACCCGGCTGCCTGCCGACTGTCGGCGACATGTTGAAGGGCATCGCCACCGAGTTCGACGGCGAGACCTATGACAAGGAATGGGCCGGGCGCGCCGCCAAGACCATGTGGTAGGTGATCGGCTGTGTTGTTTCGGGCAGTGGAGGCAGGAGATCGCCAATGAGGCTCGTCACGCGCGAACTTCCCACGTCATGGTATGACAACGAGGCGGTCGTGTTCGAGGGAGAAGATCCGGAACCGTTCGACGTCGAAGTCACCACGGCGACGCATGCCAGCTTCATGTTTGCCCCGCATGGCCCCGATGAAGTTCATTCTTTCAGCGCTCAGTTGCTAGCCCTGCCGGATTGCCTTGTCGTCAAGGTCGCGCAATTCAGCTTCATCCTCGACCCGATAACGAAATGCCGCTACTTTGGCTCGTCGGATCGGGGGCGGACTTGGAGTCCCATCGAGGATGCCGAAATGTCTGCTTTGATGGAGGGGCGGGAGCCGCAGCTGAATTCCGAAACAACCTGAAACATCTTCGACCATAGCAGGTGGATGTCAAACGTGACGGAGTTCAATCCAGAGCAAGTGAAACGCATTGAAGGCGCCTTCGAGACCATTCGCGGCGCCGTCAGCCAGTTCGGTCGCGCGCTCGACGCGGATGACCATTATCCCGGCGCGGGAGTTCCGCTCGAAGAGGAAGGCAATGCCGACATTCGCGACGCTTTTGCCCGTGTTCCGGAACTTTCGCAACTGCTTCCGAAACTCAATGCCGCCGTCCAGCGCGGTGACAATCTCGCCGACAGCGGATATGAGATTGTCGCCGAGTTGAAGCTGGCAGAAGCTCGGCTGTCGCGGCGCTAGATGGCGCCATCCCTCGACAGGGCCGAGGGACGGAACCGGCACAGAGGCTGGCCCTGACCAGCCGCGCAATATCTTATTGCCCGCCGACTTCCTTCTTGAACGTCGCCATATCGACCTGCATGCCGTTCAACACGGTGCTCCAGTGGCGGGTCAGGGCCGAGATCGCCACGGCTTCCTGGATTTCCTGGTCGGTAGCGCCGGCGCGGCGGGCGTCGAGCGTGTCTTCGTAGATGCAGTATGTGCAGGGAATCTGTGCCGAGACCGCGAGGCTGATGAGCGCCTTGGTCTTGGCGTTCAGCGCCGTTTTGTCGCTCAGCTGCAGGTCGCGGACCTCGGCCCAGGCGCCGGGTATCGCTTCTTTCGGGAAGGCTTTGACGAAGGTCGGCACGCTGCCCATCATCTGCTTGATTTCGGCATAGGCGGCATCGGCCGAGGCGGGAACATCGCCGGCGAAGCTGGCACCGATGCCCATGGTGACGGCGATGAGCGAGGCGGTGGCAAGGATGCGAGAGACATGCGCGGTCATCTGGAAACTCCCTTGATCCGAGAAAAACCTTACACTGTAAGGCCAAGATGAGAGTTAGCTATACGGCGTAAGAATTTCAAGAGGGAAGTCTGTTGCGGCGACGTGCGCGTCGGGAATTTGTGCGATCTTTGCCGGCTGGCCGATGGGGATTTCGGGGCGGCTGTCTTATCTACGCAAATAGCGCGCCCCACAAGAACGTTATAGTCAAAGGTGCGGGCGAGGAGAGGAAGATGAAATCAGCAATAGCCGGTGTTTTTGCAGCGATGGCGATGGCCGGCCCAGCCCTTGCGGACGACCTCACGCTTGAGCAGAAGCTCGATATCCTGGTGAAAGCCTATCCCGACACGGTGACCAGCGCTTCCAACAATCACATCGTCTTCCGCCAGAAACAGGAAGCGGTGATCGTCGACGATGGCAAGAAACGCGATCATTTCCAGATGCTGGAGGATGGCGACGTCGAGGACAGCCTTGAACAGATCTATCCGGCTGGGCCCTGCGAAACCCGGCCCGACGTCAATTTCGATCCCGGCCGCATCCGCTCCGAGCCTTTCATACGGGTGATGTATGGCGGTTCGAAGAAGGAGGTTCAGGACAATCTCGTGGCGGTGAAATGGTTCGGCGAGACGCTGCATGTGACCAAGGTCAACGGCGTGGACAAGGCGCTGGCCGCAGCCCGAGATGAGCTTGCCGGCCATGCGGACCTGAAGAAATATCTCGCGCCCTCGGCTGGTGTCTTCAACTGGCGGCCGGTTGCCGGGCAGAAGAACCTCTCGGTCCATAGTTTTGGCGCGGCGATCGACCTCAACACCAAATTCGCCGACTATTGGCTCTGGTCGGGTGGCAAACCGGGCCATGTGCCGGTCTACAAGAACAAATTTCCCATGGAAATCGTCGCCATCTTTGAGAAACACGGTTTCATTTGGGGTGGCCGCTGGTATCACTACGATACGATGCATTTCGAATATCGGCCGGAACTCCTCGAAATCGCCCGTCGTTCCGGCATATCCGCCTGTCAATGAATGGAAGTCCGAGAATGCTGAAACTTTACATGGCCGGTCCCGAAGTCTTCCTGCCGAATGCGCGCGAGATGATGAAGACGAAGGTGGCGCTCTGCCAGAAATACGGTTTTGAGGCGATCTGCCCGGGCGATCTCGACATCCCGCCGGCCGACACCAAGCACGGCTTCGGCCTTGCGATCAGCAGGGTCGACGAAGAGATGATGGATCGCGCCGATGGCGTGATCGCCAACCTCACACCCTTCCGCGGCATTGCGGCGGATGTCGGCACCTGTTTCGAACTCGGTTATATGTGCGCCCAGGGCAAGCTGGTGGCTGCCTATACCAACGTCACGACAAGCCATTACGAGCGCACCGTCGATTACTATGGCGGCAAGATCGCGCCGACGGCCGATGGCCACAAGCGTGGCCCGGACGGCCTGTCGGCCGAGGACTTTGACATGATCGACAATCTGATGATGCATGGCGGCGTCGAGCGCCGCGGCGGGCATATCGCCGTCCATAATGCTGCGCCGGATGCGCTCTATACGGATCTGACGGCGTTTGAGGAATGCCTCAAGGCGCTGGCGCAGCAGCGGGACGAAAGGCACAAGGACGAGGGGAAGCGGCCGGAAGAGCTTGACGCGAGCAATGATGACTGAGGGGTGGGCTGGGCGTAGCCAGGTTTGACGGAGGGGCGAGGGCGGACCGGCGCAATCCGAAGTCAAAGCCCGGTTTTTGTCCTACGCGTTCCTGTGCCGGCTGCGCATCCCATCATTCAGCAAGATTTGAGGCGCGGGCACCCTTCTTTTCGCTGTGCTGCAAGGTGTACATCGCTTCGGCGAAAATCTCGCGCCGACGCTGTGCTATCGCGCTGACAACGCGCTGCTTCTCCGTCGAAGAGGCGCTCTGGTTGACAGCGGTCACTGATGCCTCGTTTTCCAGCATGTCGACCAGCAAATTGCGCATGACGCCATTTTCTTCGCGCAGCCGCTGCAGTTCGGCGCTGTGCTTGCTGGTCAGCAATTTGCGGGCAATGGTTTCATTGATGGTTTTTTCGACCAGCCTGGTTTTGACAGCGAAGTAACGAGCGACGAAAAACGTCACGATCGCGGCGCATAGGCCAAGCACGAGATAGAACATCTTCGGGAACTCCGGTTTAGCTATTCACTTCGTGACGGGACCGGTGGTTTTCAATATCCAGGTGCGATTTATGACCGCAGTGAAGGCATTGAACCACCTTCACAAGGGATCACACCGGCTATTCGGCCTGATACTTTTTCCGATACTCCGCCTCGTATTTCTGCATCACGCGGTTCATCTTCTCCGTCTTTTCCGTCTGTCCTGCCTCCGCCGCCTTGCCCATCAGTTTCACCCAGTTGCCGGCCTCCTGCGAGAATTCGTAGACGGTCAGGTTATGCTGCTTCAGCACGTCCTGCGGGTCCTTGCCGAATTCCGCCGAGACCGTGAGGTCGGCCTGGACGCGGGCATAGTCGTCGAAGGTGGCGAGCTTGGCTTCGATTTCCGGCTGATCATTGCGGCCCTTGAAGCGGCCGACGGCGGGGTTGGCGAAGACTTCGCCATAGTGAATGTACATGTAGGAGGCAGGGTCGCCATGTTTCAGCGCGTCGAGGAAGGCCGCGTTCGTCTGGTTCCAATGCGCCTCGTCGACGTTGAGCACTTTCAGGATATCGGCGAGGGGCTGCTGATTGGAGAGCCGCGCATTGCCGGCCGCCCATTCTTCGAAGGTGACGCCGTTGACCGGTGGCGGCAGCCTGTCGTCGGCAAGGGCTGCGCCTGCGGCGAGGATGAAGGCTGCAGCAAGGGCGGAGCGGATCGGACGGAGATTCATGCAGGAAGACCTTTTTGCTTCTGTTGTTACCACCTCTATCCGTTCTCAGAGGGTGCCGATGTTCCCGCGGTGACTTGTCGACGATTGATGCCGGCAACGTGTGCAGCCTGCGCGTTCAGGCGCCGGCCTTCGTGGCATGCTGCGCCCGCATCTCTTCGGCCGATTGGCGCACGACGTCGGAGACCTGCATCAGCTGCTTGGCGAGCGGACTCGTCTTGCGCCAGATCATGCCGATCGTGCGGGCCGGCTGGGTGCCCGGAAATCGGCCGATGGAAACGGTGGCGGAGCGGGTTTCCACCGATACCGCCATTTCCGGGATCAGGGTCACGCCGATGCCGGCGCTGACCATCTGCACCAGCGTTGAGAGCGAGCTGCCATCCAGAAGCTCGCGCGGCAGCGCCGTCTGCATGTTGCAGAAGGAGAGCGCCTGGTCGCGGAAGCAGTGACCTTCCTCGAGCAGCAGCAGTTTCATCTCGCGCAGTGCCTCGCGGTTCGGCACCGGCTTGCCCTCGTCCTCGCCCGGCCGGACCAGCACGAAGTTTTCGGCAAACAGCGGCACCTCGGTTATCGACGGCTCGGAGACCGGCAGCGCCACGATGGCCGTGTCGAGCCGCCCGGCAGCCAGCTCCTGCATCAGTTTCGAGGTCAGTGATTCCCGCACATGGATGTCGAGCCCTTCATTGAGGCGGGTGAGGTTGCCGATGATGGTCGGCAGCAGATAGGGCGCGATCGTCGGGATGACGCCAATCCTCAGCCGCCCGACCAGCCGGTCTTGCGCCGCGCGCGCCAGATCCTCGAGCTCATCGACCGAGCGCAGGATTTCGCGGGCGCGGGCGAGGAACGTCTCGCCGAAATGGGTGAGGCGGAGCTGACGGGCGCTGCGCTCGAACAGATTGATGCCGAGCGTTTCCTCCATCTCCTTGATCTGCATCGACAGCGCGGGTTGCGAGATGGCGCATATTTCGGCGGCGCGACCGAAATGTCCGTGCCTGGCGAGCGCCTCGAAATAGCGGAGCTGTTTGAGTGTCAGGTTGATCATAAGCTCATCTTATCGCGGCGATCAGGAAATCCAACTTAAATTAATGGAACAACCTTGATATGGTCAAAATAGGAAGATGGGATACCGCCATGCCGAGACCAATTCATATCGCCATCACCGCGCCTGCCGGCCGATCGTGCAGCAGGCTATGAGATCGGATGGCCTCTCCAGGGCTCCGTGATTTTTTCCCTGGATGGCATCCTTTTCGCAACCGCACCGAAGCAACCCTAAGGGAGAGAAATATGGACGCCAAAGTCGAGAACGCCGGCAAGTGTCCAGTCGCGCATACGTCGACCAGCACAAGGTCGAACCGCGACTGGTGGCCGAACCAGCTGAACCTCAAGCTGCTGCACCAGCATTCCGCCAAGTCGGACCCGATGGGTACTGGATTTGATTATGCCGAAGAGTTCAAGAAGCTTGACCTCGCGGGCCTGAAGATGGACCTGCAGGCGCTGATGACGGATTCGCAGGAATGGTGGCCGGCCGACTTCGGTCACTACGGCCCGTTCTTCATCCGCATGGCCTGGCACAGCGCCGGAACCTATCGCACGGCCGATGGCCGCGGCGGCGCGGGTGCGGGCCAGCAGCGGTTCGCGCCGCTCAACAGCTGGCCGGACAATGTCAATCTCGACAAGGCCCGCCGCCTGCTCTGGCCGATCAAGCAGAAATACGGCAACCGGATCTCCTGGGCTGACCTCATGATCCTTACCGGCAACGTGGCGCTGGAATCGATGGGCTTCAAGACCTTCGGTTTCGCCGGCGGTCGCCCGGATGTCTGGGAGCCGGACGAAGATGTCTACTGGGGCAAGGAAGACGTCTGGCTCGAAGACAAGCGTTATTCCGGTGATCGTGATCTCGAAAACCCGCTCGCCGCCGTGCAGATGGGCCTGATCTACGTCAACCCGGAAGGCCCGAACGGCAATCCCGACCCGCTCGCCTCGGCGCGCGACATTCGCGAAACCTTTGCCCGCATGGCAATGAACGACGAAGAGACCGTGGCGCTGATCGCCGGCGGCCACACCTTCGGCAAGACGCATGGTGCGGGTCCCGCCACCCATGTTGGCGTTGAGCCGGAAGGTGGCGACATCGAAGCCCAGGGCTTTGGCTGGATTTCCAGCTATGGCAGCGGCAAGGGCGGCGACACGATTTCGAGCGGCCTCGAAGTCACCTGGACCTCGACGCCGACCAAGTGGAGCAACAACTTCTTCTGGAACCTGTTCGGCTACGATTGGGAACTGACGAAGAGCCCGGCTGGTGCGCATCAATGGACGCCGAAAAACGGCGCCGGCGCCAACACAATTCCGGATGCGCATGACAAGTCCAAGCGTCATGCTCCGACCATGCTGACCAGCGACTTGGCGCTGCGTTTCGACCCGGCTTACGAGAAGATCTCGCGGCATTTCTTCGAAAATCCCGAAGCCTTCGCCGACGCCTTCGCACGTGCCTGGTTCAAGCTGACCCATCGCGACATGGGCCCGCGCCCGCGCTACCTCGGTCCGGATGTTCCGGCCGAAGAGCTGATCTGGCAGGACCCGATCCCGGCCGTCAATCACCCACTGGTCGATGCGAAGGATGTTGCCGATCTCAAGGCGAAGATTCTTGCCTCGGGCCTGACGGTGTCGCAGTTGGTCTCGACGGCCTGGGCCTCCGCTTCGACCTTCCGTGGTTCCGACATGCGCGGCGGCGCCAATGGTGCGCGCGTCCGCCTCGAGCCGCAGAAGGATTGGGCGGTCAACCAGCCGGCTCAGCTCGCCGGCGTGCTCGAAAAGCTCGAAGGCATCCAGAAGAGCTTCAATGACGCCCAGAGCGGCGGCAAGAAAGTGTCGCTGGCCGACCTGATCGTTCTCGGCGGTGCCGCTGCGGTCGAAAAGGCGGCAGCCGATGGCGGCAACGCCCTCGAAGTTGCGTTCACGCCGGGCCGCATGGACGCGTCGCAGGAGCAGACGGATGTCGAGTCTTTCGACGTGCTCGAGCCGATCGCCGATGGTTTCCGCAACTACCTCAAGGGCAATTATTCGATCTCGGCCGAAGAGCTGCTGGTCGACAAGGCCCAGTTGCTGACGCTGACGGCGCCGGAAATGACCGTGCTCGTCGGCGGCCTGCGTGCACTCGGCGCCAATGCCGACGGCTCGCAGAACGGCGCCTTCACCAAGCGTCCGGGCGCGCTGACCAACGACTTCTTCGTCAACCTGCTCGATATGGCGACGGAGTGGAAGGCGGCCGACGGTTCGAAGAACCTGTTCGAAGGCCGTGACCGCAAGACCGGCGAGACTAGGTGGACCGCCACCCGCGTCGACCTCGTCTTCGGCTCGAACTCGCAGCTCAGGGCGCTCGCCGAAGTCTACGGCCAGAGCGATGCCAAGGGCAAGTTCGTCGCCGATTTCGTCAAGGCCTGGAACAAGGTGATGAACGCGGATCGTTACGACCTGGCCTGATCGGCGACTTCCACCAATGACAGCAAAGCCCGCGGCAGTCGTGCCGCGGGCTTTTGCTTGATGGCCCGACCGCGACGCCAAGAAGGAGAGCAAGCGATGAAAGACCGGCAGACGGGGCTTAATCCTCTCATGAATAATACCAAATGGGACGAACTTCGACTTGCGATGTACGGTTTGGAGCCACCACCTCGATGGAGCACCTGCAGCCTCACCGGCTACACAAGTCCACCCCAGCGGGAGTGGTACTATCATTTCCGAGACGGTGGTTATGACGACATTGTCTATGTCGATATTTTCGCCGATACCGCCGTTCATATGGACGGCATTGCAGTGGTGTTGAGGGAAATACATGTGCCAGCCGACGAGATCGAGGGCGGCTATCGCGTATACGGATATTCGTCACCGGGGCAGATCGTCAGCTATCTTTGAGGCGCAAGCAACCATGCTGGAGATGCGTGGAGGAGGCAATCGTGACCAAGTACTATTCCCCCTATATCGACATGACGTTGCCGAGCGACCTCGGCAAGTTGGCGCAGCAATCGGGCCTTAGCGATTTTACGCTCGCTTTCATGCAAGGTCAGGATTCACAGCTCAATGGGTCTGGTGCCGACGCCCATCTCAAGCAGGGCGAAGTGCCGACGCTGAGCTGGGGAGGGCTCGATCCGGACGCTTTGCCGACGCAAAAAATCGCCCAGCAGATCGGCGCGATCCAGGCGGATGGCGGCAGGGTGACGATCTCGTTTGGCGGCTTTGGCGGCCGTGACGTGGCGGTCATTGCCAATCAATATTCGGAGAACCTGCAGAATGGGCCGGACGATTATTCCAGGGCGCAGGCCGATCATATTGCGCTCAAGACGCTCACCTCAGAATACCAGTCGGTGATCGACACCTATGGCGTCGACCATCTCGACTTCGACATCGAGCCGGACACGATCACGGGCGACGAGGGCGATCTCTACGATGTCGTTGCCGACAAGGCTGCCAACCATCTGCGCGATCTGGCGATCAACCGGCTGAAAGCCGCCGATCCCGATCTCCAGGTCAGCTTCACCATCGCCACCCAGCCGAATGGGCTGCCGCATGATACGAGCTATACCGGCGGCAATGTGCTCGGCATTCTCAAGCAGGCCAAGGCTGACCACGTCGATCTCGATGTCGTCAACATCATGGCGATGGACTATTTCACCGGCGAGAAACATCCCGACATGGGGGAGAATGCGATCGACGCCGCCAAGGCGGTGCACAGGCAATTGCTCAAGCTCGGCATGGATGATGTGAAGATCGCAATCACGCCGATGATCGGTCAGAACGACAATTGGCAGAACCCGAAGACCAGCGAAGTGTTCACGCTGGAAGATGCACGCGAAGTGACAGCCTTTGCCGCCAAGACGCCATGGATCACCGGCATCGGCATGTGGGAACTGCCGCGCGACATTGCAGCGACCAAGGACACGACCGATCACGAGCCGACGTCGCACAGAAGCGGCGTCATTCAGGATCAGTGGGAGTTCTCATCGATCTTCGATGGGATCGCACAGCATGCGGCGTCGCACGACGGATTCTTTTTCTGATGGCGAGCGGTGAAATGCCACTCCGGTGAATGCGTCTCAACCACAAAACAGCAAAAGCCGGCACATGGCCGGCTTTTCTACGGGTTCGAAATCCTTCAGTCGCGAATGATCACCTTGGTGCCGATGGTCACGCTGGCATAGAGGTGTTCGACATCCTCGTTGGCCATGCGGAAGCAGCCGGAAGAGGCGGCATGGCCGATCGAGAGCGGCTGGTTGGTGCCGTGGATGCGGAATTCGCTTGAGCCGAGATACATGGCGCGGGCACCGAGCGGGTTGGTGAGGCCGCCTTCCATCTTTTCCGGCAGGATATGACCCTTCTTGGCTTCACGTTCGCGCATTTCCTTCGGGGGAGTCCAGGTCGGCCATTCGGTCATCGCGGTGACCGTCTCGGTGCCGGTCCAGTTGAAGCCTTCCTTGCCGATGGCGACGCCGTAGGAAATGGCGAGGCCCTTGGAGATAACGTGGTAGAGGCGACGCTCGGAATTGACGATGACGATCGTGCCGACGGGAACAGTGGGGTCGAAGGCAACCAGCTTGCGGCCGATCGGCGAAGTGTTGATGTCAGCCTTCTTCTTCGCCTTGACCGGCTTGTCGTCGCCGAGCAACTGCATCCAGCCCTGCTTGTTGGCGTTGGTCGACAGCGAGGCCAACTGTGCGTCGGTGTGGGTCTTTTCCTTGCCGAACAGCAGGAAGCCTGCATGGGCCGGAGCGGTAAACATCATGGCGGCGGTCAGCGAGGCGGCAAGGAATGCGATCATCTTGTTCATTTCAGTCTCTCCGTTCGGTTGGGGAGAGGGGCCGTTTTCGCCCTGGCCGCGCCTCATCCCGTTGTTCGATGGAGGTGTTGTAGACCGGGCAAGACGCGGCCGCTGTTCCTAAAGGAACATGGTTAATTTGAATAAAATTTGCGAGATTTACAGCATGTCTGGCAATAGAGGCCCGCGCGCTTGGGATGGCGGACTGGCCTATGCGTCGGGCATGATCGCAACCACGGTGAGATCGGCGCGGTGGCGGAAACCGAGGGATTCATAAAGACTTATCGCCGGTGCGTTGCCTGAGAAAGTATGCAGGTAAGGCGTGTCGCCCGCAGCCATGATCTGTTGCGAAACGAATTGCGACAATGCCCTGGCAAGACCGCGGCCCCTGAAATCCGGATGGACACAGACGCCGGACAATTCGACGAAGCCCGGCTGTTTCAACCGTTCGCCCGCCATGGCGACGATCCTGCCATCGTCCCGGATGCCCCAGAAAGCGCCGAGCGCCTGCGACTTCAACGTGAACGGGCCGGGTTTGGTCAATGTCGCCAGCGCAAGCATCTCTTCCGCATCCGGCCAGCCGAGGCGAACGATACGCGGATCGACAATGGGATCGATCGGGTGCTCCAGGATCATCTGCACCAGCGGCGTGGTTGTTGCTGCACGAAAGCCGTTCGGAAGGCCGATCTGGCCTGTCTGGGCGAGGATCATCGGTTCGCCGGGGCGGGCAAGTGCCGCCAATGCTTCGAGACTTTCCGGTTCATCATCGGCAGTGGCGGCAAACGAGCTGACGCCAGGGCCATAGCGTCGCGCGAGACCGTTGCCGATTGCGAGTTCTGCATGGCGGGTGTCGAGAGCGCTCCAGCCCGGCCGATCGAGTATGGAGGTCATATCCGTTGCTCCTTCTGTGAAAGCCGCTGCGCTCTGATAGCGAGGGGTTGTTCGTCGAGGCCGTCCTCGATGGCGGCCAACTGGTCGAGAAATGGACCTTCCAAGTCGCCACAGAGGTCGCGGACTGCCGCATCTATCGCGGGCCAGACGGTTTTGGCGGCGCGTTCGATCAACTGCTCGCCCCCGGCGGAAAGATTGATGACACGCCGCCGCTGGTCGTCGGGCGCAGGCTCCGCGGTGAGCAGCCCCGCATCGACCAGCTGCATGACTGTCCGGGTCACGGCTGGCTGGCTGACGCCGAGCGCGTCTGCAAGCTCGCCGATCGTGAGCGGGCCGAGCTTGTCCACGGCGGCAAGATAGGGAAATTGGCTGGCAATGATCGTGACCCCATCGTGGCCGTCGATCAGCTTCTGTGTTTCGGCCTGCAGCCTTTCGCCGAGCCGCTTCAGCCGCGTGCCGAGCGCCAGGTAGCCGAATGTGCGGACCACGTCGTTCATGAGGAAGCTCATAACCATTTATATAACACGTTATATAAATGGTTATGAGTAGCCTTGCAAGCACCCGTTCGGCACAATAAAAAAGCCGGCGAAAGGCCGGCTTGAATGTGAGTGGAGTGTAGGCTTGATTATTTTTTATAAAGCAGCCAGCTCTTGGAAAGCTCTTTCTTCATTCCGTCCTCGAAGACCATGCAACAGTTGCGGCCATTGCTCTTGGCGGCATACAGCGCCACATCGGCTTTTTGATAGAGTTCCTGCGGGTTCTCGGCTTCGGCGGCGAGGCAGAGGCCGAGTGACAGCGTTACCGGACCGTAGTTGACGCCGGTCTTGGAGTTCTTGAACGGCGTCGACTCCAGCGAACGGCGGACGCGTTCGGCCACCGACGCCGCTTCCTCCACCGAGGTGTTTTCCAGGATGATGGCGAATTCCTCACCGCCGGTGCGGGCGACGAAGACGTCCTTGCGGACATTGGACCTGATGACATTGCCGACAGTGGCGAGGATCTTGTCGCCGACCGGATGGCCGAACGTGTCGTTGATCTTCTTGAAATGGTCGATATCGCCGAGGATCACCGTCGTCGTGTTGCGACCGAACTGGTTGTTGAACACGGCGGCAAGCCGCTCGTCGAAGGCGCGGCGGTTGAACAGGCGAGTCAGCGAGTCGGTGTTGGCGATGCGCTTATATTCTTCGAGTTCCTTGCGGACGTCCTCCATCTCGCGCGACTTCGTCTCGATGCCGTCGGCGGTCACCTGGTTGCCGACCATCTTCGAATCGGTCGCGTCGGAGAGCAGAGTGATGGCGCTGTTGAGCAGGTCGGCGCTCGCCGCGCTCTTGGAAGTAATTCGCGAATAGGTGTCGCCAAGCAGCTTGTTGTAACTTTCGAGCGAGGTGTGCTCCTGCCGAAGCAGCGTGACCAGGCCTTCGAGATCCTTGAGCATCTTGGAATGGGCGCTGTCGACGACATTGGCCTGCTGATGGCCGAAATATTGTGCGCCGATGGCGTCCAACTCTTCCTGCGTCGCGCGCGTGCCGAGCGCCGCCAGTTCCTTGGTCAGCTTCGGGTTGGAGCCGATATAGGCTTCATAGAAGAGCTCATAATTGCGGGGAATCGGCGAGACACCCATCTGGCGCATGGCATAGGTCACCTGTGCGGCAATATCCGGCACCTGCACCTTTTGCTGAGGCTGCGCCATGTTCATCAGTGAGCTCCCTAACATCCATGCCCACCGTTTGTTTTAACGCTCAAGTGTTGGGAAACGGTTAATGTTGGGTCACTTCGAAAGAGGAAAAGCAGGCAATTCAATGTTTTGGGTTCGTACTTAAGAACAGATTCGACTTGATCCGAGACAAAAATGATATTTGTCATGTCGATTCCAGCCCCTTTGGACAGGCGCCATGCCCCACCATGATAGTGGGGCTGGCCCTGGCGCCAGAACTATTCGAGGTTCAACTCCTTGAAGAAGTCATTGCCCTTGTCGTCGATGACGATGAAAGCGGGGAAATCCTCGACTTCGATCCGCCAGATCGCCTCCATGCCAAGCTCGGCGTATTCCACCACTTCGACCTTCTTGATGCAGTCCTTGGCAAGCCGCGCCGCCGGGCCGCCGATCGAGCCGAGATAGAAGCCGTGATGGGTGGCGCAGGCTTCACGCACTGCCCGGGACCGGTTGCCTTTGGCGAGCATGACCATCGAGCCGCCGAAGGACTGGAACTGGTCGACATAAGAGTCCATGCGTCCGGCGGTGGTGGGGCCGAAGGAGCCCGAGGCGTAGCCGGCAGGGGTCTTTGCCGGGCCGGCATAGTAGATCGGATGGTTCTTGAAATAGTCCGGCATTCCTTCGCCGGCTTCGAGGCGGGCGCGGATTTTCGCATGCGCCAGGTCGCGGGCGACGATGATCGGACCGGTCAGTGACAGCCGGGTCTTGATCGGATATTTCGTCAGTTCGGCCAGGATTTCCGCCATCGGCCGGTTGAGGTCGATCTTGACGACGTCATCGTCGAGATGGCGATCCTCGACCTCCGGCAGGAATTTCGACGGGTCGGTTTCCAACGCTTCGAGGAAGATGCCGTCCCTGGTGATCCTGCCCTTGGCCTGGCGGTCGGCGGAACAGCTGACGCCGAGCCCGATCGGCAGCGAAGCCCCGTGGCGGGGCAGGCGGATGACGCGCACGTCATGACAGAAATACTTGCCGCCGAATTGCGCGCCGACGCCGAGGCTCTGCGTCAGCTTGTGGATTTCCTTTTCCATTTCGACATCGCGGAAGGCATGGCCACCTTCGGAGCCTTCGGTCGGCAATTCGTCGAGATAGTGGGTCGAAGCGAGCTTCACCGTCTTCAGGTTCATCTCGGCCGAGGTGCCGCCGATGACGATGGCAAGATGGTAGGGCGGGCAGGCCGCGGTGCCGAGCGACAGGATCTTGTCCTTGAGGAAAGCGACCAAACGGTCATGCGTCAGAAGCGACGGCGTGCCCTGGTAGAGATAGGTCTTGTTGGCCGAGCCGCCGCCCTTGGCGACGAACAGGAATTCATAGTCATCCGTGCCTTCCTCATAGATGTCGATCTGGGCCGGCAGGTTGTTCTTGGTGTTCTTCTCTTCGAACATCGAAATGGGCGCGAGCTGCGAATAGCGCAGGTTCTTCTTGAGATAGGCGTCCATGACGCCGTGGGCGAGCGCTTCGTAGTCGCCGCCTTCGGTCCAGACGCGGCGGCCCTTTTTGCCCATGATGATCGCGGTGCCTGTGTCCTGGCACATCGGCAAGACGCCGCCGGCGGCAATATTGGCGTTCTTCAACAGGTCGTAGGCGACAAAGCGGTCGTTAGCGGTGGCTTCCGGGTCGTCCAGGATCGAGGCGAGCTGCTTCAGGTGATCGGTGCGCAGCAGATGATTGATGTCGGCGAAGGCGGTTTCGGCGAGCAGCCGCATGCCTTCGGGCTCGACGGTCAGGATCTCCTGGCCCTTGAATGTGTCGACGGAGACGTAGTCGGAGGTGAGCTTGCGGTAGGACGTCCTGTCCTCGCCGAGCGGAAAGAGATCACCGGCCATGGGAAAGCCTTTCGAAGGGTTCGGGATGGCCGTGGTTTTAGGGACATCAAGGGCGGATTGCAATGATTCTAAAGGCGGCAGACGGGCGCAGGCAACGGAGAGGCAGTCTGACTATTCTTGGGTGTATCGGCTGGCGGTCTTCTCGCGGTGTACCGATTAACGTAAAGCAATTTCATCAAAGCAATCGCAAGGAGCTACAGCATGCGCGCCTTCCTGCTTTCCGTTGTTTCTGCCGCGGCGATCACCGCGATTTCTTCCACCGCCTTTGCCTGGAGCTGCGTCGCCACCGCCAGCGATGGCGCCCAGGGCTGGAGCAGCAACTATGCCAATGAAAAGGCGGCCGAGAGCCGGGCCATACGGGAATGCCAGAAATACGCCAACACTGACGATTGCGAAGTTCAGCAATGCGTGCCCGATAACGGCAAATCCTGAGCGCGCCTCGGGCGCTCCGCCGCTCCGATCTGTTGAGATCCCGCAACAATTCAATGCTGCGGGAGCCTTTGTGAGTTGTGGATCACATATCAGGTGTTGTCGGACTTCAACTTTCCTGCCGTCGCCCAGGCATCTTTTGCCACTTCCGTGATGATGATTTCGACCGACTCCGGTGGGCATACGAGGGTTTCGGCGACGACCTTCGTCGCCTCGCGGACGAAATTCCGCTTCTGCTCAGGCGTCCGCCCCGGATGCATCTCAAGTCTCAATATCGGCATGTCAATCTCCATAGGAACAGCCCAGGTCGGGCGCTTCGGAGTGTTCTACAGACCGATCTCGAGATAAATAGCGGGACGGGATGTTCATTCAGAACCCAGAGGTTAGGAATTATGGACAAGCTGGCCGGTATGGAAATGTTTGTCAGGGTTGTGGAACATGGCAGCTTTGCTGCCGCCGCCGATATCAGCGACGTATCGCCGACGATGGTCGCCAAGCATGTGCGGTTGATCGAGCAGCGCCTGGGCGCGCGGCTGCTTCACCGCACCACGCGTCGTCACCAACTCACCGAGGTCGGCAAGCTCTATTATGAGCGCTGCAAGGCGGTTCTGGCGGAGATGGCTCTCGCCGAAGCAAGTGCATCGGAGCTCCAGGCGAGCCCACGCGGCCAATTGCGCCTGGTTGCTCCCGTCAGCTTCGGCAGCGAGAAGCTCGTGCCCGTGATTGCCGGATATCTGCGTGAAAACCCGGATGTCAGCATTGACTTGACGCTGGACAATCGCGGCCACGATCTGATCGGTGAAGGATACGAGCTCGGCATCCATATCGGTGAGCTGACGAATTCGAACCTCGTGGCAAGGCCACTGAAACCCTATCGCAGGATTCTGGCGGCGGCTCCGTCCTATCTCGATTGCCACGGGCGACCGAAACATCCGCAGGATTTGACCGGACATTCGTGCCTGGGGCAGTCCTATTGGCGCAAGCAAGGCGTCTGGGCACTCGTCGGCCCGGACGGTGAAAGCTGCGAGGTGGACATCAGCGGTCACTTCACCGCAAACCAGGGCGCGGCGCTGCGCGTAGCGGCTGTCCATGGCGCAGGTATCGTGCTGCAGCCGGAACTGCTGTTGGCCGAGGACATCGCCGCCGGCAGGCTTGAGGCGGTGTTGCCGGAGTGGTCGTTCATGCCGACGCCGATGTATCTCGTCTACGCCCCGGATCGTAGGCCGACCGCGCTGCTGCGCAGTGTCATCGATCTTTTGGTCGTTAATTTCAGTTGAGACGGACGGCCGGACATGCCGAATCACGTTTGCCGGCAGAGATGAGTCTGCCTTGCGGTTCTCCGCTTCCACCTGATCGTCAGTTCCGGCTACAAAGTCTCACTATGATCATCGATACGCGAACGATCGCTTGCATTTACGCGTGAGGTTGCCAAAGTCGTGGTAGACCAATGGCGCGGATCGGTGGTGTTTCTTGGGCAAGCTGATTTGCGAAAAGCATGGTGGGGTCATAGGCATCCTCGAAGTATGTGCACATGTTTCCAGCGCGCTCGACGATGGCAAATATCCGGACGGTCATCGTTTCGTGATCGGAAGTGGACTATTCCTTTGCAACGAATGTTATGATGGCCTGGATTTTCAGAGGTTTATGGCCTTCGATAATTTTTCAGTGTTGGAAGATGAAGTCACGGATGAACAGGAGGAGGAATATTTTAAAGCCTACGAGGCGATCGAGGGCAGGCACGTCGTTTGTCGCTTGTGCGTTGATGAGATAAAGCAACGGTATCTTGCCAGTATCGCCTAATTGTTTGTCGCGATTTCGATCAGTTGGCGATTTTTGACATCATTCGATCTGGTCGAAAAAATGCGCCGCGGACTTGGCATGTTGAATAAACATGCTGGAGCATCTCACTTCGGCCCGATCATCAGCTCCGGCCGCACGACCTCGTCATACTGCTCCTCCGTCACCAACCCGCTCGCCAGCGCTTCCTCCTTCAAGGTCGTGCCGTTCTTATGCGCCGTCTTGGCAATCTTCGCCGCCGCATCATAACCGATCACCGGCGCCAGCGCTGTGACCAGCATCAATGAGCGCTCAAGGCCCGCCTTAATATTGTCGAGGCGCGGTTCGATGCCGACGACGCAATTGTCGGTGAAGGAGCGGGCGGCGTCGCCAAGGAGTTGGACGGACTGGAGGAAATTGTAGGCCATCATTGGGTTGTAGACATTGAGTTCGAAATGGCCCTGGCTGCCGGCGAAGGTGATAGCGGCATTGTTGCCGAAGATGTGGGCGCAGACCTGGGTGAGCGCTTCGGACTGGGTGGGATTGACCTTGCCCGGCATGATCGACGAGCCCGGCTCGTTTTCCGGCAGCGCCAGTTCGCCGAGCCCGGCGCGCGGGCCGGAGCCGAGCAGGCGGATGTCGTTGGCGATCTTGAACAGGGCAGCGGCGGCCGAAGCGATGGCGCCATGCGAGAACACCATGGCGTCATGGGCCGCCAGCGCCTCGAACTTGTTCGGCGCGGTGACGAAGGGCAGGCCGGTGATCGCAGCGATCTCATCGGCCACTTTTTCGGCAAAGCCGACCGGCGCGTTGAGGCCGGTGCCGACTGCCGTGCCGCCCTGGGCGAGTTCGTAGAGGCCGGGCAGCGTCAGCTCCATGCGCTTGATCGCCGAGGCCGTCTGCGCCGCATAGCCGGAAAACTCCTGGCCGAGGGTCAGCGGCGTGGCGTCCTGCGTGTGCGTGCGGCCAATCTTGATGATGTCGGCAAAATCGCGGGATTTGGCGTCCAGGGCCGCATGCAGGTGCCTGAGGCCCGGCAGCAGGTGGTGGACGATCTGCTCGACCGAGGCGATATGCATGGCCGTCGGAAAGGTGTCGTTCGACGACTGGCTCATATTGACGTGATCATTGGGATGCACGGGCTTCTTGGAACCCTTGATGCCGCCCAGGAGTTCAATCGCCCGATTGGAGATCACCTCGTTGGCGTTCATGTTGGATTGGGTGCCGGAACCGGTCTGCCAGACGACGAGCGGAAAATGGTCGTCGAGCTTGCCGTCGATGACTTCCTGCGAAGCGGTGACGATGACATCGCCGAGCAGCTTGTCGAGATGGCCGAGTTTCATATTGGCGCGGGCGGCTGCCTGCTTGATTACACCGAGCGCGCGGATGATCGAGGCTGGCTGCTTTTCCCAACCGATCTTGAAATTGCCGCGCGAGCGCTCGGCCTGTGCCCCCCAATAGCGGCTGTCATCGACTTCGATCGGTCCAAACGTGTCGGTTTCGGTGCGCGTGGTCATCCCGCTCTCCCTCGCTTTTCATCCGGGTTTTACTTAGTGCTCATAGCGTCCGATGCAACCGGCAGCGATAAACATGATGCCGCGTGACAAGGGGCGGCTGGGTTCAAGGACAGGCCTTTAAGGTGCCCGGAGCGGATTTCGCATTCAGAACGCCTTTGTCGATGAAGCTCATGGTTAGCTGGTCGCCATCGAGTTCCATTTCGATCCGCGGGGAGAGATTCGTCGTCATGGCGCAAAAGCCGAGCGCGACAGCGGCATTCTCAAGCACATTGATCGTCTCAATGCGGCAGGAATGTCCTGGCGTGCCGATCTCGGCGAATTGCTCGTTCTTGTCCAGGCGAACCTGGAAGGCGTCTTTGCCGCAGGGGAGGGCCGCGGCACCGAAGCCCTTGGTGAAGGAGGCGAACCGGCGGAAGAAGGCGCGGCCCTTATCATTCAATGACGAACGGGTGCTGTAGCCCCAGTCCTTGAGCCGGTATTCCAAGGCCTGCCGATAATTCAGGAACTTGATCTCTTTACCGCAATCGTCCTGATCGCAGGTCAGATAGCTTGGATTCTGCCTGCTCTTGTCGATCTTCTCGAATGGCACATCTGCGACCGCGCTCTGGTAAATGCCGAGTGTCGCTGCCGTTCCGAGAGGGCCGGCACACATGCCGGGTCCGGGATCGGCGTTACATGCGGCCAGTTCGCGGCCCAGTTCCACCAACAAATAGGGCTGGTATTGCGACTCGCCCGTAACGGTGACGGTGCCTGTCTCCCTGACCTTGTCGATCTCGCGGGCGGCGCGCGATCCGGCATGGTCGTCGAAGGCATAGGAAAAGCGCTGGTCGACCGTGTCGATCTCGTAGGTGCCGTCGCCGTCGATGTCACGCACGTCAACGCCGCCGTCGTAGCTGTCGACATCTGTCGCCACCAGTTTCTTGCCGTTGAAGACCAAGGCCTGGACATCGTAGCAGCAATGGGCGCCGTTCGTGTAGTGTGTGGTCAGGAACGTGGGCAGTTCGGCATCGAAGTCGTAGACCGCGAGCGTGCCGTTGTCGTCGGCGTCCTCGAGGTCGATGGACAGCGAGGCTGGCTTGATGCCGTCTGCACTGACCGTCACGGTCACCGATTGCAGTTTGCCGTCGACCCTGTCGCCAGGCTTGAGCTTGACCGTCCAGCTTCGTCCCTGCGCGTCGGAGTAGACATATTTGCCGGCGAGTTCGCCGACCTTCCAGCCGACCGGATCGCCCATGACAAGCTCCACCTCAGTCGGCTCTCTCGCCGCGGCTGGGCGGACGGCCAGTACCGCCAGAAGCATGACAACCAGGATGAAACAGTGCCGCATGGAACCTCTCCGTCGTTGCGGCCATTGAAGCGGTATGAACGGCGAAAGGCAAGTTGCCTGTGTGTGGCTCAATTTACAGCGTGCATTGCGCGGGCTGCGACACTATATACTTCTTAACAAAACTTCATTTGCGTTCACGGTTACCGCATGAATAGTGCAGCGATGGAAAAAACAACCCCGATCAACAAGCTGACGGCTTTGTCCCACCGCGGCCGCCTTGATATATTCCGACTGCTTGTCGGCGCGGGCGGGCAGGGGCTGAATGCCGGCGAGATCGCTTCTGCGCTCGATCTCAGGCCCAATACGCTTTCGGCGCATCTGACCCTGCTTTCCTCCACCGAACTGATCCGCTCGCAGCGCGAAGGACGCAACATTCGCTATTTCGCCGAAATGAGCGCGATGCGCGAGCTGCTCGGCTATCTGCTGCAGGACTGTTGCGGCGGCAATCCGGACATTGTCAAGCCGGCGCTTGATTCGCTGCATTGCGACAGGCGTGCCCCCAGCTGTTGATCGGCGGTCCGGCGGCGGGTGCTATCCGATCCGTTTCGCCCCAGTCAAGCAACCCATCCTTGCATGATGAAGTAGAACTACCAAAATGCGAGTGCCATTTTGGTCACATCGCCGGGCAAATGTCTCGGCGGCGCAATGCCGCCGCTGCGGGAAACGGCGGAGTGGAATATTAGCAGCCTTAATAAAATGTTAAGGTTATCAGCATGTTATTAGAGCCCGCGCAAACATAGCGACAAAAAGAGGTCACAAATATGTGACCCCCTGAATGAAGGGGCGGGGTTATCCGTTTTCTTTTCAAGCGCCGGGCAATCAGCTATGACTTGCTCAACATCGGGATATTCGGCCGGAACGCTCCGGTCCGTTGGGAATTGATATAAGATGAAGCCTTTGAAGACCGCGGCGATTGCTGCCCTGACCATCTCCTGCGCATTCACCTTTGGCGCGCCTGCGGCGCATTCGGCGACGCTCCTCGACTTCCTGACCGGCAACAAGACGGCGAGCCACACCAGCAAGAAGAGCAGCAGCCTGTTCGGCCGCAGCGATCTCGCGGGTTCGCTCGACGACGACGACGGTGCGTTTCCCGATAGCCCCGGGGCCGGCCGGCCGCTTCCCAAGGTTTCGGCGCCGCGCTACTTCACCTACAAGGCCGACGGCCTGAAGTTGGTCAACGTCGCTAAGTTCGCGCCTAGGATGGAAACGGCTGCGGTTGACCCCGCCAAGACGGCCGATGCGAGCAATACCGGCTCCATCCAGGACGTCAGCGTCCCGGCGGCGATGGATTTCAGCAACAATCCGCGCGCCTTCATGATGGATGTGCGGGCCAAGGCGCCTGCCGAGGTGGCCGCCGCCATCGAGACTTTCTACGCTCAACATAACGGCCTGCTCTGGGTTGACGCCCATGGTGTGACGCAGAAGGCGCGCGACGCGATGGCGGCTCTCGCTGCTGCCGATGCGGTCGGCCTCGATCCCGCCGACTATCAGGTGCAAGATCCGACCGACACCTTTGCTGCCGTCGATGCAACGACCAAGCAGCGGCAGCTGATGCAGTTCGAAATCGAGCTCAGCGCCGCCGTGCTGACCTTCGTCGAAGACGATGTTCGCGGCCGCATCGATCCGAACCGGATCGCTGAATACTATGATTTCAAGCGCAAGGACGTGAACCTCGTCGGTGCGATGCGGGTGATTTCGGCCTCGCCTGATATCAAGGCCTATCTCAACAGCCGCGCGCCTTCCAATGCACAGTTCGAGCAGTTGAAAGCCGAACTTGCCAAGCTGCGTGGTGACCAAGGCGGTCAGCAGCAGCCGGCCAAGATCGAGATCACGCTGACTTCGACGCTCAAGCCGGGCATGTCGAGCGACCAACTGCCGAACATCGTCGCAGCAATCCGTCAGAAGGGTTCCGACAAGCTGAAGCTCGATCAGTCGCTAACGCTTGCCTCTTACCAGGATAGCCAGGACTATACGCCTGAACTCGCCAAGCTCGTCGCCGCGTTCCAGGCCGAGAAGGGCCTCAAGGGTGACGGGATCATCGGCAAGGGCACCGTCAAGGTGCTGATGGGTGGTGCGGTCGAAACCCAGGATTCCAAGATCCACAAGCTTACCGTGGCGATGGAACAGATGCGCTGGCTGCCGAACGATCTCGGCGAGCGCTATGTGTTCATCAATCAGGCTGCCTTCCTGGTCTATTACCATGAAAACAACCAGGAACAGTTCAACATGAGGGTTGTCGTCGGTTCGCCCGGCCACCAGACCTTCTTCTTCGAGGACCAGATTCGTCTCGTCGAGTACAATCCCTATTGGGGCGTGCCGCGCTCGATCATCGTCAACGAAATGCTGCCGCACCTGCGCCAGGACCCGAGCTATCTCGACCGCCTCGGCTACGAAACCTCGGTCAACGGCCAGCAGGTTTCCTCGTCTGACATCGACTGGCAGACGACCGATGCGGTCGACGTCCGCCAGCCGCCGGGTTCCGGAAATGCCCTCGGCCAGGTCAAGATCATGTTCCCCAACAAGCATGCGATCTACATGCATGACACGCCGCAGAAGAGCTTCTTCAAGCGCGACATGCGGGCGCTGAGCCATGGTTGCGTGCGTCTGTCCGATCCGAAGAAGATGGCGGCAGCGGTGATGGACACGACCGTCGAGGACATCACCTCTCATATCGCCACCGGTCAGAACGAGCAGGTCAAGGTACCGCGGCCGTTCCCGATCTACATCGCCTATTTCACCGCCTATCCGAACAAGGATGGCGTGGTGGAATATTTCGACGACGTCTACAGCCGCGACAACTACCTGCAGAAGGCATTTGACGCGACTGAGAAGATGCGTCACGCGGCAAGCTGAGGCTGGATGATCTTACTCGAAAGGCGCTGCTGGGTGACTGGCGGCGCCTTTTGTTGTTTGTAAGGCGATGCCGCTGGGTCTTCCTGGCGCTTGTGGGAGAGAAGGGCCCTTGCGGTGCTGTTGCGGCCAAAAACTCTCGCGTTTTCGGCTATCCTTCGGACTTCCTTGGATCCGCAAAAGCATTCTTGCTGTTCTGCGTCCAATAGGCCGCATCCACCCGCTCCCGATGCGGCGCGAAGAGATCGGCGCCATCCCTCCCGGCCAACACCAGCAGCTCTTCTTCTACATCCGCCTGCGTCATCGTGGCGCCATCGTGCAGCAGATGGACGATGGGGCGGCCGGCCTCGTGCAGGGCCCGTCCGACCAACAGACAACGGTGGCAGTTGAGCGGATGTTTTTCCGCGCACATCAAGGCGACGCGATAGGTATTGGCGCCGTTTGTTATTCGCTCGAGGCCGGAGGCAAACGCTGGCGCCTGGCGCATCAGGCGATAGTCCGCGACGCCTTCGCAATAATAGCGTGGTTCGCTCGGCCGTCCGCCCAGTTCCGCGCCGAGCCAGGCATAGGTGATGCCGGCGGCCTTGAGGCTATCTTTCAACGGCTCGCGGTTGAACTGCGGATTATGCCGTGACCACGGCGAACTGCGGACATCTGCGACGGCCTCGATGCCAGCCGCCTTGAGCAGTCCCATGAAAACGTCGATGCCGAGACTGGAATGGCCGATC
The DNA here is from genome assembly GCF_056403475.1 of Rhizobium sp. P2_G9. Lineage (NCBI taxonomy): Bacteria > Pseudomonadati > Pseudomonadota > Alphaproteobacteria > Hyphomicrobiales > Rhizobiaceae > Rhizobium > Rhizobium sp. P2_G9. The sequence continues at coordinate 124,172 of NZ_JBFUFK010000010.1, read as the reverse complement.
GTCCAGATTGTGCCGGCCACCTCCATCGCGGGCGTCCGCCTCAGGCGACCAGCCGGTCGATCAGTTCGGCCGTGAGTTCATCGAAATTCTCGATGACAACAGTCGGGTTCAGGGTTTCGACCGCCACTTCGGAATAGCCGAAGGGCACGGCGATCGACGGCACCTTGGCATTGGCCGCGACCTTGAAATCGTTGAGGCTGTCGCCGATCATCACCGTGCGCTTTGGATCGCCTCCGGCGAGCTGGATCGTGCCGAGCAGGTGTTCGGCGTCCGGCTTGCGGACGGCAAACGTATCGCCGCCGGTAATGGCGCTGAAGCGATCCGAAAGTCCCAGCGTTTCGAGCAGCGGCCGCGCCAGACCCTCCATCTTGTTGGTGCAGACGGCAAAACGCAGGCCGGCGGTCTCAAGCCGGTCGAGGGCCTGGACAAGGCCGGGATAGGGCTGGCTCTTGCCCGGCATGCCGGCGCGGTAATGCTCGACGAAGCGGTCGATCATCGGTTCAAGCTCGCCGTTGCCCAACGGCCGGCCACGCAGCGCGAACGCGCGCTCGATCATGGCACGGGCACCGGAGCCGACGAGGTGAGTCAGGTCGGAATAGACGAGCGGTTCGAGCGAGCGGGCGGCAATCGTATGATTGAGGCTGTCGATGAGGTCAGGGGCGGTGTCGATCAGGGTTCCATCGAGATCGAAAACGGCAAGCACGGGGGGCACTGAATTCTCCCGGAAATGAGCGGTCGCGGAGACCGATAGGGCAAGCTGTGGGCAATTGCAAACCGCCAGCAAGAGGCGCTTTCAAATAAAGCGGAAAGCCCCGCTGAAATTGGTCATTGCGCCTTTCGTTCCCTGAAAAGCTCGTGTAAAAGCCCGATCCACGATCAATCGGAGACCCTGGCGCATGGACGCCCGGCAAATGAAAATCACCGCCGCCGCCGAGGCGCTGAAACATGTCGAAGATGGCATGCGACTCGGGATCGGCACCGGTTCGACCGCGGAAGAGTTCGTCCGGCTTCTCGCCGAAAAGGTTTCGGAAGGTTTTCAAGTCCGAGGTGTCCCGACCTCGGAACGCACTGCACGGCTCTGCCTGGAACTCGGTGTGCCGCTCAATTCGCTGGACGAACTGCCGGAGCTCGACCTGACGATCGACGGCGCCGATGAGGTGGACTCTTCGCTGCGCCTGATCAAGGGTGGCGGCGGGGCGCTGCTGCGCGAAAAAATTGTTGCCGCTGCCTCCGGGCGCATGATCGTCATTGCCGACGAGACCAAGCTGGTCGATATGCTCGGCGCCTTTCCGCTGCCGATCGAGGTCAATCCATTTGGACTGGTGTCGACGCGAATCGCAATCGAGCGGGTTGCTTCCGCGCTCGGCCTGAGCGGCGAGATCGAGCAGCGCAAGTCCGGCGACGGTTTCTACAAGACCGACGGCGGACACTATATCCTCGATGCTTCTTTTGGCCGCATTTCTGATGCAGAGGCTCTGGCATCGAGTCTGAACGCCATTCCAGGCGTCGTGGAACACGGGCTTTTTATCAATCTGGCTTCGCTTGCCATCATTGCCGGCCCGACGGCCGCGCGGACGCTGTCGCCAAAAATCTGACGAGGAGTAGAATATCCCATGATGAAGATGCACATGCTCGGACGGGTCGCTATGGGCGCGATGTTTGCCATTGGCATTGCTGCGACGAGCGCGCTGGCTGCTGATGACAATATCACGGACTCGCATCTCAAGGCGGCGCGTGCGGCCATCGCTGCGATCCACATCACCGATCCGTTCGACAACATCCTGCCCACCATCTCGATGCAGCTGAAGACGACGATGATCCAGGGCTCGCCGAATTACGAAGAGCTGATCAACGATGTCGTGGACGAGCAGGCGCTGAAATTCGCATCGCGCCGCGCCGATCTCGAAAAGGAAGCCGCCCGCATTTACGCCAAGGCGTTCAGCGAGGACGAACTCAACCAGATCGCCGCCTTCTACGCGACGCCGGCCGGCCAGAAGCTCCTGAAGTACGGCCCTCTTTCGATCCGCGAACTCTCCAAGGCCGGCGACATCTGGGCATCCGGCATTTCTCGCGACATGTCCAAGGCGACAGAGGACGAGCTCGAAGCCAAGATCGAAGCGCAGAAAAAGAAGAAATAACGATTTCGGCGCCCTACAGGCACCGCTGATCAATCCGAAAGCCCGTTTCCGCGAGACGGGCTTTTCTTTTGCCCGGACTCTCTCCATATGCTGCGGGCATCCACTGACAGGGGTTTCGCATGCCGGATTTCGATTATGATCTGTTTGTCATCGGCGGAGGTTCGGGAGGCGTGCGTGCCGCGCGGGTGGCCGCCTCGCTCGGCAAGAGGGTGGCAATCGCCGAGGAATATCGTTTCGGCGGCACCTGCGTCATCCGCGGCTGCGTGCCGAAGAAGCTGCTGGTCTATGCCTCGCAATATCACGAGCATTTCGAGGACGCGGTGGGTTTTGGTTGGACAGTCGGCGAAACCTCGTTTTCCTGGGAAAAGCTGATCGCTGCCAAGGACAAGGAAATCGCTCGTCTCGAAGGCCTCTATCGCAAGGGGCTGACCGGTGCCGGCGCCGAAATCCTCGAAACCCGCGCCGAACTCACCGGCCCGCACAGCATCCTGTTGAAATCGACCGGCAAGACAGTGACGGCGGAACGGATCATCCTCGCCGTCGGCGGTGCACCCTCGATGCATGGATCGCTGCCCGGTCATGAGCACACGATCAGCTCCAACGACGCCTTCCATCTGCCGCATCTGCCGAAATCGATCATCATCGAGGGCGGCGGCTATATCGCCGTCGAATTCGCCAACGTCTTCCACGGCATGGGCGTCGAGACGACGATGATCTATCGTGGCAGGGAAATCCTGTCGCGCTTCGACCAGGACCTGCGCCAGGGCCTGCACAAGGAGATGGAAAGCAAAGGCATCAAGATCCTCTGCGGGGATGTGATCACGGAAGTCAGGCTTGATGCCGATGGCACGCGTACCGCGACCACCAAGCAGGGCAAACAGCTCAAGGCGGCGCAGGTATTCCTGGCGCTCGGTCGCACGCCCAATACCAATGGGTTGGGTCTGGAGGCGGCCGGTGTCGCGCTCGACCAGAAGGGTTCGATCGTCGTCGACGCCTATTCGCGCACCAATGTGCCAGGCATCTTTGCGCTGGGCGACTGCACCGATCGGGTGCAACTGACGCCGGTGGCGATCCATGAAGCGATGTGCTTCATCGAAACCGAATACCGTAACAATCCGACATCACCGGATCTCGACCTGATCGCCACGGCCGTGTTTTCGCAGCCGGAGATAGGTACGGTCGGCCTGAGCGAGGAAGCGGCGTCGAAGAAGTTCGACGAGCTCGAAATCTACCGCGCCGAATTCCGGCCGATGAAGGCGACGCTTTCGGGCCGCAGCGACCGGATGATCATGAAGCTCATCGTCAATGCCGCCGACCGCAAGGTGGTGGGCGCGCATATCCTTGGCCACGATGCCGGTGAGATGGCGCAGATCCTTGGCATCACGCTCAAGGCCGGCTGCACCAAGGACGATTTCGACCGCACGATGGCGGTGCATCCGACTGCGGCCGAAGAATTGGTCACCATGTATCAGCCGACTTACCGGATCAGGAACGGCGAGCGCGTCTGAATTCGGGCGTGCGGGTGTGGCAGCGCGCCATCCGTCGGCGACTGCCGATCGCCGCCGGACATGCGGGCAAGCAAGGGTAGGGTCCATTCGAGACCTTACCAGTCGCCGCCGTCGAGTGGATCTGCCAGCGGATCGGAATGCTTGGTGAGCAACGGCTTACGGGTCAGTGTGAACCAGTCTCTGGACATTTTCGTCTCCATCGGTTGGAATAGCGCAGACGTAGTGCCGAGGCCGGCGTGGCTGTAGAGGCGCGCATGAAACGGGTCTTTCATGGCTGAAGCATGCGTCCATGCAATTTTGCGTCTATGGATCGTGCGCCGGCCGGATGGCATGGCTCGATTTTTCACGACGGAAATCCAGAATGAACACAGCCGCATGGGATGATCTGCAGCTTTTCTTTCACGTGGCTCTGCAGGGCGGGCTGAGCGGCGCTGCCTCGTGCACGGGCATGAGCGCGCCGACGATCGGCCGGCGCATGCTGGCGCTGGAGCGCACCACCGGCCGGACATTGTTCGTCCGCAGCCAGCAGGGCTACAGGCTCGCCCATGACGGTGAGATATTGCTGGAACATGTGCGGACCATGCAGCGGGCCGCCGACAGCATCGCGGATTGGCACAAGGACGCCTTTGCCCTGCCGATCGTCTCGATTGCCGCCGATGATTGGCTGGCGCCCTTCATCGCCGAGCATGCCATGGATATTCGTAGGTCCGACGATGCCTATCGGCTGTGCTGCCAATCGGTTCACACCGGCATCGACCTGACCTTCCGACGGGCCGATGTCGCAATTCTCGGGGAGCGGCCCGTCAACGGCAATTTTGCCGTTCGGCGCTCCGTCACCATGTCCTACGCCGTCTATCAGTCCGCCGCCTCACCGGTCACCGACGAGCGCTGGATCTCGATCGGCACGGAGCATTCGCACGCGCCGGCCGACAAATGGGTTTTTGAAAACCATGAGGGGCAGATTTTCACCTGGACGACATCGCCTGAACTTCTGATCCGTCTGATCCAGGCCGGGGCGGGATGCGGGGTGCTGCCTGTTTTCGTCGGCGACGCGAAGCCTGGCCTGGTGCGACATGGCGGGCTTATCGAAACACTCGATCACCCGCTGTTCATCGTCGCCAATGATGATGACCGGCACCGCGCCGAAGTGCGGCTGGTGATCGAAAGATTGGCCACTCTGTTGAAGGGCGAGGAGAAGCGATTGAGCGGCAGGTGATTGCTGCCTGCCTGCACTCTGAATGACAGCGATTGCTATTGGTCACTCGCTTGTGGCTGCATGCGGAGTGCCGCGCGTTTGACGGCGGCGGCTATGCGCTCCGAGAGCTCCGGATCAGTCACCGTGCGTGCAAGTGTGACGCCGCCCGACAATAGCGCCATGAGGGCCACGGCCTGGTCGAATTTTGCGGATTCGGTCTCGCCATCCAGGCCGGCGGATATTTCCGTGATAATGCCGAGAAGTTCGGTCTGATAGACGCTCCGCGTCTCGGCGTCGGCGCGCATGACGTCCGGGGAGAGGTTGGGCAGGGTGCAGCTCTCGCCAATCTCGCAGGTTCGCTTCGGTCCCAGATAGAATTCCACGAAGGTCCTTAGCCAGGTTTTCGTGTGCGCAGCCTTGATCTCGGCAATGCCGGCGCGCAATTCCCCGAGCCCGGCGACAACAGCGGTGCGAAACGCCTCTCGCTTCGATTTGAAGTGACCGTAAAACGCGCCATTGGTGACACCCGCCGCCTTGGTCAGGCCCTCGATGCCTGATCCGCCGTAACCTTCCCTGCGGAAAAGCCTGCCGGCGGCATCGATGATGCGCGTCCGTGTCTCCTGACTGTGTTCAGCGCTGTAGCGCATTGCTGTCCTCGCATTAGAGAGTGAGCGCTCTTTTATTCTTGCATAGAGAGCGGTCGGTATGTATGAATAAAGAGCGATCACTATATAACGATTGCTCGTTCCAATTCAAACTGGAGATAGACGATGCCGATAACACTGACTGTGCCTGAAGGACTGCTGTCTTCCAAAGCCGAAGCGCAGGTTTTCGATGGGCTGACGCAAGCGCTGCTCGAGATCACCGAACTCGACGGCAACACGTTCATGGAGCCCAATGTCGTGGGCACGATCAACGTGCTGCCCCGACAACATGTGTTTGCCGGCGGGCGCGCGGCTGCCGCGGCGTTCATCGAACTGAAGCTGCCCTCCATTGCGCTTTCGACGGACGCGGTGAAACAAGCTTTCATCGAAAGAGCCACAGATATCGTGGAACACGCTGCGGAAGGCCGTGTCCGCCGGGATCATATCTGGACCAACATCGTCTATGCGGCCGATGGCTCCTGGGGAATAGGCGGCCGGGGCTTCACCAACGGAGAATTGGTCGCCGAGATCCAGAATGCGGCGCAATCCGCCTCGGCGGCCTGACACAGTCGTCAACCTTTCACACATTTGGGAAAGCGGAGAGTGGCCGCTTTCCCTGAAACGGGGCCTGAATGCTGCTTTCGAATTATCTGTTCTTCACCACAGACTGTGAACAGGCACTGGGCTTCTACACCGCATGCGGTTTGGGACGGGTGACGGTCCTGGTTCGATACGGTGAAATCGTGATGCCTCCTCCGGGCATGCAGGATAAGGTCATGCATGCCCGTTTCGAAGGACCGGGCATTCTGTTCCATGCATCGGATAATGCGGATGCGGAGCCGATGCGCGGTTCGGCCCATATGCTGATGACCGACAGCCGCGCGGAAACGGACCTGCTTTTCGATCGGCTTGCCGAACGCGGCACCGTGACGACGAAATTGGGCATTCAGCCTTGGGGTGATTATTACGGCAAGCTGACCGACAAGTTCGGCGTGCAATGGATGTTGAACTTCCACGCAGATGCGCCCTAATTCCGATGAATTTCACGAGGACCTTTCCCGATGTCGTGGAGGACACGGATGTCGGGAGATTGGTTCAAAGTGTTTCTGCTCGCGGCGCTGATGGCGCGTCCGGCCATGGCGGAGGATTTGCCGCAGGGCGTCGTATCCGTTTACTATGCTTTCCGGCTTGAGCAGAACCGGCTCATTACCGGTGAAAGCTTCTGCCACGTCGAAAGGGATTGTGAACTCAATTTCGATGTGGATCCGGTGGGGCTGACACTTCTGGTCGGGGCGCGGGATGCGGCGCCGGACTTGCGGATCGATTGTCGGGACGTGGCGCGGAAATGCCAGCTTCGCGAAAGTCAACCGCCGACGGAGCTTCTCCGCGAAATGGGAATACACGGCTTCCGCATCTTTGCAGTGACCTATGACGATGGAGGATTTCTGGTCGAGCAGCGGCAGATCGGCACGGTCACTCTGCAGGTCCGCAAGCCGAAGCCGAACCCGGCGCGGGGTATTTGAGGCGGTAACGACGTCATCGCAATGCGTTAAGCCTGTCGTTTAACGCTCCAGTAACATCTCGCAACCGCAAATTTGTCTTTCCTCCCATCGTATGCTATATTCAAGGGCGTGAATACGTGCCGGCCGGGATGCGCATGAGGAGATGCGTTTCCAGGGCAAAGAAAAGAAGCACGATCAATAGGAGGAAAGTCATGATCGCGCAGAATATCGAGGTGCCGCCGACCGAGACTGCCAGTTATGATACCGACTACGACCGCCAGCGCGGCGGTGGTGGGTTCCTGAGTTTCATGCTGTTCCCGATGATCTCGATCGTCGCCATCGCCTACGCCGCCTTCGAACTGGTTCGCTGAGGCGCCGGATTTCCAACGATGCGACATCCGCGCGGGAACGCGCGGACTGCCTCGCGCGACGTATTGAAGACTTTGCAAACGCTTCCTTAATGTATATAAGCCGCCAATTCCCCGGCAATGCCGCCGGGGTTATGTTTTATCTCGTCACAAGGTGAGTACGATGGCACAGAATTGGAACCCGCAAAGCTGGAGGTCTAAGCCCATTCAGCAGGTTCCGGAGTATCCGGACATGGCTGCATTGCAGGCCACGGAAGCTCAGCTTGCCACCTATCCACCGCTGGTTTTTGCAGGCGAGGCGCGGCGTCTGAAGGCCTCGCTCGCCAAGGTAGCCAATGGAGAAAGCTTCCTCCTGCAGGGTGGCGATTGCGCCGAGAGCTTCGCCGAACATGGTGCCGACAATATCCGCGATTTCTTCCGCGCCTTCCTGCAGATGGCCGTGGTGCTGACCTTCGGCGCCCAGAAGCCGGTCGTCAAGGTCGGTCGCGTTGCCGGCCAGTTCGCCAAGCCGCGCTCGTCCGGCGTCGAGAAGCTGGGCGATGTGACACTGCCGAGCTACCGCGGCGATATCATCAATGGGATTGAATTCACCGAGGAAGCGCGCATCCCCAATCCGGAACGGCAGATCATGGCCTACCGCCAGTCTGCCGCGACGCTGAACTTGTTGCGCGCTTTCGCGATGGGCGGTTATGCCAATCTCGACAATGTGCACAAGTGGATGCTCGGCTTCGTCAAGGACAGTCCGCAGGCCGACCGTTACAGGGCGCTGGCCGAGCGCATCGGCGAAACCATGGATTTCATGGCGGCGATCGGCATCACCTCGGAGAACAATCATGCCCTGCGCGAAACCGATTTCTTCACCAGCCACGAGGCGCTGCTGCTCGGCTACGAGCAGGCTCTGACCCGCGTCGATTCGACCTCCGGCGACTGGTACGCCACATCAGGCCACATGATCTGGATCGGCGACCGTACCCGCCAGGCCGACCATGCGCATGTCGAATATTGCCGCGGCATCAAGAATCCGATCGGGCTCAAATGCGGCCCTTCGCTGACCGCCGACGGCCTGCTCGAACTGATCGACATCCTCAATCCGCAGAACGAAGCCGGCCGGCTGACGCTGATCTGCCGCTTCGGCCATGACAAGGTTGCCGAGCACCTGCCGCGCCTGATCCGCGCCGTCGAGCGCGAGGGCCGCAAGGTCGTCTGGTCCTGCGATCCGATGCATGGCAACACGATCACGCTCAACAACTACAAGACCCGGCCGTTCGAGCGGATCCTGAGCGAGGTCGAAAACTTCTTCGCCATCCACCATTCGGAAGGCACGCATCCGGGCGGCATCCATATCGAGATGACCGGCAAGGATGTCACCGAATGCACCGGCGGCGCCCGCGCGCTGACGGCCGACGACCTGCAGGATCGCTATCACACCCATTGCGACCCGCGCCTCAATGCCGACCAGGCGCTGGAACTTGCCTTCCTGCTGGCTGAGAAGCTGAAGAGCGGCCGCGATGAGCGCAAGATTGCCGTCAACGGCTGATTAATTGATATCTTTGCTGACATCAGGCGCAGGTTTTACCTGCGCCTTTTTCTACATCTGAGTCATCGTGGCGACCTCGCCCCCGTCACGATTGTTGTTTTCGAGCGATCTTGCGGCTATTCTGTCGAGATTCCATGCCAACGGCATGAGGACGGATTGCATGCGGAAGGTCGTTGTGGCTTCAACCGGTCGTCTTTGCTTCGTCATCCCATTCTTTTCGCCGGCCGGTGCGCCTGTCCCGGTTTGGGCCGGCGCAACGCCGGGCGATATTTCAGCTTTTGTTTCGGATCGCGGCTGGTGCGATCATTTCCGTCGCGACGGAAACAATTCAGGCCGGCGGGCCGCGATCACCAAAAAGCTCGATCCGTGTTGTAAGGGAACCACTACGTGGCTGGCAGCGCTTAGGAAGCAACATGCGAGCCGATCATCGGCCGCGCAAATGCTCGAATCTGGGGACATGGTGGGATAGGTCGAATAGGAGGCGCAGATGGCAGGCGGTAGAACGGCGAATGCTGCGGGCTCGAAAGGGCCGACCGTGCCGCGGGATCGCAATCTCAGCGGCGCTGCCTGGTGGTCGAAAAACCAGGCGAAATTTGCCAATAGCACCGATATTGCAGACCTCAAGCAACCCTTCCGCAGCAATGTGCAGGACTTCGTGCAGGCCTTGGTCAAGGCCGGTGCGAGGGTGGAGGTGTTCGCCACACTGAGAAATCCCATCCGCACCTATCTGATGCGCTATAGCTGGGACGTTTCGCACCATCTCATCGCACCGTCGAAAGTGCCGCCCAAGGCCGGCTGCGCGATCAACTGGGATCACGGCAATGATGCCAAGTCGCGTGCGGCGGCTCAGGAAATGGCGTCGATGTTCCGCATCGTCTACGCGCCATCCGTCGCCTCTCACGATATCGAGGGATTGGCGATCGACATGGATATTACCTGGACCGGATCAATTCCGATGACGGACAGGAACGGCATGTCCTTCATTCTCGGCGCGCCGCAATCGGGCGCCACCAATACGACGCTGCATGCCATCGGCGCCACCTACGGCGTCCACAAGCTGCTGTCGGATACACTGCACTGGTCCGCGGATGGGCATTGAAGGCGGAAACGCAGAATGAAAAGGGCGCCGGTGGCGCCCTTTTCACATTCCGGTTTGTTGTTCAGAACAGGAAATCTGCTGCTGACAGATCGTGGATGTCGACATGCTTGAGCACGATCTCGTTGCCCTTGCCGGCATCGATCACCGTATCATTGCCGTCCTGCCAGATGCGGTGGTCGATGAGCATGTTGTCGAAGCTTGAGAGTGTGGAGACGCCGCTGAGGTCGAGCACGTCGTGATCGTCGCCCGTGGCATGGAAATCGGTCACCGTGTCGGCACCGAACTTGCCGGAGAAGACGAAGATGTCGGCATCGGCGCCGCCGGTCAGCTGGTCGTTGCCGGCGTCGCCGGTCAATACGTCACCACCAGCGCCGCCCTTGAGCACGTCATCGCCGGCGCCGCCGTGGAATTCATTGTTGGCCTTGCCGCCGAGGATCTTGTCGTCGAAGGCCGTGCCGATGATCTGCTCGATGCCGGAGAGGGTATCGTGGTCGACACCGCCGCCCGATACGATACTGACGCCGCCCTTCGGCGCGCTGATAATGAGGCCGACACCGGTGGCGGAATAATCAACCATGTCGTAGCCGGAGCCGCCATAATAGTGGTCGAAGCCGTTGCTGGCGACGAAATAGTCGTTTCCGCCATTGCCGCGGAAGGTGTTGTCGGAATTGTCGCCGGCGAAATAGTCGTCGCGACGGCCGCCGATCAGGTTTTCGATGTCGACGAGCACGTCACCGGGAGCGCCATTGCCATAGACGGTGGTCGGTGCGTCGTTGGCCAGCACGATGCTGAGTTCCCCGTCGTAGCTGCTATAGTCCATCGTGTCGCTGCCCTGGCCGCCGTCGATATGGTCCAGCCCGCCGCTGCTCAGGATCGTGTCATCGCCGTTCTTCGCGGTGATCACGTCGCCGAGATCGGTTCCGGAAAGCGTGTCGGCGTGGTTGGTACCAGTGATATTCGCCATCTGTCGTCTCCATCTTGTTGCATCGGTCCGTGGGATGGCGCGGAACATAGTCGAACTGTGCCCGTCTGAAAATCGGACGCTAGCCCTCCATGCATGTTTACTTCGGATTAACCATAACATCTAAGGTTGTCGTAAAATGCTATGTAAATTCGCCGCCGAAGTTCTCCCGATCATCGGGAGATGGAGCAGGTGACGGTGGTTCAAGGAAATTCAATGCCAGCATCAGGCCTATTCGTTTGACCCCGCGGCAAAGACGGAAAAATCTGGCTTCATCGAGATGGGAGAAGCCAATGACAGACATTCACACCGGGTCCTGCCTTTGCGGCGCCGTGACCTTCACGGTCAGCGGGAAGTTCAAGGACATGACATTCTGCCACTGTGGCCAGTGCCGGCGGCAGACCGGCCTTTATTATGCCTCGGCCAATGCCATGGTGAGTGATGTGACAATCACCGGTGAGGACAATATCACCTGGTATCATTCCAGCGATACAGGACGGCGAGGCTTCTGCCGCCATTGCGGGTCGGCGCTGTTCTGGAAGGGCGTCGGGCGCGACGAAATCTCGATCATGGCCGGCTCGCTCGACCAGCCGACCGGCCTCGCCGCCGGCTACCATATCTATTGCGCCGACAAGAGCGATTTCTACGAGATCAACGACGGCCTGCCGCAATATGCGCAGGACGGGCCAACAATCAGCGGCGGATGAGCTGTTTCACGGCGCTGGTGTTTCGCCCCTGAGCTTGGTGACGTCGGCGCAGAGGCCTTCAAGCCGGTCCCGCAACGCCTTGATTTCCGTGAGCACCTGCAGGTCGATCTTGTGATGCAGGCCGAGAACCTCGATCTCGGCCTTGAGGTTGATCTCATAATCCTTGGCTGCCATGAACCGGTCGCGCTCGGCCTGGCGGTTCTGGCTCATCATGATGATCGGCGCCTGGATGGCGGCGAGCATGGAAAGTATCAGATTGAGGAAGATGAACGGGTAGGGGTCGAAGGCGCGGGTCATCAGCACGATGGTATTGACCGCGACCCAGAACAGCAGAAACAATCCGAACCCCATGATGAAGCCCCACGATCCGCCGACGCGGGCGATGGAGTCGGCGAGCCGTTCGCCGAAGCTGGAGTTGGCGAGGAAATCCTCGCTGGCATTGCTGGCGAGCACCTTGCGTTCGCGCGTCAGCTTCAGCACCCGTTTTTCCGAAGGGCTGAGCTCGTCAGCCGTCTTGCCGAAAAACTTCTTTTCAATATCCGCAAACATCCGTTTCTCTCCGCGTGGCTGCCTGATTGTTCCGGCATTCGGGCATATAGCACAATGATCTTCCAGCTGGATCGCATTTCTCGCGCATCGGATCAGCCGCAATGGACAGATCGTCGCGCGCCGCATAATTTGATGGTCGGAGGACAGGCTCATGACCGATACGCTTCGCATCGCAGTCGCCCAACTCGACCCAACCGTCGGTGATGTCGCCGGCAACCTGGCGAAAGCGCGTCAGGCGCTGGCCAAGGCCGGAGAACAGGGCGCCGACATCCTGCTGATGACCGAATTGTTCCTATCCGGCTACCAGCCGGAAGACCTCGTGCTCAAGCCGGCCTTCCTGAAAGCCTGTCTGAAGGCCGTCGAAACGCTGGCGCACGAGACCACGGCGGAGGGGTCGGCCGTGGTTATCGGTTTTCCGCGACAGAGCGATTCCGGCCGTCACAACGCCGTGGCTTTCCTGCATGCCGGACGGATCGTGGCGGTCCGTGACAAGGTCGACCTGCCGAACTATGGCGAGTTCGACGAAAAGCGGGTGTTCGTGCCGGGGCCATTGCCGGATGTGGTCGAGTTCCGGGGCATCAAGCTCGGGCTGCCGGTCTGCGAGGATATCTGGGGCGATCTCGGCGTTTGCGAGGCGCTTGCCGCGAAAGGTGCTGAGATATTCCTGCATCCGAATGGCTCGCCCTTCTTCCGTGCCAAGACTGGCGTTCGCTATGACGTCGTGCTCCGCCAGGTGGGGTCGACCGGGGTGCCGTTCATCTATGCCAACCAGATCGGTGGTCAGGACGAGATCGTCTTCGATGGCGCCAGCTTCGGCTATAATGGCGACGGCAGTCTCGCTTTCCAGATGCCGCAATTCGAGGAGGCGGTGGTCACCACCACCTGGACGCGCCAGGAGGGCAGGTGGCGCTGCGAAGGGCCTTATGCCGCGCTGCCGACGGATGTGGAGGCGGACTATCTCGCGGCCATGACCGGCCTGCGTGACTATGTCAACAAGAACGGCTTCAAGTCCGTGGTGCTGGGGCTTTCCGGCGGCATCGACTCGGCGCTTTGTGCGGCACTGGCGGTGGATGCGCTGGGCGCCGAGCGGGTGCGTACGGTGATGATGCCTTATCGCTACACATCCGAACAGTCGCTTGCCGATGCGGAGGCCTGCGCGGAAGCTCTGGGTGTTCAATATGACGTCGTCGACATCGAAGAGCCGGTCGCAGGCTTTGCCTCGGCACTGTCGGATCTGTTCGAAGGCACGGAAGAGGGCGTCACCGAGGAAAACCTCCAGAGCCGCACACGCGGCACGATCCTGATGGCGATCTCCAACAAGTTCGGCGCCATGGTGGTCACCACCGGCAACAAGTCGGAAATGTCGGTCGGCTATGCGACGCTCTATGGCGATATGAATGGCGGTTTCAACCCGATCAAGGACCTTTACAAGATGCAGGTCTATGCCGTGTCGCGCTGGCGCAATGCGCATCTGCCGCCCGGCGGTCTGGGACCGGCGGGCGAAGTGATCCCGGCCGCGATCATCGCCAAGGCGCCATCCGCAGAACTCCGGCCCGACCAGACCGACCAGGATTCGCTACCGCCTTATCCGGTGCTCGACGATATCCTCGAATGCCTGATCGAGGAGGAGATGGGCACGGACGAGATCATCGCCCGCGGCCATGATCCGGCGACGGTGCATCGCATCGAGCATCTGCTCTACATGGCCGAATACAAGCGGCGGCAATCGGCGCCGGGCGTGAAGATCACGCGCAAGAATTTTGGTCGCGATCGGCGGTACCCGATCACCAATCGCTTCCGCGATCGCAGTTGAGGGGGCGAAATCGGTGAAGCCGGGCTGCAAATGGCGCCTTTCTGCGCTTCCGGTGCTCACGTACTTGAGTACGCTCCGCTCCGGTTCTCGAAAAGCACCATTTTCGCCGCGGCTTGACCGATTTCATCACCGTCGGCGCGTGGATGGGCAGATTTCTAGCTCCGAAATCCTTGAAAAAACCAGGGTCATAACTTGACACATAAAGTCAACTTCTGCATGGTCCGGCTCATTAACAGGGCGTTCGATGCCCTGCAAGGCCGAAAGCCAGCCGCCAGACTTCCCGGGGCAAGCCATCAGGGCCGGATGGATTTGGCGGGGGTATGCCGTGGGTGTTGGAAGGCGTTGGCTTGCCGTTTTGCTGGCGGGCGTCGCATTGAATGTTGTCGTGCCGCATCAAGGCGCCTGGGCGCAGTCGGACGATGGCGAGGTCATCACGCTCGACAACGATTCGAGCAATTCTCAGGACAAGAGCAGTGACGCGGCCAGCGACGACGAAGGCACCGACAGCAATGGCGCCACGAAGCTCAAGCGTCTGATTATCGGCGGCGACAAAGGCAGTGATTCCGATATCACCAATACGCCGGCGCCGGTCTCGACCATTTCGGCGGAGAATTTCCAGGAGCGTTTTGCCAGCGATACCAATGCCGCGGTCCGCTCGACACCCGGCGCCTATACCCGTCAGCAGACCGAGAATCCCGGCATCATCGTCAACATCCGCGGCATGCAGGGCATGAACCGCGTCAATACCATGATCGACGGGGTGCCGCAGACGTTTCGCAACCTGTCCGGCCATGGCGGCACGTTCGACAACATGGCCTTCGTGGATCCGAACCTGCTCGTCGGCGTTGATATCACGCGTGGCGCGGTGGCTGGCAATGATGGGCTCGGGACGCTGTCAGGCGCGGCCAATCTCAGGACGATCGGCATCGACGACGTGCTGCTTCCCGGTAAGGTTTATGGTGGGCTGCAGACCATCCAGCTCGGCACCAACGGCAAATATTTCTCCCGCACGACGGCGGCCGGTTGGAAGCATGATTTCGACACGGTCGGCGGCGTCTCGATCATGGGCGCCTTCAGCGGCAGCAATTTCGGCAATTTCAGGAATGGCGATGGCATCGAATATCCCTACAATGCCAGCCAGCAGTCGAAATCCGGGCTCGTCAAGTTGGGTCTGATGCCGGACGACACTCAATCGCTGCTGCTTGGCGGCGTCTGGTATGACAACGCCTTCGACGTCGAGAGCGCCGGCTATAACTGGCAGATCCACAATCAGACCTATACGGCCAAATATGCCTACCAGCCGGGCGACAAGATTGTTGATCTGAAGATCAACGTCTATGCCAATATCACTGACGTCAACCTGGCCGGCACCGGTGGTGCGTTCGATGGCCGTAGCGGTACCGATACCGGGCTTGGGCTCGATATCAGCAATACCAGCACCTGGGACATCAACGACGCCACCATAGTCAAGTTCGACTATGGTGCCGCGATCAACTCCGATGCTTACAAGGCCAATGACGCGCGCGGCGCCAATCCCGATGGAACCCTGATCAAAAGCGGTGGCTTCCTCGATACGACGCTGACGCGCGGCATTTTTGGGCTGACCACAGGCATCCGCTACGATTATTGGAACCTGAATGGCGTCACCAGCTATCCGGAGCCGGGAGACGATGGCTGCGCGGCGGACCATGTCGGCAACTGCACCGGGCCATCGCTCACCCGCGACGGCGGCAACTGGAATCCGAAGATCGGCGTCACGGTGACGCCAAAGGACTGGCTGCAGTTCTACGCTACCTATGCTTATACGATGCGGCCGCCGACGGCCTCGGAGATGTTCTATCCCGGCGGGCATAATTTCGACGGCACCGGCGACCCGATCCAGAACAATCCCGATCTCGTGCCAGAGCGGCAGAAGGGCCTGGACATCGGCGTCAACCTGCGCGGCGACGATCTCATCAGGCCCGGCGATACCGCTTATGCCAAGATCGGCTATTTCCGCAACCGGATTTCCAACTACATCACCTACGCCTCCACCACCGACGATCCCGATGTGGTGAAATGGGTCAACCTGCCGGGTGTCACCACCATGGATGGCGTCGAATTCCAGGGTGGTTATGACATGGGGATTGCCTATGCCAACCTGTCGTTCACGGTCGCCAATACCAAGCAGCCGCTCGGCGAAGCTGCCGGGATCGGCAGCGATGTCGGCACGTTGCCGGACGATTTCGCCACGCTCGATGTCGGCACGCGTCTCTTTGACCAGAAGCTCACGCTTGGTGGCCGCGTCAACTATACCGGCGACAGCATCCAGGCGCTGCTCACTGAGAAGGATACGTTCAAACGCCCGGCTTTCGCGCTGTTTGATCTCTACGGCTCCTGGAAGATCACTGATAATTTCCGTGCCTTCTTCAGCGTTGAGAACGTGTTCAACAAGAGCTACTGGAACCCTAATACCGGTTCGAGTGATGTCTTCACCGACATCACCAATGGCCGTGGCCGGACATTCATGGTCGGCGCCACGGCGCGGTTCTGAGACAGGTATCCGTGCTTGACAAGACTGCGGAATGCTCCCGTTATTCCAAGCTGATAATGGGAGCTTCGGCATGGATCACGACGATATTCAGGATCTCTTCCGCTCGGTCGGACCGGTGACGATCAAGCGCATGTTCGGCGGCAAGGGCGTCTATCTCGACGGCATGATCATTGCCTGCGAGTTGCGAGACGAAATGATGCTGAAGGGCGACAAGGAGGCCGCGCCGCTCTACGAGGCGGCGGGGTCGAAGCAGTGGACCTACACGCACAACAAGACCAACAAGCCGGTCGCCATGCCCTATTGGCCGATCCCGTCGGATGCATTCGACGATCCGGACGAGGCGGCGAAATGGGTGCGGATTGCGGTGGAGGCGGCGCGGCGGAGCGCGAAGTAGGCGAGTGCCAGAGCCAAACCATGGCTTCCCGAGACAGGTCAAGTGAATCATAATTCACCCGCCGTCCACTGTCCGGACATGTATGGCGGCTCATGATCGGGCTGTTTTCGATCAGCGAAGACGAACCGAAATTTATGAAAGGAACGACCATGTTTCGTTCGAGAACTGCCATTGCCGCTGCTCTGATCGCCGTCACCGCCGCCGGAACTACGCTGTCCACCGCCACCGAGGCCGATGCGCATCCGCTGTTGCTTATCGGCCTTGCTGCCGGCGCCGTCGGCGTTCTGGTCGGCACTGCCATCGCGCATGAGGAGCGGCCTGTCGTCGTTGAACGTGGCCCGGCCGACCATTGCGTCATGCAGCAGCATGTCAACCGCTGGGGCAGGGTGCGTGATGTGGAAGTGTGCCCCTGACAGCTGATGGTTTTGAATGTCGCGGTGCGCCGAGAGCTTTCGGCTTTCTGCGCACTGTTCGCCTGAAATGAATGCTTATTTGCCGGCTTGCGTCTTTAGATGCGCAACCGCATCCAGCGCGAATCTCGACGTCGGCTGCGGCAGGTGGTCAAAGTCGAACCAGCCGAATTCCGGCAGCTTTTCCGGTTCCACCACGCGTGGTTCGCCGGAAAAATCGCGGGTCGCATAGATCAGCGATACCCAGTGCTGGCCTTCATCCGTGAAAATCTGTTCCGAATGGCAGAGGAATTCGACAGTGCCAATCGTAAGCCCGGTCTCTTCCTCGGCCTCGCGCCGGGCAGCAACATCGGAGCGTTCAAGATGGTCGATCTTGCCGCCGACAATGTTCCAGTGACCGGCCTCAGGCGGGCGCGTCCGCCTGTATAAAAGCAATTTGCCATCCCGAAGGATGGCAAGGCCTGCTCCGACACCCGGGAAATTGCGTCCGGGCACGGCTTACTTGATGGCGGCGCTGGTCAGCATGAAGGCCGGCACGTCATCGCCAAAGCCGATCGGGGTCGGGCCGTCGTCATGGTCGTGGTAGCGGCGGCGGCGGTTGTCGTCATTGGCAGGATAAGGCCGCGGTGGTGCGCGGTCCGGACGTGGCGCATCCTTTTTCACGGCATTGCTATCCTTGGCCATATGTTTCTCCGGTCTCTTGGAATCAATATCGATAACTGCGCCACCATCGTTGCTTTTGGTGTCACTTTTATGAAATGCGGCGTCCTTGCCGTCCTTCCTGCCATGGCTCGAACGGCTGCGGTCACTGTCCCGACCCTTGCCGTGCTGGCTGGAGGAATGGCTCTTGCTGCTGCTCGCTTCGCTCGGCGGCAGCGCCGAAAGATCACCCTTGTGCCATTCGACCTTCTCGCCGATCAGCTTTTCGATCGCGTCGAGATGGCGATTGTCGCGCTTGGTGACCAACATGAAGGCAGCGCCCGAGCGGCCGGCGCGGCCCGTGCGGCCGATGCGGTGAACATAATCTTCCGCATGGATCGGCACATCGAAATTGAAGACATGGCTGACATCGGGGATATCGAGGCCGCGGGCGGCGACGTCGGAGGCGACGAGCAGCTTGATGTTACCGTCGCGGAAACTCTGCAGCATGTTCGTGCGCGAGCGCTGGTCCATGTCGCCATGCAGGGCGCCGACCGAGAAGCCATGGCGTTCTAGCGAGCGGAACAGGTCGGCCACGTCCTTCTTGCGATTGCAGAAGATGATCGCATTCTTGATCTCGGCTTCGACTTCGCGGATGGCATCGCGCAGCGTGGCGCGCTTTTCCCAATCCTGGCCGTTGGAGGCGAGCAGGCGCTGGATGACGGTCTTGGCGGTCGAAGCCGGCGCTGAGACTTCGATGCGTTCCGGGTTCTGCAGGAAGGCGTCGGCCAGCTTCTGGATCTCCGGCGGCATGGTGGCCGAGAAGAACAGCGTCTGGCGGTGAAAGGGGATCATTTTGACGATCCGCTCGATATCGGGGATGAAGCCCATGTCGAGCATGCGGTCGGCTTCGTCGATGACGAGAATTTCGACGCCGGTCATCAGGAGCTTGCCGCGCTCGCAATGATCGAGCAGGCGGCCTGGCGTGGCGATCAGGACATCGGCGCCGCGTTCGAGTTTGCGGTCCTGGTCGTCGAACGAGACGCCGCCGATCAGCAAGGCGACGTTGAGCTTATGATTCTTGCCGTATTTCTCGAAATTCTCTGCCACCTGGGCGGCGAGTTCGCGGGTCGGCTCGAGGATCAGTGTCCGCGGCATTCTGGCGCGTGCGCGGCCTTTTTCTAGAAGCGTCAGCATCGGCAGGACGAAGGAGGCAGTCTTGCCCGTGCCCGTCTGGGCAATGCCAAGGATGTCGCGCCGCGTCAGCGCAGGGGGAATCGCGCCGGCCTGGATGGGAGTGGGTATCGTATATCCGGCGTCTGTAACAGCGGAGAGGACTTTTTGGCTAAGGCCAAGGTCTTGAAAGCTGGTCAAAGGAAAGAATTTTCCGTTCGTTTTCGGGTCTGTCAGAAGATTCGTGGCGCGCATGGCGCTGAGGTTGCGCTGCACATAATCGTTAATATGTGTAAAGTCAAGGAAATCACCGGATTGGGATGAACAGACTTAATTTTCGGCCACGGTGTCTTCCAATAAGCACAGTTGCAGAGCAGCCGTTTGTTAGCCGGATGGAATTTGTCGGTCCGATGAACAGTGGCCGGTTGTGTTTCATCCATCGCCGATCGTCGTTGACATCGAATCTCCGGACGGGCAAGCGTTGGGTGCGGCGAGGCCGTTGGCGCTGAAGCGCGTCGCGTGAATCAGATCTCACGACACGCTTTCGCGAGGCATGCTCTGGGCGAGAGAACCGATGAAGCAGATACCCGATACCAATCTTGTCTTCGTGCATATCACGAAAACCGGCGGGATGAGCATCACGCGCTATCTCGGGCTGCAGCACAAATCGACCGATCATTTCGTCGCCAAGGACGAGCGGCACCTGCTGGAGCCGGATTATGTACGGTTCTGTGCGGTGCGCGATCCCATTCCGCGCTTCGTCTCGGCCTATAAATATTCGGTGCACATGGCCAGAGGCGGCCGGTTCATGCGCCCGGTGAGGGATTTCATTATCGAGCGTGGGCTGGGCGACGATATCAATCATTTCGTGCGGGAATGCCAGAAAGCGGACTTTCCGCTGACCGAGGAACTGCATTTCCGGCCGCAGATCTGGTGGCTGAAACGGGCGAAGCCGCAGATCGTGATGCGCCTCGAATCGATCGAGACCGACATTCACATCGTCGACCGGCTGATGGGCCGCGAGCCGCAGGATTTCCCGCATGTCAATGAAATGGCGGGTGCCTCGTTCGACGGCGTCAACTTCGAGCCGGACGACAAGACGCTTGCCTTCTGCCGCAATCTTTATCGCGAAGATATCAACCTGCTCGGCTACAGGAAGCGCAAGGGTGAGGCAGGCGCAGACGAGACCGACGACTGAGAGTGCTTGGTCCTATTCGATATAGGTATTGAGCTTCATCCCGGCATTCAGGAACCGCAGCGGGTCGACCGCCTGGTTGTTGCGGCGCACCTCGTAGTGCAGGTGCGGGCCGGTGGAGCGACCGGTGGAGCCGGAGAGCGCGATCAGGTCGCCTTCCTTGACCTTCTCGCCCTTCTTGACCAGAATTTTCGACAGATGCCCGTAGCGGGTCGAGATGCCGTTGCCGTGATCGATCTCGACGAGATTGCCATAGCCATTGGCCGGACCGGCATAGATGACGGTGCCATCGCCGGTCGTGTGGACCTCGGTGCCCGGCGCTTCACGGAAATCGATACCGGGATGCATGGCGAGCTTGCCGAAGAAGGGATCGATGCGATTGCCGAACAGCGAGGTGATCTGGCGTCCGGGCGCCGGATTGGCGAAGGGCAGTTTGCGGGCGAAAGTCTTAACGCGTTCGAGCTGGTCGAGTGCCAGGTCGAGGCTGGAAAGAGAGTTCTCGAATTCATCGGCGGTTTCCGGCGCGACATAGGGGCCGCCGACGGCGCTGTCGTCGTCTGGTTGAGCGGCGGCCAGGTCCTTGGCGTCAGGCACCTTGAAGCCGGTGTTCTGCAGGATTTCCTCAATATTCTGGGTGCGCTCGGAGGCGTTGGCGGTCAGCGTCTGGATATGTGAGAGCTGCTTTTGCTCGATATCCTTCAGCGAATAGGTGACTTTGGTGAAGAGTTTGTCGGCATGGTCGGCGACATCGCCATTGTCGTCGGCAAAGGCGAGCGCGCGGGTCTTCATGCCGCCATTGTCGGGTGTGTGGCTGGCCAGAAGACTCTTGAACGACTCGAGCGGGCTCGCCTCGCTATGCTCGCTGTCCATGTCGGTATCCGTGGCGGATTTGCTGGTATCGGGGGTGCCGATGTCTAGGCCCGAATCCTCGGCCCGCTGCAGCACATCGCCCATCTTGCCCTGCCGTGAGGTCAGCGCCATCTGCTGTTCGAGCAGCTTTTCGACCTTGTCCTCGACCACCTGCTGGTCGAGCAACTGCCGCGAGGTGATGCGGTCGACCTGGGCGCGCAGGGCGGCGATGCGGTCCTCGTAATCGTGCTGCATGCGCGCCTGGCGCGCCATGGAGGCACCAATCAGGTCGTCGCGCAGGACGAGATAGGCGGTGGCGCTCAGATAGACCATGGTGAAGATGCCGAAGGCAGAGACGCCGAGGGCGGCCATCCAGGGGCGGACTGTCATATGCCGGACCTTGTCGCCGCTGGCAAGAATCAGAAGGTGGTTTTCCTTCTTCTTGCCGAACACCCTGTTCTGCCCGTCTGACACTTGCACACCCTCCGCGCCATCATTGCGAAACTACGGAGCGGATCTGCATTTCCGCTTGCGAATGATTACAGACCATTAAGGTTAACAAACGGTTTAATATCTGATTTTGCTTGCATAAATTCAAGCATTCGAGAGCGGTGAGAGCGCCCGGTAGAAGCCCGGCGTGAGACCGGCTTCGGCACGGGCGAGGTCGTTGAACGGCGCCTTCAGCCCGCCGCGGAAATTGGCCCGTACCAAAGCCTGGAAGGCGGCTGCCGGGTCCTTCCTCTCGCGGGCGCAAAGGAATCGAAACCATTTGGCCCCGACGGCGACATGACCCTTCTCGTCGGCGTAGATGACATCGAAGATCGCCGCACTCGCTTCGTCGCCGAGTTCGCGCAGATTGTCGCGCATCGAGGGCGTCACATCGAGGCCTCGGGCTTCGAGGATAAGCGGCACGACCGCGAGGCGCGCGGTCAGGTCGTTGCGGGTGTGGTGCGCGGCTTCCCAAAGACCGTCATGGGCGGGCAGGTCGCCATAATCGGCGTCGAGGTCGCGCAGGCGCTGCCGTACCATGCCAAGGTGCTTCGCCTCCTCGAAGGCCACCTGCATCCAGCCGTCGAAGAACGAGCGCGGCACCGGCTGGTCGGCGAAGCGAGCAACGATGTCGAGCGCCAGGTCGACGGCGTTAAGTTCGATATGGCAGATGGCGTGCAAAAGCGCGATGCGGCCGGACTTGGTGTGCAGCGAGCGCTTCTTCGTCTTGCCGGGCGAGATCAGTTCCGGTCTTTCCGGCCGACCGGGCCGGAGCGGCGGCTCGGGGTCGAGCGGTGAGCGCAGCGACAGCACGCGTTCGTTCCAGAGCCGATGCGTCTCGCGCGTCAGCGCCACCTTGCGGTCGAGATCGGCGGCGGAGATCGCCGCGATCGCGCCGGCGCGCAGGGTGGTTACGGTCAATTCGGCTGTCATCTCAATCGCTTATCGGTTCCGGTTGGCACATTGATTCATTTCAGGCGAGCGTCTTGGCGGCCGCAAGCACTTCCTCGGCATGGGCCTTGACCTTCACCTTATGCCAGACCGCGGCGATCCTGCCGTCCCGGCCGATCAGATAAGTGGTGCGCTCGACGCCCATATATTTGCGGCCATACATCTGCTTTTCCACCCAGAGGCCGTAGGTCTCGATCACCTTGCGATCCTCGTCGGCGGCGAGGATGATGCGCAGGTCGTATTTTCTACAGAAATTGTCATGCTTGCGGGYACTGTCTGGCGAAATGCCGACGATGATMGCATCCGCCGCCTCGAATTCCGCTGCGAGCGCAGAGAAATCCTGGGCTTCGAGCGTACAGGCCTCGGTATTGTCCTTGGGATAAAAATAGAGCACCACTTTTTTGYCAGAAAGTCCGGTAAGGGAGACCGCCCCGCCGCCATTGGTCGGCAGGTTGAAATCGGGGGCTTGATCGGTAACGGCCAGTTCGGTCATGTTGCGTTCAGGTACTTTCTGCACGTATGGATCGGCCGACGGGAATCAGTTTCGGCCATGAAAATCGCATCCTTATAGGGTAGGTTGCGGTAAACGAAAAAGGCACCGCTTCTTGAAACATGTCCGCGGCGAAAAAGTCGTCTTCGACAAGGGTGACTATCGTCATCTCGACGCGATGCCGTCGGCATGGCACGAGAATGCGAAAGTGCTCGGCGTGCCGCGTGGCCCGGGCTGGACGCGGCGTTGCATCAAGGGCGTGCTCATCCTGGTGATGCTGGTGGTCATTGCCATCGGCTCCCTGTTCATCGCACTGGAGCAGGGATATCTCGACTCGACCCTGACCGCGCGGGCCGAAGCCTCGCTCTCTGCGGCACTGGGTGAGGATTTCAAGCCTCAGGTCGGCGCCGTGCGGCTGAGGTTTTCCGACAATTGGTTGCTGGCCGTTGCCGCCGTCGACGTCAAGATCACGCATGTGAAGACGGGAATCGTGGCGCTGAAGACCGATTCGATCGCCGCCGTGCTCGATCCGATGCCACTTTTGAGTGGGCGCATGGAACTTGCGCGGCTCGAAATCGGCCGCGCCGAGGGTGACCTGCGCTTCCTGCCGCGGCGGCCGATCGACTGGGCTTCCATGCGGATCGACCGCATTCCCGGCCTGCTCGCCGAACTTTATCCCGGTCTCGACAAAGGCGTCGAAGCGCTACGCAACGCCCGGACGGAGGAGATCGTCGCCAAGAACGTATCCCTCACGCTCCCTGAGCCGACGAAACTCGGTGACCGGATCGATCTCGGCGATTTCGTTTTTTCGCATCTGGCGCGCGGCAGCTATCAGCTGACGACCTCGATCCGCTACGGCAAACTCACGCCGAAACTGTCCGTCGCACTCGACACCGCTGACGGCAAGGTGCAGGCCGTCAACGCGGACCTCTCCGGCCTCGACTCCGCGCCGTTGCTGCTGAAATATGACAAGACCACGGGCCTGCCCCGCCAAGGGATCAATGCGCCGCTGACTGTCCTGTTGAGCGCCAGCCGCGATCGCGAACTGGCGCTGAGGCTTTCGGCCGGCGAGGGCATGTTCTATTCCGACGGCGACGATCAGCCGCTGAAATCTCTCAATCTGCTGCTCTCCTATGATTTCAAGGGTAGCAAGATCGAGCTGACGGATGGATTGATCGACATGGGCGAAGCGGTGATGCCGCTGGAAGGTTCGGCTGTCGATCTCGACAAGGTGACGCCGGGCAAGCCGCCGGGTTTCGCGCTGTCGCTCAATGTCAATGATGGCGTATCGGATGTTCCGGCCGCACATGAAAAGCCGGAACATTTCAATTTCAGCGCCCAAGGTTACGTCCTGCCGCTTACGGCCGATCTCTTCCTTGATGCGATGAGCCTGTCGACCGATTCCGGCACGCTGTCCGGCTCTGCGCATACGCAGTTCGTGCCGCCGACGCCGGCACTGGCGATCAAGGCGCATTCCGACACGATCTCGGTGGCCAGCGTCAAGCAGCTCTGGCCCTATTGGATCGCCAAGAAACAGCGTGCCTGGGTTCTCGACAATCTGACGAACGGAACCGTCAAGAATGCCGAGATCGACATCAACCTGGCGGCGGGCCGTATCCCCGATCACCCCGGGCCGTTGATTTTCCAAAAGGGCGAATTGCGCATCGGCTTCGATGCGGAGGACACCTCGATCCGGTTCTCCAACACCATGCCGGCGTCGCGCAAGACGGATGGACATTTCCTGATTGAGGATCGGGACGTCAAAATCGACGTCAAGGATGGCGAGATCGCTCTGCCATCCGGCAAGGTCGTCAAAGGCGGCGGCGGCATTTTCGAGATCGCAGATACGGCTCAAAAGCCGTTGATGGCGACGCTTGGCAACCTGATCGTTTCCGGCAACGCTTCGGCGCTTGCCGAGCTATCCGCCTATAAGCCCATCGACGCGATGTCGCGCATGCCCTTTGCCGCCAAGGATATTTCCGGAACGGCCGAGGCCAATCTCAACGTCACCTTCGGTCTGGAGAAGGAGCAGAGGCCGCCGCCGCCGGCGTTCGACGTCACCGTCGATCTCAACAAGGTCGGCCTGCTCAAGACGATCGAGAATCGCAAGGTGACCAATGTCGATGCGACGTTGACGGTCGATCCGCAATCTGCGGTGCTGAAGGGCAAGGCCGAAATCAACGGCATAGGCGTCGACGTGTCGATGACCGAGCCTGTCGTAAAGGACAGCGATGTCGTGCGGCAGTGGCTGATCGAGGGCAATGTCAGCCGCGATGAGATCGCCAAGGTGGCTCCCTCGCTTGCATCTTACGTGTCCGGCGATGTGGGCGTGCGGATGGAAAAGGCCGGTGATGAAGGCCAGAAGGCAAAGATAGACCTGACGTCGGCCAGCCTGTCGATCCCGATCATCGGTTGGCGCAAGGGGCCGGGAATACCGGCGACCGCGGAGTTCACGCTGATCGAGCGTGACGGGCAGACCGATATCCGTGATCTCGAGTTCAATGGCGACGGTTTTGGTGCCAAGGGCAGTTTGACGGTGGACAAACGCGGCCTGGTGTCAGCGAAATTCTCTCGGGTGAAGCTTGCCAATTCCGACAGCTTTGCGCTCAACCTGACGCGTAAATCCGGCGGGCTGTCGATCGAAGTCAGCGGGCAGTCGATCGATCTCAGGCCATTTCTCGACAAGATAAAATCGCCGGATTCGGCGACGTCCACCTCGACCGACAGTGATTCGAAGACGACGACCACGATCGTCGCCACCATCGGCAAGGCAACCGGCTACAACCAGGAGAGCCTGTCTTCAGTCATCCTCAAGCTCTCGACTGCGAAAGGCAAGGTGCAGACGCTGAACTTCAGCGGCGTCACCCGATCCGGACAGGCCGTGGTCGTCAAACGCGACGAGTCCGCCGGTTCGATCGATATTACTGCGGGCGATGCCGGCGCGGTGGCGCGGTTCACGGATTTATACCACAACATGGATGGCGGGCTGCTCAATCTCAGCCTGCACCGTAGCAGTGCCACCTCCTGGCAGGGCTCGATCGATATTCATAATTTCGAGCTCATCAACGAGCAGCGGCTGAAGTCGATCGTGTCGGCACGGACCGGCTCCGACGGCCGCAGCCTTTCGGATGCGGTGAACACCGATATCGATACGAGCACGCAGAAATTTCGCCGCGGTTTTGCCCGCGTCCTGCTGGACGGCAAGATCGTCAAGGTCGACAATGGCATCGTCCGCGGCGATCAGGTCGGCGCCACTTTCCAGGGCACGGTCCGCGATGCCAGGGGACGCACCGACATGACCGGCACCTTCATGCCTGCCTATGGGCTCAACAGCCTGTTCGGCCAATTGCCGCTGATCGGCAATATCCTCGGCAATGGCCGCGACCGGGGACTGCTCGGCATCACCTTCAAGCTCGAAGGGCCGTTCGACCATCCGAAGCTGACGGTCAACCCGTTGTCGCTGATCGCGCCGGGGGTGTTTCGCAATATCTTCGAGTTTCAGTGACGGGTAGGTCTCTCCACCCGCCAAGCAGCTTACGCTGCTTTCACCAGCACATGCTTCTTCTTGCCGAGCGACAGCTTGATCACCTGGTCGGCGGTAAGATCGCCGCTGCCGATCACACGCTTCTCGTCGCTGACCGGCTGATCGTTGATCCGCACCGCGCCGCCCTGGACATGCCGGCGGGCTTCACCGTTCGACGCAGCCAGGCCGGCCTTGACGAACAGCGCCAGCAGGCCGATGCCGGCATCGAGTTCGCGGGCGGCGACTTCCACCGTCGGCAGGTTGCTGTCGAGCGCGCCTTCCTCGAACACTTTGCGTGCCGTCTCGGCAGCCTGTTCGGCCGCGGCGCGGCCATGCAGCATCGCCGTGACTTCGGTGGCGAGGATCTTCTTCACCTCGTTGAGCTCCGAGCCGCCGAGCGCCGAAAGCCTGATGATTTCATCCATCGGCAGCGAGGTGTAGAGTTTCAGGAAGCGGCTGACATCGGCGTCTTCGGTGTTGCGCCAGTATTGCCAGAAGTCGTAGGCCGACAGCATGTCCGGGTTCAGCCAGATGGCGCCGGTCGCCGACTTGCCCATCTTGGCGCCGGAAGACGTGGTCAGCAGCGGCGAGGTCAGCGCGAAGAGCTGCTTCGTCCCCATGCGGTGGCCGAGATCGATGCCGTTGACGATGTTGCCCCACTGATCCGAGCCACCCATCTGCAGACGGCAATCGTAGCGCTTGGCGAGTTCGACGAAATCGTAGGCCTGCAGGATCATGTAGTTGAATTCGAGGAAGCTGAGCGACTGCTCCCGATCGAGCCGCGTCTTGACGCTGTCGAAGGACAGCATGCGGTTGACCGAGAAGTAGCGGCCGACATCGCGCAGGAATTCGAGGTAATTGAGCGAACGCAGCCAGTCGGCATTGTTGATCATCAATGCGTCCTTGGCGCCTTCGCCATAGGCGAGGTAATTGGCAAAGACACGCTTGATCGAGGCGATGTTGCCCTCGATCGTGTCGACGGTCATCAGCTGCCGCGCCTCTTCCTTGAACGAGGGGTCGCCGACCATGCCGGTGCCGCCACCCATCAGCGAGATCGGCCGGTGGCCGGTCTTCTGCAGCCAATGCAGCATCATGATCTGGATCAGCGAGCCGGCATGCAGCGAGGGTGCTGTCGGATCAAATCCGATATAGGCAGTCACCGTCTCCTTGCTCAGAGCTTCGTCAAGACCGGTCTCGTCGGAGATCTGATGGATAAAGCCGCGTTCGGAGAGCGTGTGCAGGAATTCGGATTTGAACTGGGACATGAGGATGGCCTTCGGATAATTTGACGGCGCCTTTAGCAAAGTTTTTCGCTATATGCATCCCTCTCAATGACCAATGTTTGGAATGAGATCGATCAATGGCAGACTTGAAGACCGCGATCGGGCTGATGAGCGGCACGTCGATGGACGGCATCGACGTTGCGCTGTTGAAGACGGATGGGGAGGGCAGGGTAGAGCGCGGGGCGTCGCTCGGCGTCGCCTACCCGCCGGAATTTCGCGAGGCGCTGGCTGAAACGCTCGAAACCGCAAAAGCAATCGAGCAGCGCGACCAGCGGTCGGGGAACATGGCGGACGTCGAGCGCGAGCTGACGCTACGGCATGCCGCAGCGGTAAAGGATTTTCTCGCCAGGGAGAAGCTTGGCTATCAGGATGTCGATCTTATCGGCTTTCACGGCCAGACGGTGCTGCACCGGCCGCATCAGGCGCTGACGGTGCAGATTGGCGATGGGCCGCTGCTTGCGCGTGAAACCGGCATTCCCGTCATCTACGACATGCGCGCCAACGACATGGCCCATGGCGGGCAGGGCGCACCGCTGGTGCCGGCCTATCATGCGGCGCTGGCGGCGGGGATTGCCGAATTTGCCGGGCGTCCGGCAATGTTCGTCAATATCGGCGGGATTTCCAATCTCACCTATATCGGTTCCGATGGTTGCATCGTCGCTTACGATTCTGGTCCGGGCAATACGCTGATCGACCAATGGGTGGAGGCCCAGGCTGGACTGGCGTTCGATGAGGGAGGCGCAATTGCTTCGCGTGGGAGGATGGTCACGGCAATGGCCGACCGTTACCTGGCGCATCCGTTCTTCACGTCGAATATGCGTATCTCGCTAGATCGCAACGATTTCCGGCCGCCTCAGCCGGACGAGGCCAGTCTCGAAGACGGCGCCCGGACATTGGCGCATGTGACGGCGGGGGCGATCGTCAAGTCGATGCGACACCTGCCAGAACCACCGAAACTGATTGTCGTCTGCGGCGGCGGACGACTGAATGCTGCGATCATGGCTGATCTCGATCAGCTCGCCAAGGGCGCAAAGGTCGTTCCGGCTGAGGCGCTCGACTTCAACGGCGACAGTATGGAAGCGGAAGCCTGGGCCTATCTGGCTGTTCGCGCAGTGAAAGGCCTGCCGCTGACCTTCCCCGGCACGACCGGTGTAGCCGAGCCAGTGAGCGGCGGCGTGCTGGCGAAGCCGGTGATCGTCGAAACGGAGCGGCTGCAACTCGTTCCCTGGCAGAAAGGCGATGCGCCGCTGATCCACCGCCTGCACGATACGCTGGAAACAGGACGCTTTGTCGGCGAAGGCCTGCCATGGACCTTGCCTTATGCAGAATACCGCATGGAGGGTTGGCTGGCCGATTTTGAACGGCAAGGCATGACCAAGCTCAAGCTGATCCACAAGAACGACGGCAGGTTCATGGGCCGGGCCGGCTTCTCGTTCTTTGCCGAGAGCGGTTGTTTCGAACTGGGCTATTCGATCCAGCGCGAGGAATGGGGCAAGGGCTATGCGACGGAAATCGCGACGGCCTTGGCGAAATGGTTCTTCGCCAATCGGCCCGAACGGCGTTTCGTCGCTTTCGCCTATGCGGAGAATACCGCGTCAATTCGCGTGCTGGAGAGGATCGGGATGAGCGATCAGGGCATAAAGCCCTTGCACGGCAAGCCAGCGCGGTTTTTTGAGTTGGTGGTGGAATAGGCGGAGCTAGCGGCGGAGAAATTCAAGCGCTGCCTCGACTTCGCCTTCGCCCTGTCATGCGATTTCGAGGAAAGCCTGCCGCGCTTCGAATTCTTTCACGGCACTGGCAGTCATTTCGCTCAGAAGCGTTTCGACCGTCACGCCCTTGTCTTCAGCGATCCTATCGATCTGCTCGTGGACTTCATCAGGGATATTAAAGGTTACGGCGTTCATCGGCTGAGTCCCTCGAGAAACTCTCTCGGCTCGGCGATCTCCGAGAGTTCCGGCGATCAGGTCCGACCCAGCACCGCGGCCGATACAAGCGCTAACGAAAACGTTCGTATCGACTACGATTCTCACCCAGCAACTATCTGATCCGCTTCGCCGCCGGCTCCGGCACCAGTTCGCCCGCCATCCGGCGGTCGAGATAGTCACCGCATTCGTCGATCAGCATTTCCATCTGGCCGGAGAAGAAGTGGTTGGCGTCCGGAACCACTTTGTGGGTGATCAGGATGCCCTTTTGCTGCTTGAGCTTGTCGACCAGGCCGGCGACATCCTTCTCGGGCGCCACCTTGTCGGAATCGCCGTTGATGATCAGGCCGGAGGACGGGCAGGGGGCGAGGAAGGAGAAGTCGTAGACATTCGGCTGCGGTGCCACCGAGATGAAGCCTTCGATTTCCGGCCGGCGCATCAGGAGCTGCATGCCGATCCAGGAGCCGAAGGAATAGCCCGCCACCCAACAGCTCTTGGAATCAGGATGCAGGCTCTGCACCCAGTCGAGCGCCGAGGCGGCGTCGGAGAGTTCGCCGGCGCCATGGTCGAATTCGCCCTGGCTGCGGCCAATCGAGCGGAAATTGAAGCGCAGCGTGGTGAAGCCGCGCTTCTGGAACATGTAGAACATCTGATAGACGATCTGATTGTTCATCGTTCCGCCAAATTGCGGATGCGGATGAAGAATGATCGCGATCGGGGCGCTTTTCTGTTTGGACGGCTGATAGCGGCCCTCCAGGCGTCCGGCGGGACCATTGAAGATGACTTCAGGCATTCTCACTCCAGGTGTTGAAAGTTCCAAAAACGGCTCGCAAGAGCCATTCCAGTCTTGACGAAACCAGTCAGCTTTTCTATGAGCTAGTTTAGAACCATTCGAAATTTTGGGCATCGCCCTATTCGTTGGAACGCTTCATAGGACAGGCGAGACCGAAATTTCAAGAAAAATGCGATTCGCCAACGGCGATCTCGCGATGGACGCTGTTTTAGCATGGTCGATAGGCGCATTTACATGGACTGGAATGCCACGGCGCCGCTTCTCGAAGAAGCGCGCGAGGCATTTCTGCGTGTAGCGCTGATGGAGGGCAATCCGTCCTCCGTGCATCGCGAGGGCCGGGCTGTCCGCGCGGAGATCGAAGCGGCGCGGCGAACGATTGCGACTGCGCTCAATACCAAGCCGGCGCATGTCACCTTCACCAGTGGCGCCACCGAGGCCGCCAATCTGGCGCTGACGCCGGATTACAGGATGGGCCGCGCAGTGCTGCCCATCGGGCGGCTCTATGTTTCGGCTATCGAGCACAAGGCTTTCTTCGAGGGCGGCAGGTTTGGCGCCGCACAGATGTCTGTCTATCCTGTCGGTGCCGATGGCGTCGCAGATCTGGCTGCGCTGGAAGCGATGCTGGCTGCGCATGACAAGGCAGAGGGCCTGCCGCTGGTCGCGCTGATGCTAGCGAACAATGAAACCGGTGTCATCCAGCCGGTGCGCGAAGCGGCGGCGCTGGTGCATGCTCAAGGCGGCATCCTGATCGTCGATGCGGTACAGGCTTTCGGCCGGCTGCCGGTCGATATCGAAGCGCTGGAAGCCGATTTTTTGGTCGTCTCGTCACATAAGATCGGCGGGCCGAAAGGGGCCGGTGCCTTGATCTCGCGCGGCGAGACGTTGATGCCGGTGCCGCTGATCCGCGGTGGAGGGCAAGAGAAGGGCCATCGCTCGGGCACGGAAAATGCAGCGGCGATCGCCGGGTTCGGCGTTGCGGCTGAGATCGCGGCGTCTGGCATTGGCATACGTTCGGCGGCAACAGCCGCCTTGCGCGACAGGATGGAGGCCGAGATGCTGGCGATCGTGCCGAAGACGGTGATCCATGGCCGTTGGTCCGGGCGGTTGCCGAATACCACTTTCTTCTCTGTGGAAGGCCTGAAATCCGAGACCGGCCAAATCGCCTTCGATCTCGAAGGTGTGGCGCTGTCTGCCGGTTCGGCCTGTTCGTCTGGGAAGGTGGGCGAAAGCCATGTGCTGAAGGGCATGGGCCTCGATCCGCGCATGGGAGCTTTGCGCATTTCCATCGGGCCTTCGACCACGGAAACGGATATGGAACGCACGATCGCGGCATTCCGTCGCATTACAGGCCGTATTGCCAAGGCGCATGCGGCATTAATTCTGGCGGCTGGGTAACTTCCGTCGGCTTGCCGGGATAACAATCCCGGCCGGGTAACACTATATAGGCAGCAAACGCATTGCACGACTGCAAGCAACGAAGCTGTCAGACAACAAGCCGCCGGCCTTGACCCGGCGAGATTGGAGATCGACATGGCTGCGGTCCAGGAGACCATAGACCAGGTTCGCGCGATTGACGTGGACCAATACAAATACGGGTTCGAGACAGAGATCGAATCCGACAAGCTGGCGCCCGGCCTCAACGAGGACGTCATCCGGCTGATTTCCGCCAAGAAGAACGAGCCCGATTGGATGCTCGAATGGCGACTCGACGCCTATCGCCGCTGGCTGACCATGGAAGAGCCGAGCTGGGCGCGCGTCGACTATCCGAAGATCGATTTCAACGCGATCAGCTACTATTCGGCGCCCAAGAGCGCATCGGGTCCGAAGTCGCTCGACGAGGTCGATCCGGAACTGCTCAAGACCTATGAGAAGCTCGGCATTCCGCTGAAGGAACAGGAAATCCTGGCGGGGGTCACGTCTTCCAGGATCGCCGTCGATGCGGTGTTCGACTCCGTCTCGGTGGTCACGACGTTCAAGGATGAGCTGAAGAAGGCCGGTGTGATCTTCATGTCGATCTCGGAAGCCTTGCGCGAGCATCCGGATCTGGTGCGTAAATATCTCGGTTCGGTCGTGCCGGTCACCGACAATTTCTATGCGACACTGAATACGGCCGTGTTTACCGACGGCTCGTTCGTCTACGTGCCGAAGGGCGTGCGCTGCCCGATGGAACTCTCCACCTATTTCCGCATCAACGAGAAGAATACCGGGCAGTTCGAGCGGACGCTGATCATCGCCGAGGAGGGCGCCTATGTGTCCTATCTCGAAGGCTGCACGGCGCCGCAGCGTGACGAGAACCAGCTGCATGCGGCGGTGGTCGAGCTGATCGCGCTCGATGATGCCGAGATCAAATATTCGACGGTACAGAACTGGTATCCGGGCGACAAGAACGGCAAGGGTGGCATCTACAATTTCGTCACCAAGCGTGGCGATTGCCGCGGCAAGAATTCCAAGATCTCCTGGACCCAGGTCGAAACCGGTTCGGCGATCACCTGGAAATATCCGTCATGCATCCTGCGTGGCGATGGTTCTCGCGGCGAGTTCTATTCGATCGCTGTGTCGAATGGCTATCAGCAGGTCGACAGCGGCACCAAGATGCTGCATCTCGGCAAGAACACGTCGAGCCGCATCATCTCCAAGGGCATTTCGGCCGGTCGGTCGAACAATACCTATCGCGGCCAGGTGTCGGTGCATCGCCGGGCGGAGAATGCGCGTAATTTCACCCAGTGCGATTCATTGCTGATCGGCGACAAATGCGGCGCGCATACGGTTCCCTATATCGAAGCGAAGAATGCCTCGGCACAGTTAGAGCATGAAGCGACGACGTCCAAGGTTTCCGAAGACCATCTCTTCTACTGCATGCAGCGCGGCATTCCCGAGGAGGCAGCGCTGGCGCTGATCGTCAACGGCTTCGTCCGCGATGTCATCCAGCAGCTCCCGATGGAATTTGCGGTGGAAGCGCAGAAGCTTATCGGCATTTCGCTGGAAGGCAGCGTCGGCTAGTTGCGATGACCGATCCGTTGCCGCCGCACATATGGTTTCTCGTGTGGCGAGGACGGTTCTGGGCGATTCGCAGGCAGGGCGACATCATGATTGCCAAGCTCGCGGTGAGCACTCTGGCGGTTGCGATTGTCGGATTGCTGCTCGCCGGTTTCGTTCACTGGACGGTTGGGGTGGCAGCCAGCGTCACCGGGATTGGCGCAACGCAATGGCGCTTAAACAGCGTCGGCAAGCAGCATACGGACTACACGACGACGTTGGAAGAGTGGAAGCGAAGGTTGGCCGAGGACTGAAGGGGTGGGGATGATGACCGGTGTGACCACGCCGTTTCGGCCAGTCGGCGCCGAAGAATTGAAGTTGATCGAGGCGAGCGGCTGGAAGGCATTTCCGCCGCGGCTGCCGGACCAGCCGATCTTCTATCCGGTGACGAATGAAGGCTACGCGGCGCAGATCGCCAGGGATTGGAATACCAAAGTCAGCTCGCGCCAAGGCTTTGTGACGAAATTCGATGTTGATGCGGCCTATGTGTCGAAATTCGATCGAAGGATCGTCGGTGGTCGGGAACATGAGGAATTGTGGGTCCCGGCCGAGGAATTGGAAGAGTTCAACCGGCATATCGTCGGCGAGATCGTGGTGACGCAGCGCTTCGTGCCGGAGGGCTGAGAGCGCAGGATATCAAATAGGCGGGTCCTTGAAACTCGTCATATGACAGGAAGAACAAAATGCTGGAAATCAGAAATCTGCATGCCCGGATCGCCGAGGACGGCACCGAGATCATCCGCGGCCTCAATCTCGCCGTGAAGGCCGGCGAAGTCGCGGCGATCATGGGGCCGAACGGCTCGGGAAAATCGACGCTCTCCTATATTCTCTCCGGCCGTGAGGATTATGAGGTCACCGAGGGCGACATCCTGTTTAATGGCGAGAGCATTCTGGAGCTCGACCCGGCCGAGCGTGCCGCCAAGGGTATCTTCCTCGCTTTCCAGTATCCGGTTGAAATCCCGGGCGTGGCCACCATGCAGTTCCTCAAGGTCGCCATGAACGAGCAGCGCAAGGCACGCGGCGAGGCGGAATTGACGACGCCGGACTTCATGCGGCTGGTCAAGGCTGCCGCCAGCGATCTGCAGATCAACCAGGATATGCTGCGCCGGCCGCTCAATGTCGGTTTCTCCGGCGGCGAGAAGAAGCGCGCGGAGATCCTGCAGATGGCGCTGCTGCAGCCGAAACTTTGCGTGCTCGACGAGACCGATTCCGGTCTCGATATCGACGCGCTGAAGATCGTCTCCGACGGCGTCAATGCGCTTCGTTCGCCCGACCGCGCCATCGTCGTGATCACCCACTACCAGCGCCTGCTCGATCATATCGTGCCGGATTCGGTGCATGTGCTTTACAAGGGCCAGATCATCAAGAGCGGTCCCAAGGAACTCGCGCATGAGCTCGAGGCCAATGGCTATGCCGATATCATCGGCGAGGCGGCGTAAATGACCATTCAGACTCCCATCAAGCTGACGGCGGCGGAAAGCGCGTTGCTGGATGCCTTCGGCGGCGCGATCGGCTCGCTGCCGGGTGATACTGCCGTCACGACGCAGCGCTCGACGCTGATCGGCGCCATCAAGTCCGCCGGCCTGCCGACCCGTCGCCGCGAAAGCTGGCATTATACTGATCTGCGCGCGATGATGACGGGCGTGCCGGCTGAGGCGCCGGTTTCCGTTTCGCCGATTGCAGCACTGGTTGAGGGCGCGCCGGTGCTGCCGGTTGTCAATGGTGTCGCCGAGAAGGGCGTGCAGGCCGCCGGCGTGACCGTGAAGCGCTACAGCGACAGCTTGCTCGACGGTTCGGCACTGAAGGGCTTGGCGGTCCGCGATGCGGACGACTTGATCGGCCGGCTGAACGGCAGCTTCGTTCGCGACGGCTATTCCGTCTATTTCCCCGATGGCTTCGACAGCGACAAGCCGGTCGAACTGCAGATCGTGCAGGGTGGCGGTTTCGTCAATACCCGCCTGCCTGTCAGCTTTGGTGCGGGCGCCAAGGCGACCGTTATCGAGCGTCATGTGGCCGGGAGCGGCGATCGGGCGCTTGTGTCTTCGGTCAGTGATATCACGCTGTCGCAAGGTGCTGATGTCGTCTGGATCATCGTGCAGCAGCAAGGCCCGGCCGATACCCATCTCGGACAGATCCGCGTGAAGTTCGGCAAGGACGCCAAGCTCAAGCTTTACGTCATCAATGCCGGCGGCAAGCTGGTGCGGCAGGAAATCCTTATCGATGTCGACGGCGAAGGCTCGGACCTGACGCTGCGCGGTATCAATCTGCTCGGCGGCGACAGCCATACCGACGTGACTTTGGTCCTCGGCCATAACGTCGAGAACACGACGTCGACCGAGATCATGCGCAATGTCGTCTTCGATCGTGCCAAGGGTATTTTCCAGGGCCAGATCCGTGTCGCCCCCGGCGCGCAAAAGACCGATGCGAAGATGTCGTGCAACACGCTGCTGCT
This sequence comes from Rhizobium sp. P2_G9, assembly GCF_056403475.1. NCBI lineage: Bacteria > Pseudomonadati > Pseudomonadota > Alphaproteobacteria > Hyphomicrobiales > Rhizobiaceae > Rhizobium > Rhizobium sp. P2_G9. The sequence goes on along the minus strand of NZ_JBFUFK010000010.1, from coordinate 88,019 downwards.
CTCCGACGAGGCCGAATTTTCGACCAAGCCGGAACTGGAGATTTTTGCCGACGACGTGGTCTGCGGCCATGGCGCCACGGTTGCAGATATCGATCACAATCATCTCTTCTATCTCGCTTCGCGCGGCATTCCGGAGAAAAAGGCGCGAGGGCTGCTGGTACAGGCCTTCGTGCAGGAAACCGTCGAAGAGCTTGAAGACGAGGCGCTGATCGAGGCACTGGAAGGTGTCATCCAGGGTTGGTTGGAGAAGCACGCGGATTGAAGGGGGATCGCCCCTCGCATAATCCTTTCCCGTTCGATGCGGGAGAGGAATACTCGTATTCGACCAGCTGCTGGGACCGCCTCAGCGATCGGAAAGATGGTTCAAAATGTCCGCCAATGGTACCTATGATGTCGAGGCGATTCGCAAGGATTTTCCCATCCTGTCGAAGACCGTCTATGGCAAGCCGCTCGTCTATCTCGACAATGGCGCCTCGGCGCAGAAGCCGCAGGTGGTGATCGACGCGGTCGCGCATGCCTATTCCTCAGAATATGCCAATGTGCATCGCGGCCTGCATTTCCTTTCCAATGCCGCGACCGACGCCTATGAGGCGGCGCGTGAAAAAGTGCGGCGCTTCCTGAACGCACGGTCTGTCGACGACATCGTCTTCACCAAGAATTCGACCGAGGCGATCAACACGGTCGCCTATGGCTGGGGCATGCCGAATATCGGTGATGGCGACGAGATCGTCGTGTCGATCATGGAGCATCATTCCAATATCGTGCCCTGGCATTTCATCCGCGAGCGGCAGGGTGCCAAGCTTGTCTGGGCGCCGGTCGATGATGAGGGCGCTTTTCATCTCGACGATTTCGAGAAATGCCTGACCGACAAGACCAAACTGGTCGCCATCACCCATATGTCGAATGCATTGGGCACGGTGGTCAATGTCAAGGAGGTCTGCCGCATCGCCCACGAACGCGGCATTCCGGTGCTGATCGATGGCTCGCAGGGTGCGGTGCATATGCCGGTCGACGTTCGCGACATCGATTGCGACTGGTATGTGATGACCGGCCACAAGCTCTACGGTCCCTCCGGCATCGGCGTCCTCTATGGCAAACCCGAGCGGCTCGCTTCCATGCGGCCGTTCCAGGGCGGTGGCGAGATGATCGGCGAAGTCACGCTCGACGCGATCACCTACAATGATCCGCCGCATCGTTTCGAGGCCGGCACGCCGCCGATCGTGCAGGCGATCGGGTTGGGCTATGCGCTGGATTACATGGAGAAGATCGGCCGCGCGGCGATTGCCGAACATGAAGCCGGGCTGGCGGCCTATGCGGCGGAACGTCTCCGGTCGGTGAATTCGCTGAAAATCTTCGGCAATGCGCCGGGGAAGGGTGGCATCTTCTCTTTCGAACTCGAAGGCATCCACGCCCATGACGTGTCGATGGTGATCGACCGTGACGGCGTGGCGGTCAGGGCCGGCACGCATTGTGCGCAGCCGCTCTTGCAACGCTTCGGCGTCACCTCCACATGCAGGGCGTCGTTTGGGCTTTACAACACAAGGGCCGAGGTCGATGTTCTGGTCGACGCTCTCGAGCATGCCCGCAAATTCTTCGCATGAAAGTGCCGCGCCATGACCACGACTGAAGCCGAGAAGATCGATGTCCGCGACGGGCTGATCAAATCCACCATTGCGCCGGAGGAACTCGACCGGCTGACCGACGACATCATCGCCGCGCTGAAGACGGTTTACGATCCGGAAATTCCGGCTGATATCTATGAGCTCGGCCTGATCTATCGCGTCGACATCGAAGATGACCGCATGGTCAAGATCGTCATGACGCTGACCGCGCCGGGCTGCCCCGTGGCCGGCGAAATGCCGGGCTGGGTGGAGAATGCGGTCGGCGCGGTGGAAGGTGTTTCCGGCGTCGACGTATCCATGACTTTCGATCCGCCCTGGTCGGCCGACCGGATGAGCGAAGAGGCGCAAGTTGCGCTCGGATGGTATTGAATTCAGCTCTATTGAACCGTTAACCCGGCTCGACTACATTGGAATCGTGAAACATCGGGCCTTGAACCCGGTCGTTGAAGGAGAATGGGCCTATGGGCTTTGCAGTGATGACCATGACGGAGGCGGCTGCGGTGCGCGTTCGCGAGATCGTCGGAAATTCGACGGGCGATGCCCGGGGCATTCGCGTCGGCATCAAGAAGGGCGGCTGTGCCGGGATGGAATATACCATCAACCTGGTGACCGAGCCGAATGCCAAGGACGACGTGATCGAGCGCGACGGCGCGAAAGTCTGGGTGGAGCCCGCGGCGGTGCTTTACCTGCTCGGCACCGAGATGGGTTTTGAGACCACCACGCTGCGTTCCGGCTTTACGTTTACCAATCCGAACCAGACCTCGGCCTGCGGCTGCGGTGAATCCGTCGAGCTCAAGCCAGCCGACCTCGCTGCCTTGGCCGCGCGCGGTGATGCTGTGGTCCGTGCCGGTTGACGCCTGGGCGGCGTCCTTAGTCGCGCTTGATGCTTGCCAGAACCTGCCAAAGATCGGCGCCAGTCTCGAAGGCTGCGGCATTGACGTCGAAGCTTGCTTCCGACTCTATCATATCGGTGATTTCCGTGGTCGGATCCACATCGGATGCACCGGGGACGGTCGCTGGCGTGTCCTGCGTGACCGTCGCCTGGACGCCGGTTGGCGAAAGGCTGGAAAAATTCGTCACCTGGCGGCCGTAGCCGGGCGTTTGCAGGTTGGCGATGTTGTTTGCGACGGCGCCGAGGAGCGTATCCTGCGCCAGCAGGCCGGAAGCGGCGGTGTTCATGATCGTCGAGATGCTCATCTCTTCGTCCTTGGCTGAGTACATCCTGTGTAGGCTCATTGTTTTAGAAAAGCCTGAACCAGCAGGGTTCACGCGTCGCTAAGGCTTTCCAAAAACCGTGCCATAACGGGATTGAGCACAAAATGCCGCAGCTCTATGCCGATGCGGCAAGCCCGCGCCTCCTCAGACGGTCAACAGAGCCTCCAAGAGGCGCGGCCGTGGATGATACATGTCCCGCGTTCCGGAAAAGCACAGCCTGTGTCGCGGCAAAGCAGAAATCGGGCCGAAACACGGCAATTAACCTTGTCGCAGCCCCATAAGCGGCTGGATTTTGCGCGGGGATCGCAACGGAGTACTGTGCAATCAACGAACTAACCTCCTTCGACAGGAGATGCGGCAATGCATGCGATGGAAGAGATCAATCGCGAGACCTGGAGCGCTCCCCTGTCGCTGCGCGGCTATCGGCATATCCACGGCCATATCGACGCCGGCGAAAGGCGCATCTTCGGCATGGCGTTGAACCACTTTGGCGGCGGGCGCTTCCTCGACATCGGCGTAGGCGGTGGGCGGACTGCGGCGCTGCTCTCCGGCCGGGCCGGTTCCTATCTCGGCATCGACTATACGCCGGAAATGGTCGAAGTCGCGCGCGCCAACCATACCCACCTGAATTTCCAGCTCATGGATGCGCGCGACATGCGCGCGCTCGATGACAATAGCTTCGACCTCGTCGTCTTCAGTTACAACGGCATCGACTCCGTCGATCCGCAGGGGCGGCTGGCAATCCTCAGGGAGGTCAACCGCGTGCTGGCGCCGGGCGGAGCCTTTGTGTTCTCGACCTTTCATCGCGACTGGGATGGCTTCAAGCAGGCGCCGTCCCGCGCCAGCGTCATGCCGCCAAGCTCCAATCCATTGAAGCTTGGGTTGCGGTATTACCGATACCTCGTCGGCATGTTGAGAGCCAGGCAGCGGCGGCGCCACGAGGTGCGTGACGGCGAGCACGCCATCCTGCTGCACCATGCGCATTATTTCGGCATCATGGTCTATGCGACGACGATCGCACAGATCCACAACCAGCTGCTGAATGCCGGCTTTACAGCTCGGCCGATGATTTTTGACGAACACGGTGCCGAGGTCGGCGGGCAGGCCTCGGGATCAACGCAGTACGTTCACGTATTTGCGGAAAAGCCCGCCTAAGGCCGAGTAGCCCTCGTACCCCCTTGTGATACTCGGTTTTGGAGCGCCGGTGCCTTTGGCCCGGCGCTTCCATTCTTTTGATGGCCGCCTGATCTCGCCGTCACGGCTCCACCTCGTCTTGGCCGTCAATTCTACGGTGGTTGGTGGATTTATCGTGCCATGCCGTTCTTGGCTGCGCCGAGATCACTTTCTTCGCGCACCTTCTTCAGGTGCTCCTCAGCCTCTGTCGCCTCGAGCTGGCGGTTCCACATGGAGGCATAGAGGCCGTCCTGGACCAGCAGTTCGGCATGCTTGCCACGCTCAGCGATGACACCATCCTTCAGCACGATGATCTCGTCTGCTTTCACAACAGTCGAGAGACGATGGGCGATTACCAGCGTTGTGCGATCTCTCGAGACTTCATCAAGAGCTGACTGGATCTCATGCTCCGTGCGCGTGTCGAGTGCCGATGTAGCTTCATCGAGGATCAGGATCGGAGGCGATTTCAAAATGGTGCGGGCAATGGCGACGCGCTGCTTCTCCCCACCCGAGAGCTTCAGGCCGCGCTCGCCGACCGTGGCTTCGTAGCCTTCCGGCAGCGATTTGATGAAGCGATCGACCTGGGCGACTTCGGCGGCATGTTCGATCTCGCCTTGAGTGGCGGAGGGGCGGCCGTAACCGATATTGTAGGCAATCGTGTCGTTGAACAGTACGGTGTCCTGCGGCACCATGCCGATGGCGCTCCGCAGGCTCTTCTGGGTGACCTCGCGGACATCCTGGCCATCTATTGTGATCGCGCCCTGTTGGACGTCATAGAAGCGGTAGAGCAGCCTGGAGATCGTCGACTTGCCGGCGCCGGAGGGGCCGACGACGGCGACGGTGTGACCCGCGGGCACATCGAAGGATACGCCCTTCAGGATCGGCCGGTTCGGATCATAGGCAAAATAGACGCCCTTGAAGGAAATCGCGCCGGCGGCAACGATCAGATCCTTGGCGCCCGGCCTGTCTGTGACCTCGGCATCCATGTCGAGCAGGTCGAACATCTGCTCGATATTGGCGATGCCGTTGCGCACCTCGTTATAGACGAAGCCGATGACCTGCAGTGGTGCCGAAAGCTGCATCAGCAGCACATTGATGAAGACGAAGTCGCCGACCGTCTGATTTCCCGTGCGGATCGCCAGCGCTGACATGCTCATCATCGCCAGCATGCCGATGCTGAAAATGACGATCTGGCCGAAGTTCAGCAGGCCCTGCGATGTCGTGACTTTGAGAGCGGCTCTCTCATAGCCGGCCATGGACTGGTCGAAGCGTCGCGCCTCCATGTCCTCATTGCCGAAATACTTGACCGTCTCGAAATTCAACAGCGAGTCGATCGCCTTGGAATTGGCGTCGGCATCGGCAGTGTTCATGTTGCGGTGGATGTCGATCCGCCAATTGCTGGCCTTGACGGTGAACCAGAGATAGCTCGCGACCATCAGCGCTGTGACGGCGAAATAGCTCGGGCCATAGGTCCAGGTGAGGATCACCGCCGTCAGCGTGAATTCGATGATCGTCGGCATTGTGTTGAGGATGATGACGCGGACGATCGTCTCGATGCCCTTCGTGCCGCGCTCGATCACCCGCGAAAGCCCGCCCGTGCGGCGTTCGATGTGAAAGCGCAGCGACAGCCGGTGCAGATGCTCGAAGGTTTCGAGCGCCAGCGTGCGCACGGCATGCTGGCCGACGCGGGCAAACAGCGAGCCCGTCAGCTGGTTGAAGCCGGCCTGGATGATCCGCGCGAGATTATAGGCGGCCACCAGTGACAGCACGCCGATGGCGAACGAGGCGAGATCGCCGGTTCTGCCGGCGTCGCCGCTCAACGCGTTGGTCGACCATTTGAAGAAATAGGAAACCGACAGCAGGAAGACCTTGGCGACCAGCAGCAGGATCAGGGCGAGGATCACCCGCATCCTGAGATCCGGTCGCCCTTCCGGCCACATATAGATCCAGAGATTGGCCAGTGTCTGGAGAGTGCCTCCCGATTCCGTTGAGACGGTCTTTTTGCCGGATGCCATTCAACTCACCATCTGCCGAAACGACAATGTCGCTATCCGACTTGCCGCATAGGCGTCGCAGATAGCGATGAGGTCGGCAGTCTGCAACTGCCGACCTCCCGCGATCCACTTTGCGGCGATGTTTCGCCTCTCACTCCGCCGCTAGCGCATAATCCTCCACCGGCGGGCAAGCGCAGACGAGGTTGCGGTCGCCATAGACATTGTCGACGCGGTTGACCGGTGGCCAGTATTTGTCGACCTTGAAGGCGCCGGGCGGGAAGCAGGCCTGTTCGCGGCTATAGGGTCGGTTCCATTCGCCGACGAGATCCTGCACCGTGTGCGGTGCATTCTTGAGCGGGTTGTTCGCCCGGTCCATGCGGCCGTCCTCGATGGAGCGGGCCTCCTCGCGGATTGCCAGCATGGCGTCGCAGAAGCGGTCGAGTTCGGCCTTGGTTTCGCTTTCTGTCGGTTCGATCATCAAGGTGCCGGCGACGGGCCAACTCATGGTGGGGGCGTGAAAGCCGCAGTCGATCAGCCGCTTGGCGATATCCTCGACCGTGACGCCCGAGCTTGCCTGCAGCGGCCGCGTGTCGATGATGCATTCATGCGCGACACGGCCGGAGGCGGATTTGTAGAGCACATCATAGGCGCCCTTGAGCCGCGCGGCGATATAGTTGGCGTTGAGGATCGCCACCTTGGTCGCCTGGGTCAGGCCTTCGCCGCCCATCATCAGGATATAGCTCCAGGAGATCGGCAGGATGGAGGCCGAGCCGAAGGCGGCCGCGGAGACAGCGCCCGGCTTGCCGTCGGTTTCGGGATGGCCTGGCAGGTAGGGCGCGAGATGCGCCTTGACGCCGATCGGTCCCATGCCAGGCCCGCCGCCGCCATGCGGAATGCAGAACGTCTTGTGCAGGTTGAGATGGCTGACGTCTGAGCCGATATCGCCGGGGCGGGCGAGGCCGACCATGGCATTCATGTTGGCGCCGTCGAGATAGACCTGGCCGCCATAGGCATGTGTCATCTCGCAGATCTCGCGCACCGTCTCCTCGAACACGCCATGGGTCGAGGGATAGGTGATCATGATCGCGGCGAGATTGGCGGCATGCTTTTCCGCCAGCGTGCGGAAATCGTCGAGATCGATATCGCCGTTCTCCGAGACTTTGACGGGGACGACCTGCATGCCGACCATATGCGCCGAGGCAGGGTTGGTGCCATGTGCCGAGGTCGGGATCAGGCAGACGTCGCGATGGCCTTCGCCACGGGCGATGTGATAGCTGCGGATGGTCAGCAGTCCGGCATATTCGCCCTGCGCGCCGGAATTGGGCTGCATCGAAAAGGCGTCATAGCCGGTGATGTCGCAGAGCTTCTTCGTCAGGTCATCGAGAAGAACGCGATAGCCCTCGGCCTGGTGCGGCGGCACGTAAGGATGGATTTCCGAAAATTCCGGCCAGGTGATCGGCAGCATTTCCGCCGTGGCATTGAGCTTCATCGTGCAGGAGCCGAGCGGGATCATCGAACGGTCTAGGGCCAGATCACGGTCGGAGAGCCGGCGGATATAGCGGGTCATCTCGCTTTCGGCGCGGTTCATGTGGAAGATCGGATGCGTCAGGTATTCGCTGGTGCGGAGCATGTCCTCCGGCAGCCGATAATCCGCCTCGAACTCGTAGGCGTGGAAATCGCCGCCGAAGGCGCGCCAGACAGCTTCGAGCGTCACCGGCCGCGAGCGTTCGTCGAGCGAAATACCGATGCGATCGTGGCCGATCTTGCGCAGATTGACCTCTTCGGCTTCTGCCGCCTTGAGGATGACGCCCTGCAGCTTGCCCACTTCGACGGTGATCGTGTCGAAGAACCTGTCCGGCTGGACGGTGTAGCCGAGCTTTTCCAGGCCCTTGGCGAGCCGCACCGTCTTCTGGTGGACGCTCTGTGCGATCGCTTTCAAGCCCTTTGGGCCGTGAAAGACAGCATACATCGAGGCCATGACGGCGAGCAGGACCTGGGCGGTGCAGATATTGGACGTCGCCTTTTCGCGGCGGATGTGCTGTTCGCGGGTTTGCAGCGCCAGCCGATAGGCGCGGTTGCCGCGCGCATCCACCGAAACCCCGACCAAGCGTCCGGGCATGGAGCGCTTCCACTCGTCGCGGACGGCCATATAGGCCGCATGCGGGCCCCCATAGCCGACCGGCACGCCGAAACGCTGGGTCGAGCCAACAGCGATGTCGGCGCCCATGTCGCCGGGCGATTTCAGCAAGCAGAGGGCAAGCGGATCGGCGATGACGACGCCGATGGCGCCGGCGGCATGCAGCTTGCCGATGATATCGGTGAAATCATGCACATGGCCGTAAGTGCCGGGATACTGGAAAATGGCGCCGAAGACATTGTTGGCGTCGAGATCGCGGAAGGGATTGCCGACCACGACCGTCAGGCCGAGCGGTTCGGCGCGGGTGCGCAGCAGTGCGATATTCTGCGGATGGCAATTCTCGTCAGCGAAGAAAGTGGTGGATTTGGTTTTCGCCACGCGCGCAGCCATGGCCATGGCTTCGGCGGCGGCGGTTGACTCATCCAGCAGCGAGGCGTTGGCGATGTCGAGGCCGGTCAGGTCGCTGACCATGGTCTGGTAGTTGAGCAGCGCTTCCAGCCGGCCCTGGCTGATCTCCGGCTGGTAGGGCGTATAGGCCGTGTACCAGGCCGGATTTTCTAGGATGGTGCGCTGGATCACCGGCGGGGTGATCGTGCCGTGATAGCCCTGGCCAATCAGCGAGACGAGCTTTTTGTTCTTGTTGGCCGTCTCGCGCATCTTGTCGAGCGCTTCGCGCTCGGTGAGCGGCTTGTCCCATTGGAGCGGGGTTTTCAGCCGGATCGCAGCCGGCACGGTGTCGTCGATCAGCGCGTCCAAGTTTTTGTAGCCGATCACCTGCAGCATCGCCGCCATCTCGTCGGGCGAGGGGCCGATATGGCGGCGATCGGCGAAATTGTAGGGATCGTAGTCGGTGAAGGCGAAGTCTTTGGGCAGGGTCATGATTCAATCATCCGCTTGTAGGCATCCTCATCCATCAGGCCATCGGCCTCGGAGGGATTGGCGAGCCGGATACGGAAGAACCAGCCATTGCCCTGGGGATCGGAATTGACCAGCGATGGATCGGCGACGATGGCGTCATTGGTGTCGAYGATCACGCCGCTCAATGGGCAGAAGACATCGGAGGCAGCCTTGACGCTCTCGACGGTGGCTGCCGTGGCACCCTTGTCGAACTTGGCGTCGATCTGCGGCAACTCGACGAAAACGAGATCGCCCAACTGGTCGGCGGCGTGGGCGGTAATGCCGACCGTCGCCATGTCGCCTTCGATTTCCAGCCATTCATGATCTTCAGTGAATTTCGGCATGTATCGCTCCTTGGGGAAGGTTGGGTCGTTCAAATAGGTGAGAGGGGGTGATCGTGGAAATGCAGGCGTTCATTGGCTAGCGCTTGTAGCTTGGGCTAAGGAAGGGTAGCTCCGTCACAGTGACTGGCAGAAACTTGCCGCGCACCTCCGCATAGACGCGCGTTCCAGCGCCGGCGAGGTCGATCGGTACATAGCCCATCGCCACCGGCCCATCGACGCTCGGACCGAAACTGCCGGAGGTGACTTCCCCGATCGGTGACTCCAGCGAATCCGTCGCATAAAGCCCGGCATGCGCCCTGACCGGCGCCTTGCCCTCGGGCTTCAGGCCGACACGCCTGCGGGCGGTGCCATTTTCCAACTCGTCGAGGATGCGGTCGGCGCCTGGGAAGCCTCCGGCGCGAGCGCCGCCCTTGCGGCGGGCCTTCTGGATCGCCCATTCGAGGGCGGCCTCGACGGGGCTGGTGGTGGTGTCAATGTCGTTGCCATAGAGGCAGAGGCCGGCTTCCAGTCGAAGGCTGTCGCGCGCGCCAAGGCCCACCGGCTCGCAATCGGGATGGTCGAGCAGGCGATGCGCAACGAGTTCGGCCTTGTCGGCGGGGATCGAGATCTCAAAACCGTCCTCGCCGGAATAGCCGGAGCGGGAAATGATGCAGTCGATGTCATGCAGGTCGTCCTCCTCGACGTCCATGAACTTCATCGAGGTGATTTCCGGACAGAACTCCGCCAGCACATGCTCTGCATGCGGGCCTTGCAGTGCGATCAGCGCCCGGTCGGCGAGCATGTCGATGTCGCAGGCGTCCGAGAGATGTTCTTGCATATGGGCGAGATCGGCATGCTTACAGGACGCGTTGACCACCATGTAGAAATGATCGCCGCGGTTGGACACCATCAGATCGTCGAGAATGCCGCCGCGGCCATTGGTGAAGACGCCGTAGCGCTGCCGGCCGGGCTTGAGGCCGAGGATATCGACCGGGATCAGCCGCTCGAGCGCCAGTGCGGCATCCTCCATCCGTCCCGACTTCGGCCGGATCATCACCTGGCCCATATGCGAGACGTCGAACAGGCCGCAGAGCTTGCGGGTCGCCAGGTGCTCTTTGAGGATGCCGGTGGGATATTGCACAGGCATGTCATATCCGGCAAACGGCACCATGCGGGCGCCAAGCGACAGATGCAGCATGTGGAGGGGTGTTTTCAGAAGCGGTGTGTCATCCACGAACGGTCTCCCGGGTTCGGCGCTCAGAGCACCAGCTCAAGAACGGGCGTGCCGTCGGGCAACCCGCAATCCTCAAGCCCCCTCTGTCCCTTTGCCTGAGATTGCTATCCCTTCGGCAGGCTATCCGGCTGGCCGGCGCCGTTCTCCAGAGTTCGTATATGCCCGCTGGTCCTTTGGCCTGAGAGTTTCCGGGGCGGTTGCTCCTTCGGCACTGCGGCTGTCGCAGATTCTCCCAGCAGGTAGAGAATTGATAGCCGTGACAGCCCGCGGCTGGCAAGAGGGAAATGACGCGATCGCGCAAGTTTCTGTCGTTCTGCTTCATGGCGATGGCCGTGCCGGCTGCGGGGCGTGGCTAGCCACGGCGGCAAGAACTGTCTATGGAACTGATGAAAAAAGGAGTTCGGGCATGGGAGATCGGTGGATCAGGGCCGTTTCTGCGCGCATCGTCTGCGCGCTCGCCCTGATCATGCTCGGCTTCACAGGACACGGGCTGGCGATGCCCGACGACGGCAGTTTGGCTGCCCGATACCGCTTACCGGATGGCAGCTATCCCTCGCTTTGCAAGACGGGCGACAACACAGGCGGGGTGCCGCATGACATGCGTCATTGCGACCTGTGTTTTGCCGCGGCCGGACATGCTTTCGTGCCATCGCCTTCGATTTTTGCCGGTTTCTTCACAGAGGCAGAAAAAAACCTTTGCCCGCGGGCTTCCCTGATTGGATTGAAACGCCGTGCTCTTGGGCACGGGCTTTGTCGCGGACCACCTTTGCTTGATGCCTCGTCCATTCGAGCGCCGCAGCCGGCAAACGGCAGCGGCTGACATGCAGTTTCATTGAAAGAACCGATCCATGCTGCGGACCAGAATTCTCGCTTCCTTCCTGCTTTCCACTCTTCCGGCCATGGCCTTTGCCTATCCGGCGGTACGCGCCGTTCCGCATATTCAGCCCGGACACCCCGTGCTGTTCTTCGCTGCCCAAATGCAGGGCGACATGGCCGGCATGTTCATGCCGGTCAAAATCGGCGACCTTGAAATCACCGCCGCGGCGGTCAAGGCGATGACGCCCGGCCAACCGGTCGGCGGCGGTTTCCTCACCATCGTCAATCACGGCAGCCAGGACGACCGGCTGGTTTCCGTGTCGCTCTCTGCTGACGTGAGAACCGTCGAAATGCATGAAATGGCGATGAACAACGACGTCATGACCATGCGCAAGCTCACCGATGGTTTGCCGCTTCCCGCTGGTCAGACGGTGGAGATGAAGCCTGGTGGCCTGCATATGATGATCATGGGCGTGAAAGCGCCGTTCAAGGCAGGCGACATGGTGCATGCCGTGCTTGATTTCGAGAAAGCCGGCAAGGTCGAGATTGATATCCCGGTCAAGGACATGCGGCCGGGCATGGGCAACATGAAGATGTGATCCGACCGGGAGTATAGGGGCGCTTTACTCGTCGATCGATTGCAGCAACTGTTCAGGTGAGGGCAGGGCCAGCATTTCGGGAGCGCCCTCTTCTTGTGGCTGATCCTCGCCTGTGTCGTGATCCCGCGCTTGCTGCTCGGGGTTCTGATCGACATTGCCGGCATCCGCTTCCTCGACGTCCTCCTTGCCGAAGAAATAGGCTTCCTGAGCCTCGCGTAGCGTGGTCTGTACAAGTTGGCGGCCGCGCTCGCCGGCGCCGACGAAGAAGGCGGTGATGGAGGCGGCCCCAACCACTTCGCGCATTTGCACCTGTTGCAGATTGTCGGCGCGGCGCACTTCCTGGATCTGGGCGTTGACCGCCTCCGACGTCTGCGTCGAACCGTTCACGCGGGCGCTCGGCTTGAGCCCCTCTGTGGCATAGGCCGCGGTGACCGCGGATACGGTGACGATCTGGGTCATGGCGAATTTCCGTTGTGCATTGTAACGGACTGTAACGCGCAACCCTAGAAGTTCGGTTTCAGGCTTTGTTCCATTTTTAACGATTCTGCAATTTCTGCGGGGCTTTCGCGCCCGTCAGCGCGTCTGGTTTGCGATTCCCGTGCGGCCGAATTTGCCGATATCTGTCTGATGCATATCCGGCGGATTGGCCTGTGCAAGGTCTTCGAGGATCGGGCATTCCGGTCGGCCATCGCCGTTGCAGTGATTGGCAAGATGACGCAACGTTTCGGTCATCGCCTTGAGTTCGGCGACTTTGCGCTCGAGGATGGCGATATGGCCGAGCGCGATCTTCTTGACCTCGGCGCTGGCCCGGGAGCGATCCTTCCAGAGCGCGAGCAGATCGCCCATCTGCTCGACGGTGAATCCGAGATCGCGGGCGCGGCGGATGAAGCGCAGCGTGTGGACGTCGTTCATGCCGTAATTGCGGTAGCCTGCCTCGCTGCGGTCAGCAGCGGCGATCAGGCCGATGCTCTCATAGTAGCGGATCATCTTGGCCGAAACGCCGGACTGCTTTGCGACTTCACCGATATTCATCAGGTACCTCTTCAGATTGTTTTCAGCGTCCGTCGATCGCGTGGCGAGAAGACGCAGCGCAAATTGCCGTTTGCGCTGATATAGGTTACTTTGGGCGCATTTTCAGGGAGCGCGAATGGGTAACCTGATCGTAGCATTCGGTCTCATGGGCGGTTTGGGCTTTGGTATCGGAGGGCACAGCGGCCACAGCGGCGGAGGCCATCGAAGATGTTCCTGAGCCTGGCCATCCCCTGGACGTGGGGAAAGCCAAGCTCGATCATATTATTCGACCCAGCGCCGCAGCCTCAGCGCATTGCCGACCACGAACACACTGGAGAGTGCCATGGCGCCGGCGGCAAAGACCGGCGACAGCAGCGCGCCATAGGCCGGATAGAGCGCTCCGGCGGCGACCGGGATCAGCACGGCATTGTAGACGAAGGCCCAGAACAGGTTCTGTTTGATATTGCGCATCGTCGCGCTCGAAAGCCCGATTGCCCGCGCCACAGCCGCCGGATCGCCACCCATCAGCACCACGTCGGCGCTTTCGATGGCGATATCCGTGCCGGTGCCGATGGCGATGCCGATATCAGCGGCGGCGAGCGCCGGTGCGTCGTTGATGCCGTCGCCGACAAAGGCGATGGTCTTGCCGCCGGCGCGCAGCTTTTCCAGCGCCGCCACCTTACCGTCCGGCAGCACCTCGGCCACGACCGTGTCGATGCCGATCTCACGGGCGATGGCTTCCGCCGTGCGGCGATTGTCGCCTGATATCATCGCGACGGTGAGGCCGCGCTGTTTGAGCGCGCGGATGGCGGCGGGCGTGTTTGGCTTGACCGGATCGGCGACCGTGATCATGGCCGCGGGCGCGCCGTCGACCACGAGATAGAGCGGCGTCCGTCCCAGCGATGCCAATCGCGCCGCATCGCTGGCAAAGCCTGAAATGTCCTTGCCGACAAACATCCGGTCGGCGCCGATCTCGACTATGCGGTCGCCGACCTTCGCCTTGACACCGAAGCCTGGCAGGGCTTCGAAATTCCGAACTGTCGGCAAGGTCAGGCCCTCCGACCTCGCCGCGGCGACGATTGCCTGGGCCACCGGATGTTCCGAGTTTGCCTCGATCGCGGCGGCCTGGGCCAGTAACTCGGCGCGGTCAAAACCCTTTGCGACGGCAAAGTCTGTTAGAGCTGGCTTACCTTCTGTAAGCGTACCGGTCTTGTCGAAGGCAATCACAGTCGCCTCGCCAAGTGCCTGCAGCGCATCGCCCTTGCGGAACAGGATGCCGAGTTCGGCGGCGCGGCCGGAGCCGACCATGATCGAGGTCGGCGTGGCGAGCCCCATGGCGCAGGGGCAGGCGATGATCAGCACCGCGACGCCGTTGATCAGCGCGAATGTCAGCGCCGGATCCGGGCCGAATATCAGCCAGACCAGCACCGTCAGAGCCGCAACACCCATCACCGCCGGCACGAACCAGGCCGTGATCGTGTCGACCAGTGACTGGATCGGCAGCTTGGCGCCCTGCGCCTGCTCGACCATGCGGATGATCTGCGCGAGCACAGTATCCGCGCCGATCTTTTCGGCGCGGAAGATGAAGCTGCCGGTGCGGTTGACCGTGCCGCCGATCACCGAGCCTCCTGCGGTTTTCTCGACTGGCATCGGCTCGCCCGAAATCATCGACTCGTCGACGAAAGAGTGACCATCCTCCACCACGCCATCGACCGCGATCTTCTCGCCGGGCCGGACCTGTATGCGATCGCCGATGCGGATCTCCGAGAGCGGGATCTCCGCCGATTGTCCGTTGTGGATGACGATTGCCGTCTTCGGCTGCAGGCCGATGAGATGCCGGATGGCATCCGAGGTGCGGCCCTTGGCGCGCGCTTCCATGCTGCGGCCTGCAAGCACCAGCGTCACGATCACCGCTGCCGCTTCGTAATAGACATTGGCGGTGCCGGGCGGCAGCACGCCGGGGGCAAAAGTCGCGACGACGGAATAGAACCAGGCGGCGAGCGTGCCGACCGCGACCAGCGAATTCATGTTCGGCGCACCGTGCAGCAGTGCCGGAATGCCAGCGCGGTAGAAGCGCAGGCCGGGGCCGAGAAGCACTGCGGTTGCCAGAACGAACTGCAAGATGCGGCTCACGCCCATGCCGATATGCAGCATGATGAAGTCATCCACCGCGGGAATGAAATGCGCCCCCATTTCCAGCACGAAGACCGGAGCGGTGAAAACCGCGGCGAGGATCAGCGCGCAGCCCAGGTTGCGGCTTTCTGCGTCGCGACGCGCGGATTGATCCTCCGGCGGCGCGACAAAATCAAAAGGGCGGGCGGCATACCCCGCATCCTCGACGGCCGATTCCAGCGTCCTTTCATCGGCCTGGCCGACGACGCGGGTCACCTCGGCGCGCTCTGTGGCGAGATTGACATTGGCGGTGATCACGCCGGGTACGTTTTTCAGCGCCTTCTCGACATGCCGGACGCAGGAGGCGCAGGTCATGCCCTCGATGGCGAGCGTGACACTCTCCTCGCCGCCATGCCTCGTTGCAGTATCAGTCAGTGAAACCACGATTCTTCTCCTTATTCTGACTGCCGAAGAAGATGGGGCTTCCAACGATGGGAAGGTCAAGAGGATGAAAGAAAAAAGTCGGCGGGTTGGTTGAGATCGGCGCGGGGCTCGTATGCGCGACGCAACGGTCCTTGCTTGTCTTTCATAAAACAAGACTCCCTGAAGGCACCCGGCGATGAAAGCTATTCTGTCACTTTCCAGGGTGGTCGGCGCCGAGTTCGTATGGACGCGTGAAGCGTTTTCCGTTGAACGTGTGCGTGCAGCATTCACATGTGGGGTTTAGATCGTTCTCGGTGACACAGGGATCGACTGCTGCCAACATATTGCTCTCATCGACGTAAAGACCGCTGTAGTAGGTGTTCTCACCAACCCGGACGACGGCATTCTTGTCGAGTTCGTTTTCAGCTACGATCCAAAAGATGGCGTCGGGGCGGTCTAATCTTGCGACCGCCTCACTATAAGTTTTTGCCCAGTCTTCTCCGACCCTGGAGAGAAGAAATTTGAACAGCGGTGTGTAATCGAGTCCTCGCTGCTTCTTGCCATGCATCGAGCCAAGCGCCGATTGGTTTTCTTGTTGGCGCTTCGTGTTTCTTTCCCAGGCAAAGTCGCCACCGGTGTGATGGCAAACGCCATGCGTCCGAGTGTTTACGGTTCGATATAGGGGCTTTTTGCGTTCCAGGACTTGCTCCTCTCAGGCAAATCAATTCCCCGATTGCATGCAAGCTATGACTATCGACTTCGAATGTCGACGGCGATGGCAAGCTTAGCAACCCATGAGCAAATTCGGTAAAGTTTTCCCTTCCGATTATGCTTGTCCCCAGGATAACCCGAGGGCGGCTCCTTCAGGGAGGCCAGCGCTCATCCCTTGTGGCGATAGCGCGCCAGCAGAAGTCCATAGAGCAGGGCGCCGAAGACCAGCGAACCAGACGCCACCGACAATGCCAACGAAAATCCCGCTGCATGGCTGGCGCTATGGGCGAGGATGGCGGCGGCGAGGGGCGGGCCGGCGATCTGGCCGATGCCGTAGAGCGCAGTCATCAGGCCGATGAAGCTCGTTGCATCGACGGGCCTCAGCCGCCGGGCCTCGTGCATGGCGTAAAGCGTGATCACGGTAAACGGCAGGCCGACCAGGACGCTGCCGAGCATGAAGCCCATGACCGAGGGCAGGAGCAAAGCGAAGACGACGCCGACCGATTGCACGATGTAGGACAGGATCAACACCAGGCGGCCGTCGAACCTGCGCGGGAAGAAGCGCGTCAGCAATGCCCCGACCGCCACGCCGATGCCGAAGACCGGCCAGAACAGATTGATCCAATGCGTCTCGCCCAATGTCTCCCGCGCGATGACCGGCAGATAGGTGGCGGTGATGATGTAGCCGAAGCCAGCCAGTCCGTAGGCGAGCGACAGGACCATCTGCTCGACCGTCCAACGGTCGCGGCGCCTGTCGGAGGAGGCGTGCCCCGCCGTTATCGTGCTGCGGGTCAACCCATCCGGCCGATAGACCGGCCAGACGACCAAAGACAGGAGCGCGGCCAGTATACCGAAGACCAGCCAGCCTGAGGCTGCGGAACCGCCAACCGAGGAGACGCTGGAGGCCGCTGCCCCCGAGAGCGCGATGCCGATGCCGGGACCGGTATAGATGATGCCGGCGAGATGCGAGGCGCTGCGGTCTGAAAGCCGCTTCAGGCTCCAGCTTGCCATGAAGACGAAGACGACGGCGGAGATGATGCCCGAGAGGAGCCGTAGAGCAGGCCATGCCCACGGCATGTGGGCGGCCATGGCCACCGTCAGCAACACCGTCATCACCAGACCGAAGCGTACCATGAGCGCATCGCTGAAGCCAAAGCCGAGCCGGCGGATCAAAGCGGGCAGGGGCATGCAGAGCAACGCGCCGATCAAGTAGCCGATATAATTGGCGGTGGCGAGCAGGCTGCCGCCGCCGATATCGATCGTGCCGTCGTGCAGCATCATCGGCAGGAGGGGCGTGAAGGCGAAGCGGCCGATGCCCATCGCAACGGCAAGCGAGATCGCGCCGGCAAGCGCGACGACAATCGGAGAGGCTTCAAGCCGGGTGGATTGGATTGCAGTGTCGGACATTGGAATTGATCCGGTTGGGTTTCTTCCTATATCGTGTCGCCAGAACTATCGATCAAATCGCATTTTTGAATGAGCAATATCAATCTGAATGATATTAGCCGGCTCGACTTCAATCTCGCGGTCACCTTCCTCGCCATCTGGCAGGAACGCAGCGTGTCGAAGGCGGCGCAGCGCCTGTCGCTCAGCCAGTCGGCTGTGAGCGCAGCACTGGCGCGTCTCAGGCTGGCGGCGGACGACCCCTTGTTCTTGCGCAGCCGCTTGGGCATGGAGCCTACGCCGAGGGCTGTCGCCATGGCGGCGCAGATCGGCGAAGGCATCGATCTCTTGCGCCAGGCGCTGGTGGTCGATCGCGGCTTCGATCCGGCAAGCAGTGCGCGGCATTTCTCTGTTGGCATGTCCGACGATTTCGAAGTGGCGATCGGACCGGCGATCTCGACTGCGCTGCTCGCCTCGGCGCCGCGGGTGTCCATCGTCTTCCGGCAGGCAAACCGGCACACGGCGACCGAGATGCTTTTGAGCCGCGAGATCGATCTCGCCGTGGCAGCCGGCGTGCCGGCGCGGACAGGATTGGTGGCCGAGGATATCGGCCGCTCCGGCTATCTGACCATCCTCAACAACAATCTCTGCCAACTCGACCTGCCGCTGACGCTCGACGCGTTCCTGTCGCTGCCGCACCTGCTCATCTCGTTCACCGGCCGCGAAGGGATCGTCGACGAGACGCTGAAAACCATCGGCCGGACGCGCCGCATCCACACGGCGCTGACACATTTCTCGTCGCTGCCGGCCTATCTCGCGACCATGCCGGTCATTGCCAGCCTGCCGGCGCATGCGGCGCGGGTGCTGGCCAAGAATGCCGGCCTGTCGCTGTCGACCATGCCGATCAACATGGGCACCTACATGGTTTCGGTGATCTGCCGGCGCGAGATCGCCGAAGATCCGGCGACCCGCTGGTTGATCGGCATCATTCGCGAGGCTTTCGCGGCTAGTATTATAGGCGTGGCAGATATCTGACGAGTCGTGGCGACGAGATCCCCTGCTAGATCTTGTTGAATGAAAAGCGCCGCGCTTCGCGAGCCCACTTGACGACTGTCTCCCGGTCAATCGGCGCCCCCCCACGCCGGCCCACGGCCTCCTTGAAGGCGTTGCGGATATCGTCGCTCTGTCCGTTGAGGAAGTCATTGTCGGTCGCCGGACTTGTGATGGCGCGAAAAAGGGCGTCTGCCACCGCCATTGGTTGGCCTGTTTCGATCGCAACCATAATCGCCGCGATCGGATATTCAGCGGGTATTGACGGCTGAGCATCCTCCTGGCCTTCCCCGAGAAAGCGCGCTCGGCCCTGTTCGTTTTCAGTACTGGCGCCTCGGACAATGCGATAGATGTTGATGAAGCGCTTGACGGTGCGCGGTTCGCTGCCCGCCAGACGGCCGATCGCAGGAATTTTGAGGAATTTGATCTCCTCTGGCTCCAGTTTCATCGGTTCGAGTTTAGGTGACGCTTTTGACGGCAACTCCGACTCAGGCTCGGATTTGAATTCGGATTGCGATGTGGACGGCTCTTGAGGAGTTTCCTCGGTCGGCAGGTCGTCTTTGTTCTCAACCACGACCGCTGCGTTTCCGCCCCCATTTTCCGATTGCCCGGTTGAATCTGACTTTCGCGTGCTGGATTTGGGCGTATTGTCAGCCAGCAGGGAGTCGACGAAAAGGGTGTACGATCCTTCCCCGCCGGCATTGCTCGAAGTAGTCAATCTGCGAAGCCAGAACGGGATCTGAAATATTTTTTCGAGGTAGCGGATCGCGAGTTGGCGTTCGGTGAGCTCGTCATCCAGCTTCTCCGCGCCTAGCAAACTGGGTTGCAATTCCTTGGCAAGCGCCTGCGATATCCACGCGAAATCCACTCCGACAATGACGACGAAATGTTTGAACGCGAGCAGGAGATGCACCGCCTGCAGGACCTCATAGACTTGCCGCGGCGTACATCTGTCGAGATCGTCAATGTAGATGATAATGCGGTCCGGGACAGGTTCATTGGGCTCCTCGTCCTTATCCTTGTTGTCTTCGGTTGGCCTGGGACCACCTCGTGCGGAGGGTCGTTCGCCGTTTTTTTCGGGAGCAGCGTTTTCGGGCGTCGTCGCATTTCCCAGAACGGTGTCGAGTTCCTGAAACAGACGCCTGACGCGGCTGATCAGACCGGTCTCCTTTGCCAGCGCTTGGGCTTCGGGATCGTCCTCGAGCAGATAGCGGAGCAGCTTCGGGGAACTGCCCAGCAGCTTCGTGGTACTGGTATAACGGGCCTCCAGCGCGACGGCCTTGGCTGCTGCGGCCTTGCAGGCATCAACTTCGGCGGCGGCGCGTTTCAGCGCTTCGTCCGCCTGGGAGATGCGCGTCAGGGCGGCATCCGTTTCTCCTTGCAGCGCGGCGGCAAAGTCGACGCTGCTCCTCAACAGGCTGCCGATCAGCTTCACGCCGGGCCGAAGAATCTGGGCAATCCCGGCGAGGCCGGCGAGGATGGGCAGTACGGAAAGCCAGATGGCCGGTTTCCAGTAGAGCAGCAAAGCACCGCCAGCGGCAGTGGCCACGGCGGCGAAGAGCCCCGTCATACGCCAGCCGCGTGCATGGATGTATCGAATGAGGGTGCGGCCCTGACCGCGCCAGGTCTGCACCTCTTTCACGATGCCGATGAATTCCGCAATGTCCTTCTCCGGCTGCTCCGGATCGATTGTCCGCCCCATCTCAGGGAGGTCCGCTTTAAAGTTTGCATAGGTTGCACTTACAGCTACCACCAGTGTCTGGGAGTATTTCTGGCTGAGCCTGTCCTTCGAGTCAGCCAGCGCTGTTTGGCGCTGCTTTTGGGCTTCGATCAGGGCCTTCTCGCTCTGGGAAAGCTTTTCTTTTGCTTGCTTTGCATCGTCGGACAATTTGCGTGCATGAGCGCCGACATCCGCGACTAGCTGCGAATGAATGACCTTGTCCGTGTTTTTATAGCCGCCAGCGCGCAGCTGGTCGAAGAATTCCGCCGTCAGGCTAGCCCACAAATTGGCATCGGCAAAATGCCAAGCATTGAAACGAATGTGGACGACATGTTTGACATAGGTCGTATCTCGGTCGAGGGGGTCGCCGTCCGCGAAATGCTCGCCAACGACTTGGTCGATCTCCCCTTCCAAGGCCGACATAAACGTGGACTTTCCCGATCCCCAGCCGCCGAACAGGCCGATCGACAGCGGAGGCAGCACCTCCCGCAGGCAAATGAGATCGGCAAACGCACGGACGTCCGCCTTCAGTCCAAGCGGGTCTTTCGGATCCAAAGTGGTATACGCATCGGAGGTAAAGTCACGCCTCCCACGAG
Organism: Rhizobium sp. P2_G9; assembly: GCF_056403475.1. NCBI lineage: Bacteria > Pseudomonadati > Pseudomonadota > Alphaproteobacteria > Hyphomicrobiales > Rhizobiaceae > Rhizobium > Rhizobium sp. P2_G9. The sequence goes on along the minus strand of NZ_JBFUFK010000010.1, from coordinate 67,003 downwards.
GATCGGTTGAACCATCTGTGGTGGGTTGGCTAGTTGCCATCGGCTGCACGTCCGTCGCGCCGGAAGATGATTGCGGCGACGGGTTGTTCTCTCTGTCATCGGTGGCCCCGGACGCAGAAGAGTTGAGAGTTTTGCGCCAAATACTAGCGCGAGAGGATGGGTCGGCTTTTCGACGGACGCTGGTCCCAGGTGGAGATAGGAGGAGAATTCTGCGCCACCGCTCAATGTTAGGCTCCCGATCCTCTTCCATTCGATCATAAAGTAGATCTTGGAAGTCTTCGACGGGGAGTAGTTTTCTGCTGTATAAATCCTCAAGAAATTCCTGCGCGCCATGCGTGTTCGTTCTCAAGCACATGAAAGCAGAGAGAAAATGTCGGAAGGCAAGCTTCTCGCGTGTCTGCTCTGCAAACTTGCGAGCTTCTGCCGCGATGTCGTTCATGTTTTTTGAGGCGACGACGACTGCGTTTTTTGAATGAGCCTTTAAAATATCGCTTTCATCTCGTCCTTGCTTTTGAACAACGTCAAATGGGTCCACTTTCAGCCATTCCAGGAATGTCTGAGCCGCTGGCGATCTTTCCATTTGCCCTTCGTCCGCCGCTTTGGCTGTGCCTAGGCAGAAAGCACGACGATCTACGGTGATTTTTGTATGCTGCCGCGAGACATTTGCGAAATGCGCTGCGTGCTCAAGGACGTAGTGTAGAATGTCCTCGCCGTCCTGATTATCGAAGCAGCCAACGGCTTTCTCCTCCAGCACCTGCCAAGCGGTTGGCTCTCTCTTCCGTCTCTCGTCCAATGCTCAGCCTCCCGTCGAACAAGTCCGACCGCGCAGTTTCCCTGAAAAAGGAGACTACGCGGTTGATGTGATCCGCTGCGTTGCAGCATTTATCTTTGCGAGCAAATGTATGTTTTGCGCTTTATTGGCGTGCTGTCAATTAGGCAGTTGTCCGTCCTGCATACCTAGAGCGCAGAACGCCCGCCCTGCTTCACCGCAGGCAGGGCGTTGGATTGACGCGGGATGGTTTTTCAGTGGCTTTTCGGAATCCGCGGCAGGAACACCGTGAACAGGCCGAGCAGCGGCAGGTACGAGCAGACCTTGTAGACCAGCACGATGCCGTCCTGGCCATGCTTGTCGGCGAGCAGGCCGAGCAGCGCCGCGCCCAGTCCGCCGGCGCCGAAGGCGAAGCCGAAGAAGATGCCGGCGATCAGGCCTACCCGGCCGGGAATCAGTTCCTGGGCGAAGACGACGATGGCCGAGAAAGCCGAAGCGAAGATCAGGCCGATCACCACCGACAGAACGCAGGTCCAGAACAGGTTTGCGTATGGCAGCAGCAGCGCGAACGGGATAACGCCGAGGATCGAGAACCAGATGACGAAGCGAGCGCCAAAACGGTCGCCGATCGGGCCGCCCAGGAAAGTGCCGACCGCCACCGATCCAAGGAACAGGAACAGCATCAGCTGTGACGCCTGCACGCTCATGCCGAAGCGTTGGATGACGTAGAAAGTGAAATAGCTGGAAATGCTCGACATGTAGACATTTTTGGTCGCTGTCAGCAGGACGAGAATCAGGAAGGCCCAAAGCACCTTGTTCTGTGGCAGCGGCAGCGTACGGCTGGCCGGCGCCTTCGAGACCTGTTGCCGGCGATGGCTGACATACCAGCGGCCGACAAAGGAGAGCAGCACCATGCCGACCATGGCGATGACGGAGAGCCAGGCAACACTGCCCTGGCCACGCGGAAGAACGATGAAGGCAGCGATCAACGGGCCGATTGCCTGTCCGGCATTGCCGCCCACCTGGAACAGCGATTGTGCCAGGCCGTGGCGGCCGCCGGAGGCCAGGCGGGCGATGCGCGACGATTCGGGGTGGAAGACGGCCGAACCGAAGCCGATCATGCTGGCGCCGATGAGCAGCATGGTGAAATTATGCGCGTTGCCCAGCGTGATCAGGCCGCAGAAGGTGCTCGCCATGCCGACGGGCAGGGCATAGGGCATTGCCTTCTTGTCAGTGACGATGCCGACCACCGGTTGCAAGAGCGAAGCGGTGATCTGGAAGGTCGCGGTCAACAGGCCGATCTGGATGAAATCGAGGTCGTAATTGGCTTTGAACAGCGGATAGAGCGAGGCCAACAACGACTGCATGATGTCGTTGAGCAGGTGACCGAAGCTCACCGCAAACAGGATGGAAAGGGTTGCCTTCTGAAACCGGGGAACGGCCGATGCCGTCGACGGCACCGGTTGCGCGTCCGTGACCATTGCCATGGAAATGTCTCCTGAACCGACCCGCTCTTGCGTCGGGATCGTAAGGCTTACTTACATGTCTTGCGGTTGACCTGCTTTTGTGTTTTGGTCGAATTGTTTTGCGATTGGGCCAAACATGAACCGACATGTGCGAGAGCCATCTAAAGACGCCGTTGAGAAGCATGACCGTGCCCTTGCCAGGATCGAGGGAGCGAACGGCGATATCTACGTCCATGCCAACAGCTATCCGACCGGCTATCTGGTGCCGCGGCACATCCATAGCCGCACGCAATTGCTTTGCGCCTTTGCTGGCGTGGTGCTGGTCGAGACCGATCGTGGCCGCTTCATGATCCCGCCGGGGCATGCGCTGCTCATCCCGCCGCGCTTTCCGCATGCGGTGGAAATGCTGAGCGGCATGGAGATGAAATCGGTCTATGTGACGCCGTCGCTGGAGGTCCTGGTCAAGGACCGGCCGCTGGTGCTCGAAGTCACCGACCTGGCGCGGAGCCTGCTTCTGGAGGCCATTCGGCTGCAGGAGGCAATGACCGGTGGCCGCAAGGCCGAGCTGGTCCAGACATTGCTGGTGGAAGAGATCATGGCGTTGCGCGAGCGGCCGCTGGGTCTGCCGTTTCCGCTCGACGGGCGGCTGTCGGCGCTTTGCGCGGCCTTCGTCGCCAATCCGTCGCCGAATGCCCGGCTCGACGATTGGGCGCATGAGCTCGCCATGAGCCGCCGCACCTTCACGCGCTTCTTCCGCCAGGAAACAGGCGTCAGTTTCGTCACCTGGCGCCAGCAGGCAAGCGTCTTTGCCTGCTTGCCGAAGCTGTCGGATGGCCTTTCGGTCACGGAAGTGGCGCTGGAGGCTGGCTATGAGAACGCCGCGGCCTTTACCACCATGTTCCGCCGTGTGCTGGGCTCGCCGCCGCGCAGCTATCTGGGCAGCGGGATCGCAAAACAGTAACGCAGGTGGAATCGCCTCAAACAGCGGCGATAAGACTGACGGTGAGGAGCAGGCTGGCGCTGTTCGACAGCACCACGGGCAGCAGGAAGATGGATCCGGTCAGGATGATCATTGCTCTGCGTCAGGACGGAGCCTGCGGCTCAGCGGTGGAAGATGTCGAGCGGCCGGAACGACACCGGCAGCGTGCCGACGGCGAGAACAGCGAGAAAGGCGAAGGTCATCAGCATGGTCATGGCGGTCACTCCCGTTCGTTGATGAGCGTCTTGTGCCATGCCGTGATCGCATCGGCTGTTCCTTTTGGAACAAGCAGCGCGAGGGTTCGTTGCCCGTCGAAGCGCTAACCAGCACAACCGCTCGGAGTTTCCAATTAAGCGAAAATTTACCATAACTCGTTAGCTTCGTTTTCGTCAGGGCGATCCCCTGGCGCCACCCTTACGGAGCGAATTTCAATGGCCGTCACTGCCCTGCGCGAAGATCTAGCGTCTGCCCTCAAGCCCGAGTATCAGCCCCTCGAACAGAAATACGCCCGTTTTGATGCGTTCTTGAAGACACTCTGGTCGGACGTCTACCCGGAATATACGTCGAGCCTGCACGACTATATCACTGCCAGTGTCTGGCAGCGTGTCAAGGAAGCCCATCCGCTGCCGGCCGGCGCCAAGGTGCTCGACATCGGTTGCGGCCAGGGTGTGGCGCTGAAACATTTCGCCGCCGACAAGCTCGATGCGATCGGCATCGCCATCGGCGAAGATATCGACATCTGCCGCCAGAAGGGTTTCAACGCGGTGGAGATGGATCTTTCCTTCCTCGAATTCCCCGACCAGACATTTGATCTCGTCTGGTGCCGGCATGTGCTGGAACATTCGGTGTTTCCGTTGTTCTCGCTCAACGAGACCTGCCGCGTGCTGAAGCCGGGCGGCGTGCTCTATATGGAAGTGCCGGCCCCGGACACGGCCTGCCGCCACCAGAACAATCCGAACCATTATTCCGTGCTGGGTAAGTCGATGTGGCTGCAGCTGATCAAGCGCGCCGGCTATTCCACGGTCACCGTCTCCGACGTCAATTTCAATGTCCCGGCCGGCCCCGACACCTATTGGAGCTTCATCGTCCAGAAGGCTGGTTAACGCTCGTTTCTCTCATGTAAATGGCCGCTTGCGCTCCGGTGCAGGCGGCCTTTCCATGTCTTTAGAAGGTTTCGTCTTGTCACACGAGACGAGCTACGATGGCCTCTTCCTCCGGGCGGCTGCCATTGCGGAGCCGTCTTTCGCGTTGCGCGCCATGCTCATTTGCCCGCGACAAAATGACCTCGCCAAATGAGAGAGCATGGGGCTAATGTTTTCGGTCAGCGGCTTCGCGCCATTTTCCGGAGATAACCGGCTGCCTGAATCGCGCGTCTTACGAAGCTGGTAAGTCTCGCTTCCTGTTCAATCGCGATGGAGAGCCTAATGCCTTTCTCGACATACATCACTATCGATAAAGCAACCGGTTCATTTAACACGGCGGGGACCGATATCAGATACCTTGTCACCACTGCTGGTCTCATCGACGCGGGTCCAGGGGATGCTGCAGAAATTCAAGGGTCCGATGACTCGTTCATCATAGAGGGAGAAATCAGCGCCGCCGGGATCGRTATGAACTTTACCCCCTTGACGGGAGATAGCCTCAGCGACGAGCTAGTTGTCATCGGCAAAACCGGCAGCGTGACGGGAGCCGGCACTGGCTATGGCGCGATTGCGATGGGCGCCACCCACAGCATCGTCGAGAATTCCGGGTCGGTCTGGGGTGATACCTATGGCGTCTATTTCAACGGCGTCACAGATGACGGCAAGGTCTCGCGCATCGACAATTTCGGCAGCATGACATCGCAGGGATACGGTATCGACGCGCTCGGCGCCGAGGAACTGATCGTCCGCAATAGCGGGACGATCTCCGGGCCGAATGGGAGCTTTTTTGAAGCGTCCGGCGGTGCGATCGACAGGGTGATCAATACCGGCGAAATGCTTGGTAATGTCGTGCTCGGCGGCGGCAACGATTACTATGATGGCCGCAAGGGCGACGTGGATGGGACCGTCTTCGGTGGAGATGGAAACGACGTCCTCTATGGTGGTGCGGAGGACAATATCATCGAGGGCGATGCGGGCAAGAATACCCTGATGGGCGGCCAGGGCAATGACAGTTTCGTGTTCGCGGCGACACTGGCAAAAGGCAATGTCGATACGATCCTCGATTTCAGCCACTCTGACGATACGTTCATGCTGGACAGCAGCATGTTCACCGGCCTGAAGGCCGGCAATCTGCCAACCTCGGCCTTCAAGGAGATCTCAAGCCCGACCTCCACGGCAGGAGTCGACGGCAGCGACCGCATTCTCTACGACAAGGCGGATGGCAACCTCTATTTCGACCAGGATGGCTCGGGGACGCATTTTGATCGGATATTGTTCGCGCATGTTACGGATGGCACCATCCTCGACAATACCGATTTTCCGATCTTCTAGAGCCGCTCCTGCGGAAACATGCCGATCTCGCAGACGGCGGCATGAAAGGCGAGGCGGGCCGATTTCGACGCCTCGGGAGCATCGAGATTGGCCTCGCAGCGCCGCCGTGCGAGGCTGTAAAGATAGCCCCGCTCTGTCGGCGTGCGACCATCGAGAAAATGGATGGCCTCGCGCGCATTGCGGATAATGGTCGTCTCGTCGCCCCATTTCATGATAACCGGCGAATCCCATTCTGTGTTCATGTTCGTTCCCTAGACTAAAAGGCAGGCGATATGCCGCGGCCTATAGTTAACGCAGGGAAAACATGAATGGTTTCGGTGCGGTAGCGCACAAATACGAAGAATCGGCAATGCCGGCTCTTCGGCTTGCTTCGTCCTAATTGGCGATTATTTTGTGGGAGGCGATGTCAACTGTGATCTTGTCAAATCGCGATTGCGCCAGGGTCACTCTGTCGCTCACGAGGTGAAAGCCGATCGCGATTTTATCCTTGTCGGCGCTGACGCGCAGATAGCCATATCCGCTGTCGTTGTATTTCTCCATCGACAGGCCATCGGTGGTGATTGCGGGTTTTGCATCCAGATAGTCTACGGGAATGCCGAAATGCGGCACATCGGCAGGATGGCCGTGCGATGCGCGCACGATGGGATTGACGTGATGGCCGCCATCGCCGCAGACGATGAACGGGACTTCACAGGCTTGCCCGCCCATTGTTACCCTGCGTGTATAGCGCTGGTAGTTGTGTGCGTGCCCCGAAATGAAGGCATGGGGATAGACGCCGATTTCTGCGCAAATGGTATCGATCTCGGCCAGCATTTCGATGCTGCCGCTGTGCGAGCCACCGGTGCCGCGGTGATTCTTGGGCGGGGCATAGCTGAAAGGCGGGTGATGCACGGCAATGAGCACGGCACCCTGATAGTTCTCTTGCTTGATCTTCGTCAGTTGGGCCCTGAGGAAGTCCAGTTGGACATCGGTGACAGCAGGCCATTTGCCGCCCTCGGTGGAGATCACGCCCGGATCCTCGAGTGCATTGCTGAACAGACAGAGTATCCGGACGAAGGGGACGTCCAATGCGTAATAGACACCCGGTTGCGTCATCGCCGTGCGGTGCAGCGAGCGGGCCTCGGGCGTGATGACGAAGCTTTGCGAACAAAAGTTTCGTGAAAAGACTGCTAATGCAGTCTGAGCAGGCGGCGTATTCGGCAGGACGAAAGAGTCGTGGTTGCCCGGTATCGCGAAGATCGGCGCGGGATAGTCGCGGAACGGTGCGTAGAACTGATCATAATAATATTGCGACTCGCCGAAGCTGTAGACCAGATCACCCATGTGCAGCAGGAATGCGGGGCGATTGGTGGTGTCCGTGACATTGCAGTCCATGGTGAGCTGATCAGCGACGCTCAGTTCATCGGCATATTGCTTGCCTTCCTCCGTCGCGCCCGAGTCGCCGATGGCATGGAAGACGATGCGCCCCGCCGCTGTAATTTGGTTGACGACGTCAGGACCGCGCTGGCCGAGAGCGGCTGCCAGACTGAACATCTCGTCTGCCGCCGCCCGTGACGGCGGCACGGCAACGACCTGCGTCTTCAGGAGATCGTGAACCTCGTCATAGAGCGGCCCGTCAGACGGATGTTTGGTGAGAAAACCGGCGGGATCATGGCTTGGTTTTCCCTCGGAAAACACCGGTTCATGGAATAGTGGGGCTGAAAATGCGGGGCTAGGTGCTGCCATTTCAAATCCTCCCTCGTCGCGTCCACAGTGGATCGCGCTGACGCGGGAGACACTGCGTCATTTGCAATTCTACGGTAAAGCAACGTTTATTTATGATTGTCTTAACTTGCATTACACAATTCAATCTATGGAGCGCATGGAGGCTTTCAAAACTTGGCCGCGCGGCGCATTTGTTTGACAACAGCGGACGGGCCTGGCTTCTCGCCATGAAGCTTTTCAAACGGTTGTATCTGTTTTTTGTTTTCTATCAGTTTGCCGTCGCCACGCGCGTCGGCGGCTGCTTCGATCGCCTGCGAAGAGGGACAGATATGCGGCGTATTGACGCGGGTCTGCGGCGGCATGTTTCGTATCGCGAGCCTGCATCGGAGAAAGGCAGTCGGGATGCCGCAGCCTGATCGGTGGTGCGGCGCAGCCGAGCCGGAGGACGCGATGACCGTCATCTCTCGCCAAGATGGCTTGACATTCCGGGTGATCGAGGATTGATCGGGCGGGCGACTGCGAACCTGATCAGTTCATCGACGTTGTGGATCGCCACAATCTCCGCTCACTTATGCTGCCCTGCAGACATCCATGGAGGTGCGCCATGACGCTCCAGCCTGCCACGATCGACAAGTTGAGCAAGCTCTTTCCCCGGCTTGCCAGCAACCATGACGGCGAAGTGGTGGCAACAGCCAGGGCCATCGTCCGCACGCTGGAATCGGTCGGCAGCTCACTCCACGATCTGAGCGCCGCCATGACCCCAAAAACGGAGCAGAAAATCGTCTATCGAGACAAGGCGGTCTATCGCGATCGTCCAGGGGCGCCGGAGGCAAAGCCCCAACCAGACTATATCGCCATGTCGAGCGAGCGAACCATCCGACTCGCCAAAATCCTGCTCGCGGAAAATCATCTCAAAGAGCGGCAGGAAAAGTTTGTCCAGCATATGCTCAAGGCGGCAGCACTGAGCAAGAACAAATTCCCGGTGACGGTCAAGCAGTGGAAAAGGTGGCAATCGATCCTCGTCGATAACGACATCTTCGAGGAAGAAGCGTGATCCCGCTTATTCAGCCTCCGACATGGATCCCGGCTTCCGCCGCAGCCAGTCGCGGTCAGGGGAGAACCGGTGTCGGGCTCTACTCTGTTTGAGGCTTGGCTACAGGGCTGGAACCGCCCCGTAGGTTTGGTATATACAGCCCGATTGGCGACACCGGCGACGCCGTTGTTTGGCCGAATCATTGAGAAAGGCCTCGTGAGGCAAGGCGTTGCCGTCGATGCAATGCCATAGTAAATTCCCCTCGGTGCGAGCTCTCCGCATAAAGACTTTACAGGCGTCCAATCGGCTAGGGCTGCTGGCGCTCCCCGGAGTCGATCATGGTTCTGAATTCGCACAGCGAGGCTAAATATCAGGCGAGCAGCCAGCTCAGGGCGGCCATACAGCTTCCCAATTTGCGCGTCGAGCGACGCCGACTGGAGGCCGGCCATCACGTGCCAGGCGTACGATCCTCAACCGAGCTTGCCTTCGTCATTGCTGGCCGTGCATTTGCTCAGCAAAACACCAACGGCGCGACCGGCCGATATTTCATTCAACCAGGTATCGCATGCATTCTGCCGAAGGGAGTCGAAGAGAGCGAAAGTGCGAATACATCGCCCATCGAATGCCTGCACGTCTATTTGCCCGAGACGCTGATCGCGCACAGCGCCCTGGCCGACTATGATATTGATCCTGCTAAGGCAGAATTGTCCTATGTTGGCGGCCTGAGAGATTCGACGCTCTATCAGATGGCAATCGCGTTCAACGAAATTTTAGGTCGAGCGGGTGAGCCGGCCGACCGCCTTTTTCTGGATGGCATGCAGGCGGCACTCGCGGGATACCTGTTGGGTACTTATGCGATAGACCGTTGGCAGCGCCCCGCCAGATCGCCCGATTTTGACAGCAAGCGGTTCAAGCGCGTACTCGAATATATCGAATCCCATCTCACCGGCGACATCAGGCTGGGCGATCTGGCACAAGAAGCCTGTCTCAGCCAGTTTCACTTCTCGCGCCTGTTCCGTGAGGCGACCGGCCTTTCGCCTCACGGCTACGTGACCTTTCGTCGGGTGCAGGAGGCGCAAAAGCGGCTCGAGCTTGGCGAATCCTCGCTGATTGAGATCGCTCTGGAAGCGGGTTCCGGGTCTCAGGCCAATTTCATCCGGGTTTTCCGCAAGGCGACTGGACTTACGCCCGGCCAATATCGCGAGCTACGCAGGCGTTAGGGCAGACCGCCATCACCTTTCCAATAGCAAGAATTGCCCATGGCTCCGCAAGAATCGGAAATACCGCGACCCTTTTGCGCTCTAGGCTTGGGTTACGGTGTTGAACAGCGTGGGAGAGAAGTTTCGGAGCACGATCGAGGCGTGAGGTTGGGCGTGCGCTTCGTCCGGCTCGATAATGTCGTGATCGAACGTCTGCGACATCGTGACGCCAGCCGACATCCTTCGCACATATGGCTGGGGCAGCGTCCAGAAAGTTGAAAAGTATTTTCAATGATTTAGGAGAAAAAGATGGCAATCGGTACGATCGTTCTCGTTCATGGTGCATTTGCTGACGGATCTTGCTGGACGAAGGTAATTTCCCTTCTGACCGCGAAAGGTCTGAGAGCTGTTGCCGTTCAAAACCCGCTCAGTTCGCTCGGCGACGATGTCAAGGCAGCGCACCGCGTCATCGAAATGCAGGACGGCCCGGTCCTTCTCGTGGGGCATTCGTGGGGCGGTGCCGTCATCACGGAAGCGGGCAACCACGACCGGGTGAAGGGTCTCGTTTATGTCGCGGCGGGCGCTCCGGACACAGATCAGTCTTTCAGTGATTGGTGGAAGAATTATGCGCCGGTGGCCGGCGAGGCGATAGCTCCCTACGGCGACGGCTATGTTGCGTTGACGGCAGAGGGCACCCGAAAGCACTTCGTGCAGGATATTCCCTCCGCCGAGGCAGATATCGTCTATGCCACTCAGGGGCCGCTTGCGGTGCGTTGCTTTGGCGACAAGATCAGCCACGCCGCATGGCGTTCCAGGCCGTCGTGGTACATCGTCGCTGCCGACGACCGGACTATCCCTCCCGATGTCGAACGCGACTCTGCGGCGCGGATGGGTGCCCAGACGCTGGTGCTCGAAAGCTCACATGTGCCGATGCTTTCCCAGCCCGCGGCGGTAGCCGATTTCATCGCCGGCGCCGCTGCTGCCCTGTAGCCCCGGCTTTCGCTTTTACTTTCCGATTTCGAATAGAAAAGGACGTTCGTTATCCGTAGGAGGTAAAATGTACGGGATGCGAAGCTCTCAGTGCCAGAGCGTAGAAGTGTATTGCTCCGATCCTGCGCAGGAACAGCGACGCGGCGTTACCTTGTTTGTCTGGCACCGGGTGTATTCTGCATCGGCACGTCGACACTGTTCGGCGTCAACGTCCCATACACCCAACCCGGCAAGCCGGCTTGCCTGAAAAATGGATATTTATTCAGTAAAATCAACTTGGTGCGGACGACGGGAATCGAACCCGTACGATCGAGGATCGAGGGATTTTAAGTCTCACCAACTGCGCCGTGTAGAGCCATGCCGGGCCCGTTTCATGGCGTACTTCCAATGCTTTTCTCGACATCATGGTCATGTTGAACCGTGCTGGACCTGGCTTCGTGTCGGGCCTCGCATCGGGTCTAAGATGCTGAAAGGAGCAGACATGACGACGAAATTGACCCAGGGCGCCGTGAACAAGATTGCCGATGACTTTGCCAAGGGAGCCCAGGTGTACGACGATGAGGTCTCCGGCCTCAGGATCGTGGTGGGGAGTAAGTCTTCCAGCTACAAGCTCGTGGGGAGGATCAACGACGGGAGCGACAGATATATCTCGATCATCGTCGGCAGGACGGACGAAGTGAGCCTCAGGGCGGCCAGAGAGCGCTCGGCGGAGCTGAAGCTAGCGCTTCGACGCGGCGAGGATCCGAGGCGCCCGAAAGGTTCCATGCCCACCCTGCGGACGGCGTGGGATAGGTATAAGTCCTCCCGGGCGGCCGAGCTTCAGAAGAGTACAGTCGTCTGGTACGAGGGAAAGATTTTCGGCCCGCTTAAGCCACTTCTGGACATCCCCTTCGACAAGTTAGACCGCGAAGCCACCCGCGCTCAACATGAGAAGATCACGAAGAAGCACGGCGCCTACTGCGCCAATGGGGCGATGCGGGCTCTGAAAGCCGTCTATAACGATGCCGCTCGCTCACATGACCTTCCACCCAACCCGGTCTCGCGGGCCGTGCGGATGAACAAGGAGCGCCCGCGCCAATGGGCCCTTGGTCCGGAGGGTCTGCCCCAGGCGTGGCGTCGCCTAGACGCGATGGAAGACCGCATCCGTGCGACGTGCTGGATGGTGATGCTTCTAACGGGCCTGCGCTCCCACGACGCCCGCTCCATGCAGTGGCAGCACTTGGATGACCATGGCGTCCTTCTGGTCCCGTCTCCAAAGGGAGGGAAAGACAGAGCCTTCAAGCTCCCGCTACCCCGCTTCCTCCTTCAGAACCTTGAGATGGTCAGGCAGGAGACCAAGGGGCTGGCAAGCCCGTTCGTCTTCCCGTCGCTGAACAGCGAGTCGGGCCACATCGAGGAGATGAGAAGGACTAACGAGTTCCCCTACGCTCCGCACCAGATGCGCCACACGTACAGGACGGCTGCCCTTGAGGCGGGGGTGGACATGCAGACCATAACGCTCCTGATGAACCACAGACCTGCGGGTGTGACCTGGGGTTACATTACCCGCGCCCACCTCGTAGGGACGAYGCGGGAGTCCCAGGAACTAATCTGTTCGGCCATGACCCGCTTTCGCGGTCAATAGGAAAATACACATCTGACACGACTCAGCATGAAACGTTGATACGATTCCGTTTTCAGGTGGGCTATTTTGTGTTTGTTGAGGCGCCCGCAGGCTGAGAAGCCTGCGGACATAGCGAGCAAGATAGAGAGAGATTGCGCCCCGACACTCGTCTTCAACGATAGGAGTGCCGACGGCATGGAAGCCCTGTTTTCAGAGGTGATCGAACGCCTCGTCCGCATCGAGGCAACGCTCGCTGCCCCGCGGAAGGAATATCTCACGGTCGAAGAGGCCGCCCAGTTCATTGGTGTCTCGAAAGTGCTGCTGGATGAATGGCGTAGTCGAGGCGGTGGTCCTGCCTACCACAAGATCGGACGACGCGTCGTCTACTCGATTGCAGACCTGCGAGCGTTCGCATCCGCCTCGCGTGTCGAGGCGCTGCGATGAGCGGTTATTCAAACGAAAACGGGCGCACCGTGGACATCGGCGCGCCCGAAATCTTCTCGCAGACAAGGACCGGACACTTGCAATCCAGTAAACAAGAAGACTCTGCCATGCACACTGCCTCCAAGGTGCCATCGCTTGATGTCAAGCAGGCCGAAGCCTTCCTCAGAGCAGGCTTCGAGCTGTTCCGGCTCCACCGCTACAACGTCGTTTATACAGATCTTAAGGGGCGGTTGAAGCCTCGGGGCAAGACACCGCTAGCACGAGGATGGCAGAAAGAGCCTCCGCTCGATTCGTCCGCGCTTCGGCGCCACATGGCTGACGGCGGCAATATCGGAATCCGACTGGGGGACAGCCACTTCGTCATTGACGTCGATCCGCGCAACGGCGGGCGGGAGTCCTACGAGCGACTCATGAAGGACTTTCCCCAGTCTGATGCCCCCACGGTAATCACCGGCACGGACGGTCAGCACATCTTCCTGCGGAAGCCCGACACCTTCGAAATCGTCGGCGGTCTACCGGGGTATCCGGGCATCGATTTCAAGAAGAAGGGCGGATATGTGGTTGCTGCAGGTTCGGTCCATCCAGAGACCGAACGGACCTATCACCTGGATCCGCTCTTGGATGTTACCGATCCCTCGCAAGTGCCGATGGCTTCTCAGGCGCTGCTCGACTTCCTAACGACGAGGCCAAGAGCTGCGAGCACCGAGCCCATGGATTGCTCAGTCGAGCAGCTTGAACGGTTTCTCGCGGCGCTCGATCCGAGCGACTACAGCGACTACTCCGCGTGGTTGAATATGGCCATGGCGGCTCATCATGCCACGGGTGGCTCCGAAGAAGGCATGGAAGTTTTCGTTGCTTGGAGTCAGCGTGACCCTATCTATGTGGACCGCGACGACGAGACGCGCGCTAAATGGTCGACATTCAAGATGACGGATGGCAAGCAGATCAGGCTCGGCACCATTTTCCATGAACTGAACAACCTTGGCCGTGGAGACTTGGTGGACGAGTTCTACCGCTCGTCTGCCGAGGAAGACTTCTCCGGCGACGAGCCCGACATCGGGAACCTACCGGGGGCGCACGACCGAGACCTCATAGACCGCATGAACGAGGAATATTGTGCCGTGATCGGCGCCAGCGGCTTCGAAATTTTCAAGGAAGACACGGACGCCCTCTACGATCCGCCTCGACCGGTCTGGACTTCGATGTCTCGGACAACATTCATGCACTGGCACGAGAACACGCGCGTCAAGGTGATTGGCAGCCGCCGAGAGCTAACGCAGGCCGAATTCTGGCTCCAGAGCCCGCGGCGACGACAGTATCCCGGCATCGTGCTGGACCCAGACGGTCGAGAACCTAAGAAGTTGAACCTCTGGAAGGGCTGGGCCGTCACCCCGAAGGCAGGTAGCTGGACGTATCTGCAAGAACTAACGGAGAAAGTACTCTGCGCCGGCAATTCTGAACATGCAGCGTACGTCTTCAAGTGGATGGCGTTCATGTTCCAGAAGCCGGGCACGTCGCCCGAAGTCGCTATCACGTTCCGCGGCGGCGAGGGTGTGGGCAAAGGCACGCTGGGTCGGATGCTGCTCGGCATCGCCGGCACCCATGGCCTCACCGTGTCATCTCCCAGCCAGTTCGCGGGCAGATTTAACGCGCACCTCCGCTCGGTCGCATTCCTCTTTGCTGACGAGGCCTTCGTGCCGGGAAACAAGGAGTGCGAGGGCATCCTCAAGCAACTCCTGACTGAGCCGGTCATCGCTTACGAGGGCAAGGGAGCAAACATCGTTGCGGGCCGCAATCTCGTGCATCTGATGATGGCGTCGAACAACGACTGGATCACGCCGGCCAGTGTGGAGGCACGCCGTTTCGCGGTGTTCGACGTCACGGACGAGCGGCGAGGAGACCGCACCTTCTTCGGCAAGCTGAAACAACAGATGGAGCGAGGGGGCGGCTACGCGGCGATGCTCCACGACCTGCTGTCCATGGATCTCGGCGATTGGCATCCGTCGACCGAGATTCCGAAGACTCAGGCCTTGGCAGACCAGAAGCTCCACAGCCTGGACCCCGCGACGCTCTTCTGGAGGTCGCTCCTTGAGCGAGGAACCCTGCCGACGACAAGCCTAATCGATTGGGCGGGTGGCGCGGTCATAATCGACGCCAGTTCCAAGCAGGAAGTGATCGACGAGTACGATAGCTACCTCAAGACAGGACGACACTACAACCGAAGGCCGACGGCCAAGGCGCYCGTCGGCGCCGGGAAGATCCTGGGACTCGACACTGTGAACAAGGACGGGAAGGAGCGGCAGTGGACACTGCCCCCGCTTCACGAGGCGCGGCGTCGGTTCGAGCAGGCGCTTGGAAGCGCGGACCTGTTCAGCTACTAGGACGCTCGACCCATCGGCCCCCGCCGTTATCGGCGGGGTCGTCCCAGCCTCAGGAGCATTAGGGAGGGATCCTCTGCCGGTGCGACGATCACTGTTCGCGGAACGAAGTCATTCTGCCTCTCGCACCATGCAGCGGGGCCTTTCTCCTGGCGTCGGCATGCCCATGTCGGCTCGCTATCCACCGTCCTCCATGAAATCTTGACTCAAAATGTCGGGATGCACTGGACCTGCAAATGCACGCGAATTCGCGGTCAAATCTGCGAAATTCGCGGGTGAACGTGCGCCCCAGAGGGTTCGCGCATGATACGCTTTTAGAAATGGAGGCAAGGTCGACGCGTAATGGCTAAGCCATTAATATTGCTATGTTTATTACACTTATTACGCTTATTACACTTCAAAAAAGATAAATAAGATAGATAGCCTGGAGCCTGGAGCCGGGGGCCGGGGCGGCGAGAGAAAAATCCGTACGCAAACGAGACGAAGCGTAATTAGTATGAAGCGTATAAAGGTAACGATTTCATGGGCTTGTCGACTACACTTCGGCGGAGCCGGGCTATGTACGCGTAACATCCCCGGTGGATGATGGCCACTTTGGAACATCGACCTCGAAAAGATGTCAGGAGGTCGAGTCGGTGCTTTGGCTGTCCGCCATAGGCCCTCGGCCCCTCGAAACGGTCCACAGCGCATCCGCACCCTCCGCAAGCCTCGCGCGCGAGCCTTCAGGAGGCCGTAGAACCGTAAACACAGGGGATTGAGTGTCACTTGTTCAAAAACTAGTTCAAATTGGGCAAGAAAATCATGTGCTTACCAGAAACCAGATTTGAAGCCTGGCGCGAGGCCCAAAATCGTAATTTCTCCGTCGTGATGCTGGCTCGCTATGTGTCCTGCGCACTGCACGATCTGCCCGCGAACGATAGGAGTTGGGGATGGCGAGACCAAGGGCGATTGCCCGCAAACCTAATTTGGACAGGCGGTGGACGCCAGAGGTCGAGGCACGAGTTCTTGAGATCGTTGCCAAGACCGGCAGCCCTAAGCGCGCCGCCGAGACGATCGGTGTTTCGGCCAGCACCATCCACGATCATAAGCTACGGGACCCTGATTTTGGCGTGAAATACGGTCAGGCCATGGATACAGCGTTCCACGCGGTGCTTGGGCGCGCGTTCGACCGCTCGCTCGATGAGGACGAGCCGTCCGATCGCCTAATCGAGGTTCTTCTGAAGTTTAGGTTTGTCGACAGGGCACCGGCATTTGACCCGAGTGCCATGGACACGGTTCGGACGGACGGGCCACTCGGCCTCGATCCGCGAGTGATCGCTAGGATGAGTGCGAGCGACAGGGTCTCGCTCGCTGGCGCGCTCAGCCGCTATGTCGAACATGAGATAGACATGAGGGCCGACAATGCGCTCACGATCGACATCTAGCGTCGCCCTCGGCATGCTCCGGGACCTGGCAGGTTTTGAAAGCCTTGCCGAAAGGATGAATTCTACGGCACCCGAAGCCGTTCGCGCTGCGGGCGGACCCGCCGAGCTTGTGTCGAGGTATGGTGAAAAGGGAGGGGCGGGGTTCTGGGCCGCACAACTTCCAGAGGCTGTCTGGGAAGCGATGGCCGCCGAGAACCAGCGGCTGCATCGCGGCTAGGAGCCGCGTTGAGGACCGTTGGGCAACCTCTTCCAATCCTCGAATCGGTCGTTGATTAGGCGCTTTCGGGCGGCCTCAGTAGATATCCCGTTTGCCCGCGCAGCCTCGCTGATGCTTTTGTACTGTACGCCGTCGGCCATGACCGGGTGGCTCTGACGTGGAAGCATGCCGCCGTCTGCTTTCCTCGCTCGAACGCGGCTGACTTCCGCCCGCGTGGTTTGGCAACCCCTCTCCTCGTGCAGTATGCGGGCAATTTGGGCGTAGTCGTGCCCACCAAGCAATAGGTCCTCTATTCTGTCCCTCTTGCTGACAATGCCCTGCTTCTGCCAACCGTTCATCCCAACTCCGTCAACTGGTTGACGAGTTATCCAACACTTGGATGCGAGGAGCAAGTGTTGATGGTCCGCACGATGACACAATGCCAAAGATCTCCTCGCACCCGCTCGGGTACTCACCCGAGCACTTCAAGGAGAACCAACATGCAAAACTACAATTCGATTAGCAAAGCCACAGGTGATGTAACGGTGCCTGTCGATCTGCAGGATATCCAAATCACTCTTTCGGCGATGCGCTCCCATGCTTTGAAAGACAAGCCCGAGATCATTCCGGATGCCGAGGCTCTCCAGTGGTTGGACGACTTGTCTTTCGATGAGGTCATGTTGGGAGCCAAGCTCGTGGCAACGGTCCGGAAGGTCCGCGAAACGAGTGTCTTGCGCTACTTCCTCGACGCGCTGATTTCCAGCGGCGAGCCGACCACCTAAATCAACTGAGAGGGCGAAAAACCATGATGAGCGCGAAGAAGAGGAAGTGCCTTACGGTGCGGGCGAAGGTGGCGGACGTAGCTAAATTTTCGGACACCCTGTCGCCGGATGCCGCGGAGGCTGCTGCTGTTATCCTGGGCGGTATGCGAAAGCTGGCGGCTGCTACCGGGCCCGGCCATGTTCCCCTGGACGTAGTGACTTCGGTACTTCCCGAGGCCTATCGCCGGAATTGGGCAAAGAAGCAGCTTGGCAAGGCGGCTTGATTGCTCAGGCGCGTCGGACGGTTGTTCGGCGCGCCGCTTCACTCGGTCCCGCCCTGTCGGAGCGCTGGTGTAGACCGTGCGAGCCGTATCGCATTCTGCGAAAGTCCACATCGGCAATGGCCGGTGACAACCGCGAGGGCGGGGACGATCGACGGCTGTGCCGCGCCTGCTCGATTCCAGGCCCTCACGCGACGTGAAGCGAAGGAGACCAGCATGGCGATACAGAAAGTGGCCCTTGCGAGCCGATGGATGTCCGTGACGGACATTGTCGATCGGCTGCGCCGGGCTCGACAGAACCGCGAGCAGCAGGCAACGCTGCTCGATGACCTTGAAGAGCGAGTGGCACAACATCGCGCCAGTGTGGAGCGGTCGCTCGCCTATCTTTCCCCCAATGAGCGATCATCAGTCCTTCACCGGACGGTTAACGGCCGCCGCGGTGAGGTCAAACGCGATAGTGCTGAGAAGCGGCGCGCGCACTTGATGGAAGTCAGCCGGATCAGCGAAGAGGTCGCGAACGTTCGCGCCCACTATCAAAACCCGGTCCAGATGCTGATGCGGGAAGGGCTGGGTTCGGAGCGCCGCAGCAGGCTCACTCACCAGATCGAAAAGTCTGGCCCGACTGAGCTGGCGTCGTTGGCGTCTCTGGCCGCATCGACGAACGACCGCGAGTTAGCTGCTGCCCTGTGCGGACGCATTGCCGACCTTCCGAGGGACCAGCGCTCCATTTCTGTCTTGGAACTTGCCGATGCCCTCATAGGCGAGGAGCACCGCAAGGTAACGCAGGCCTTGATGGAAATCGACCGTCTTGGAACCGAGGCCGTACATGCTGACAGTGCCTTCGAGACAGGTCAGCGCAACCCCACGCGATCGATCCAGACAGCGCTCATGCGTCGACAAGAACAAGCTCTCGATGCCCCGATCGCAGACGAAACCGAAGACCAAATCCAGGAGGACTAATATGCCGATATACGCTTTCTATGCGGATGCTCAGCATAAATTTCGTGCCGACGGACGCAACACCGTAGTAGTTTCCGGTACCGACGCCCAGGCTGCCCGTGGCGCGGGTGAGGCTCTGATAGGAGAGCCTGGGGCGCTGAGCACCTTCGCGGTGGTCGATCTCACGACAGCGCCGGCGTTCGTGGTTGAGGGGCACCCTCCCGTCGGCGCCCGCGGCCAAGCTGTCTGGCCGACGCTCGGTCGCGGTGGCGATCCATTGAGGGGCGCATGAACATGGCGGAGAAAAGTCTCAGCCCTCTGGCCCGCCTCGAACGCGAAATCCGCCGGCAACTCGCCGGCGCATTCCAGACAACGCCGATTGAACTGTTCATCTTCCTTGGCGGCGACTACGAACAATTCAACGAGCGAGATCAGGCGCTCATGGAGTGGCATCTGCGAACCCACGGGTACGCCGAGCGTCAGGTCACGCAATTCTGTGGCCGTCCGGCGGTCACAAAATGGTGTCGGACGTCAATTTGGCCGGAGGACCGGCAGTGGATGGAAGATGACGACGAATTCACTGCGCTCTGCGGGGACTGAATATTCGTGCGGTCGTCTCCGCCTTTCGATCACTGACAGAACTTCTTCCATGCTTTTAAGAACTCCTTGGTGCTCTTAAATTCCGACGCCAACTTCGACACAGTCATCCCATCGGAAATAAAACTCTCATAGCCGATGAAGCCTCCAAACGCATTCTTGGCGTTTACGTCTCCACAGGTCACGGTTATCCCCGTGGAACCGGTCGCCAAGAAGACGTTTCTAAACTGCGCGGACTGCGGATCCCGCAGGCGCAGCCTGACAGCATCCATCGCCTTCGACATGAGCCAGGTCTGTGCTGGGTCCGTCGTGCTGTCCAGTGCCGCATACTTGGGATGAAGTTGCAGATCGGCCTCCGCCTTCTCAACCGCAGCCTCCTCCTGTCTTTGCTTAGCCGCGGCAGCGCGCTTCTCCGCATCGTGCTTCCACTGTGACCTTTTGCGTTCAGCTTCCGCCTCGGCGTCCGCCTTCTTCTCTTGCGCACGCTTCGCGTCTGCTGCTTCGGCCTCGGCTTTTTCCCGCAACGCACGAAGTTCTTTTTCTCTGCCGAAGAGCGCCTGCCGTCGAGTCTCGCGCTCACGGGTCAAGGCATGCCACGCTTCGGGGTCGGCAACTCCCTCGGCTCGCGCATCACGCATATCGGTGCTGTCTTCGAAACCCAACCTCTTGGCTTCGATTCCATCGAGGTATGAAGCGCCAGCTGTCGATGCAATGAACATCAAAAGGCCGAGACCTGCTAGGCGCTTGCCCCGCCTGCGGCTTGCTCGAAAGGGTAGGAGGGCCAAGCCTACAACGGTGACGGCAAGAAAAACGATCATGAAAGCGGAGAACAGGGTCGCCATATTTCCTCTAAGAGTAGCCGATTGGAACGTTTTGTTCTTATATCACGGAACATATCGTTCGTAGACGGCCCACAGGCATTTTGAACATTTTGTTCTGATGACTGTGTTCTCCGAAAATTTGCGCCGAAGGGCGGACGAACTGGAAATATCGAACTCCGAGGTGGCGCGGCGTTGCGGCCTGAGCGAGCGGAGATATGCGCATTATGTTAACGGGGCTAGAGAACCAGATTTGGGTACCCTAGTTCGCATAGCGCACGTGCTGAAATTGACTATTGACGAGCTCGTAGCACGGCCACTAGACGACGTGAAACCCGACCGGAAAAGTCTTCTAATTGATCGCATTGCGTTGGCATTAGATGGGCTACCGGAAGAAACTCTCGATTACCTTGCTATCCAAATTCAGGCTCTCGCAGCAAGATGAGTTGTTCGCTGGGCGTCCGCGTTGCCGATGTTGGGGACAATTGAGACATGAAGTTTTTGAAGTAGTTCTTATCGGGCTCAGTGGGACGATCCGTTGCAAAGTGCCGGACGAATTTGCGCTGTCCAGCAATTCTCCATTCTGTCTGGCGCGCGACCTTGAATCCCAGGCATTAGTTTTTCGCAATGCAACTTTTAATTTCTCATGGAAAACTATACATGGAAAGCAATACAATTATCATTTGGGGTTGAATAGTTGTTGAAGTTATAGGTAGAAGCGGGCGCATAACATAGTTGAATTTCGGGGTTTTGTATTGCCGCCAAAGCGGCTCCTATCGTCGAAATCTTTGAATTCATGGGAGAAACGATCAGATTAAATTCTCGATGTTTACTAGCGTCATTCAATATTACATCCCGAACTAAATATGCATCGCCAGGCGCGAACTCAAATTTATCAGCTAACGGATATGCTGTCGCTAAACGCAAATGTTTGCGTTCATTGATCAGTCGATGGTTTTGATCGAGCATTCCATCACCATAACCGAGCCCAAGACTTGCAGGTTCATAGATGTCGATTAGGCTGCTTGCACGCCGAACTTCAAAGCCGACAAGCACAAGCAATCGGTTTTTTCGCGAGGGTAGCAATTTTCCGGGATATCCCAGAACAGAACGAACGTCCTTGATTCCTTTTGAAAGCCATTTCTCATCAGCCGGCGTGCCGGGATCATACTCTTTTGCAGGGCAGTATAAATATTGTATCTGGTTGAAATCTTTGTGAAAAATATGCATCAGCAGGGAGAAAAGTATGAGAACTGTCTCATGGGTCATACACGTCACGTCAACACACACGCGAGATGCGGAGGAGATTCTACAGCCGGTAATCTCCTTCTCAAGCTGATCTGCGGTCTTGATCGCTATCCGTTTCGTAATCTCTACGATCTTAGCGTTCTCACGGAAGTGATTAAGTAGCTTATGCGCGTGCGCATCACCAGCACCCGCTACATCGTCATTCTTTAAAATGAGGACTCGTTGCTGGCCTGATGCTGAAATATTTAAAGGGGCCGATAAGCAGCGCTCTTCATAGCTTGCCGCACAAATAAACAGATCAAATCCACCCTCAAACCTGAGACGCAGGTCCGCAAGGGGGACACTCTCCTTTTCGAACACCTTAGTCACCATTGAACAATTCCCCTTGGGGCGACTCCATAACGCTATCAAAACCTTTGATGCGAACCTCGTTTAAGAGCCTTTTGGGATAATGGAGAGCAGTTTGAATCTTCTCATTCGTAACGAACTTGTATCCGGCGAAACTGGTAGGGTCCAGCTTAAATGACGGAGCCAGAGCTCGGGTCATAATGTAAAGTTCAGCCCGGCCTGTACCCTCCTTATTGCCGATCGAAGACCTGTGAAAATAGCCGTACTTTACGCCGAGCTTCAAGATTTTGGACACCTCATCGTCGGGGCCATTTGAAAACGCTATGCTGAAGACCCTTCTCTCAGACGCATCTGAAACGAGAATCGTTCTGAACATTCCACCCAGCGCAAAGATCAAATTCTTGAGTTTTTTGGGACCGTCTAGGGGGAGCGTTTCGTCGCCTTCCTCCAGTTCTAATTTCTTAAACTCGTCAAAGAGCAATCTATTCGAATAGTATTTTGCCACCTCGTCTTGAATAGAGTGTGAGATGTAATTCGGCCTGTTTCCGCCATTTTTGGCGCTAGCCTCGGCAAACATGAGCGACGACATCTCAAGCAAATGACGCACGACGCCGGAAGATAAATGAACAAGTTGCTCGAATCCGGCGTAACTATATGTTGATCCGCTCTTGCTGCGCCCCTCGGAGAGGGAGCGGATATAGTTTGGCCGCGCATACCGAATTGCATCGTCGTTTGGACGATATCCCCTACCTTCTTTCGCCCATCTTGCTGTCAGATCTTCGGCTATTTCCCTGATCCGATTTTCTTGCTCGATGTCTTCAGGGAAGAACTCATGAGGTGACTTTGCGTAATCGAACTTCCGCAGACGCCTGTGAATTATTTCTGTGACGCGGCTGAGGTAATTATCTATTCGTGTCGTGTATTTATCGGAGATATTGAACTCCGAGTAGTCATGTGGCGCATCAATGCGCTGTCCGCCAACTGCCTTATAGGTCTTATACTCACCCTCTTGGATCGAAATCTTAAAACACATGTAGCCGGTTGTTCGGCGGGCAACCCAGGAATTCAGGATCATAGCTTGTGATTCGTTCAAGTTGTCGGCGTCGTCAATTAGGAGGAATAGCGGCCCATTTGGCATAAAGGACAAACTCATAAGTCCTTTTACCAAAGGCACAAGAAAGTCTGAGAAGCCGAAGAGTGCACCATCGTACGGCAATATTTCTTTTACAAATGCGATGCGCCGCGTGTAGCTGTTTAAATCCGAGAATATGTCGTCGAAAATTTCAATGATGAGTGCTAAAGTCTCTTCGATCGTTGCGGAGGTCTTTGCGACGCTCTGATCGGAATCGTAGCCGGATCTGTCTAGAAGACTTTTGATAAGGCCCTCGTAGWATTGTCTGAATTCTTGATCAGCTTTGCGATCCTCTTTTGGAAGGGGTGTTCGCTCTCTGAGAGAAACGAATATTTTGGTCGCAATATGTAAAACCAACGCATGTTCATTCAGCACAATTGCTGCATGCTTGGATTCTTGCAATCTAAAAAGTTCGGGCAAATTCAGGTCAGTTTCTTTAATTGGAACGTATGCGGCGTAAAACCGTAAAGCCTGAAGAGGCAATACATTATACTGACACTGGCAATCCGGCTCCAGAAACCTGAAATACATACTCTTTCCAGCGCCCCTTGGCCCAGAAATGAATGTGTGGCCGGCCTTTTCAACTTGAAGATAGTCACTATCGGACTGAACAAAGAGATCAGCCATATCTGATGTAGACAGGTTCTCAGGAGTTTGGACGTCGAACGGATTAGCCATTATTGAGCTACCTTGAAAATGACTCTAGTTCTTTTGCGAAACTGGTGCCCGAAAAACGTGAGTTTCGCCGTCCCCAATGCTCCAGATCAGTCGAAAGTGAATAAATCTCATCGGTTTCGCCGCTTGGATATCCCGCATCCTCCAGGCGAAATGCAATCTCGGGAAGTCTTTCGCCAATCTGCTGGCTTGATTTTGTCGATCTGATCTTAACGCTGATCGATTGAATATTTACAGCCGGAATCATGAACCGATTGCAGTATATTCTCTCTTTGTACATCTTAAACAATCTATTCAATATCTCGTCAACAATATAAACATTTGAATATCGTTTTGTTATTTTGTTAAATTTGGGAAATTTTTCGTTTAAGTCATTAACCGATATCGAATAGTTCAGCTCAATCGACTGACATTCGTCTCGAACCATTACGGAATGCAAACATGATGCGTATTTATGGAATATCTCACTCGACTTAGGTATTGAGTTCAACCGCTGAAGAGCTTTGTTTGCTCTATAGTGATCATCGGCGAGTTCATCCGCAAACCGTAATATTGCTGCGAGCATTCTCGGGCGCACATCTATTCCATTGAGCGGCTCGATAGGAAGAAGATATGAAATTGTATCTTGATCGTCTCCGACCTTGCCTCCATGCGCGGCCGCGATTTGGCGAATCACGTTCTTCTCAAACGAGTCGCCAAGATATTCGCTCACATGAGCCATCATTTCGGTAATACGTGCTTCGTGCTTGTCTCGACCATGAATATTACCTAAATCGTGGAAATGGATCGCACAGAGTAAAAGGTAGATTTCATAGCCCAAAAGGCGATATTGGTTCTTTGAATTGTCGAGAATTGCGGCCGCTCTCTGAATCACCGTCCGGATATGATCTGGTCCGTGGTCAGTCAACATCCCCCCATCTACCGCCGTGCTACCAGCTTGCACATGGACATGATAATCGCGATCTAGTTTTGCTGCCATCTCAGAATAGCGTGAGAAGTACGAATATTTGTGATTGTCGAAAGGCAGCTCACTCGGGTTGTCCGAGCATAATTTTCCAAGAGTTTTTTCCAGGCTGCGATCAATTATCTGCATATTTACTCCGCAGCCGCCAAGGCGCTATCGCCGGCCTGACTAGCGATCATAACCCGTTGGAACATTGCTTTAGCGAGAAGCGGGGGCACTGCGTTTCCGACCTGCTGTTGCTGAAATCCAATGGAACCAAAGAATTCAAAATGGTCCGGAAAAGATTGCAATCTTGCTGCCTCGCGAACGGAGAGCCCCCGGTTTTCGCTAGGATGTACCAACATGTTCTTTCGGAAGTTGCCGATAGTTATTGCAGGTTTATCCCATTCAAGCCTGCGGTATATACCAGTATGGCATCTCGACGCATCCTTATAATTCTTCATAAGATCTGCGGGAATGTCTTCCCAGTTGCCACCCTCGGGAATGTGCTCATAGCGGGCAATAACATCCTCAGAGTTTCTCGTGACCAGATTGCCACCTACTGATTTGCGATTTCTCCTCATGTGCTTGGCATAGGCGGACGCAGCCCCTGTTTCGTATTTTAGCAAGCTTTCTACCGCTCCATTTCTTAGATGAGGAAGATCTGAGATTGCCTCCCGTACGGTGATGGTTTTTCTTAGGCCTGGGACCGGGAAAGAAAATTTTTCCAAGGACCTTCCTGCCACTACGAATAGCCTGGATCTTGTTTGCGGAACCCCGAAATCTTGCGCGTTCAGTATTGTTGTCGTGACGCAATACCTTTGGCTGCGCAGCCCTGAGATCACAAGGTCAAGGAATTTTGCCCCTTCTGTCTCGGAAATACCCTTAACATTTTCAAACACGATCCACTCAGGTTGGAGCTCTTCTGCCGCTCTTAGAAATTCTTGAAAGAGCCAATTATTGTGATTGGCAGAATTCCTGGTGCGTTGGTTTGAGGTTGAGAAACCCTGGCACGGCGGGCCGCCAAATAGCACGCTCTCTTCTGTCGACCGGTAAGGGCTAAAATCGATAGTTCTGATGTCCGCGCACAGAACCTTGGTCTTCGGATGATTGAAAGAGTACGTTTTCGCAGCAAAGGGGTCAGCTTCGACGGCGAACGCGGTCTGCACACCAGCCCAGGCGGCGCCGACAGACATACCGCCTGCCCCAGAGAATACATCAAATCCCCGCACATAGTCCCCCTAAGAAGCTGGATCGATTTAAAGCTGAAAACAATCAAAAGTTCAACCGCTCATGCCGGAACGGTGGCTTTTTTCAACGAAATGGCTACGAGAGCTTGATTTCGAGGAGGGCGTTGAGATGAAGAGGAAAATCGGTAGCTATCCCACCTGGGCAGCCATCCCACCTGGGTTAAAGATTGTGTTAGGCGTCTTACGCAAGACGTAAATTGGAAAGATTAGATGGTGGCCGCTGCGGGAATCGAACCCGCACGGGCGGAGCCCGAGGCATTTTAAGTGCCTTCCGTCTACCAATTTCGGCAAGCGGCCTGCTGTTTTCCAGCTGTTTTGCCCATGTCTACGACTCATGACAGCCATGCGCATCGGGCCTATATCAGGCTTTCTAGAACGCGAATAGGCCTTAAGAGCATGATCCGATTACCCTTTTCGGTAGACACACGAAGATTTTAAGTCCCTTGCGTCTACCAGTTCCGCCACGTCCGCTTATCCCACCTCCGGTAGCCCAGAGCCCGGATTCGATCAAGCGTAAATGGCAGATAAAGCAAAGGCGGCGCTTGGGGCGCCGCCTCGAATGTCAAGCCTGGACGTTCGTTCAGCCGGCCTGCTTGGCCGCGATCTTGGCGACATGGGCGCCCTGGTAGCGGGCGGCTTCGAGTTCGATGGCCGAAGGCTGGCGCGCGCCGTCGCCGCCGGTGATGGTGGAGGCGCCGTAGGGCGAGCCGCCCTTGATTTCTTCGAGGCCCATCTGGCCCTGGAAGGCATAGGGCAGGCCGACGACGATCAGGCCGTGATGCAGCAGCGTCGGGATGAAGCCGAGGATGGTCGATTCCTGGCCGCCATGCTGGGTGGCGGAGCTGGTGAAGGCGGAGCCCACCTTGCCGACCAACTTGCCCTGCGCCCAGAGACCGCCGGTCTGGTCCCAGAAATTGCGCATCTGCGAAGCCATCGTGCCGAATCGCGTGCCGGCGCCGACGATGATCGCGTCATACTGATCGAGTTCGTTCGGATCGGCGATCGGCGCTTCCTGATCGACCTTGTAATAGGAAGCCTTGGCGACTTCGGGCGAAACCAGTTCCGGCACGCGCTTGACGGTGACCTCGGCGCCAGCCGACCGGGCGCCTTCGGCAACCGCATTCGCCATGGTTTCGATATGGCCGTAAGCCGAATAATAGAGAACGAGAACCTTTGCCATCGTATGTTCTTTCCCCGCGTAGGAGCGGACGTTTCGAATTGGACGGCTTCTATATATTCCGCGGCACGGCGGCTGGCAGGATAGCAAATTGCGGCTGTAGTGTTCGATCTCAGTGAACAATGGAATTTCAATGATCGCTGAGATGACGACAAAACCACGCGTGGCCAACCTTGACAGTTGTCATGGCCGGGACCAACTTCAATTGTGACCGGGCAAGGAAGATATGCATGAACACGGATAATCTGGTGACCGCCGCGATGCTCGCCATCGGCGACGAACTGCTGTCGGGGCGGACAAAGGACAAGAATATCGGCCATCTCGCGGATATGCTGACGCTGTCGGGCATCGACCTCAAGGAAGTTCGAATCGTCGGCGACGACCATGACGAGATTGTTGCCGCACTCAACGCGTTGAGGCCGCGTTACGATTACGTCTTCACGTCCGGCGGCATCGGGCCGACACATGACGATATCACCGCCGATGCGATTGGCGGCGCCTTCGGCCTGCCTGTCATCCATGACGAAAAGGCCATGCAGATGCTCGGCGCCATGTATGAGCGGCGCGGCATCGAATTCAACGATGCGCGCAAGCGCATGGCGCGCATGCCCGAGGGCAGCCTGCATATTGATAATCCTGTCTCGACGGCGCCGGGCTTCAACATCGGCAATGTCTATGTCATGGCCGGCGTGCCGAATATTTTCCAGGCGATGCTCGACAATGTCCTGCCGACGTTGCGCAGCGGTGCCAAGACGCTGTCGCGGACGGTCAAATGCCCGTTCGGCGAGGGCGATATCGGCGCGCCGCTGGCCGCTGTGCAGAAAGCGCATCCTCAGACGGTGATAGGCTCCTATCCGAAATTCGACGGCATGTATTTTTCGACCGACCTGGTCATCCGTGCCCGCGACGAGGCAGTGCTCGATGCGGCGGAGGCCGCGGTGCGCGCCATGGTCGACGAGGTCGCGGCACTGAAGAAGAATACCGGCAGCGCAAAATCCAGCCAGGATTGAACTAGATCAAAACGCCACGCGTTTCTTCCTTGTTTTATAGTCTTATTGGAAGCCTAACATTCAGGGAGATTGCCATGCCCATCAAGACCATCGCCGTGGTTCTCAACGACCCGGAAACGGCAAAGATCGTTATCGACACCGCCATCTGCCTCGCCCAGGGCCATGAGGCGCATCTGGTGGGGCTGCATGGCGAGGCGATCGATCCGCCGCCGGTCCTGTCGCCCTTCGACCTGCCGGACGCGACTGTGATCGCGACACTCTACGAAGCCGCGGCCCGGCGCAGCAAGGACATCGAAAATCGTTTCAACGAGATGACCCAGCTCGCCGGCGTCTCGGCCGGCTGGCGGACGCTCAGGGGCACGAGCGGGCTTGCCGCCCATAGCGTGGTGGAGAGCTGTCGCGCCGCCGATCTGGTCGTCGCCTCGCAGCCGGCGGCCGGCCGGGTAGGGGAGATGGACGACGTGTTGTTCGAAAGCGGCCGCCCGGTGCTGTTCGTTCCGTGGATCCAGCGTGACTGCAAGCCGTTTACCCGCATCCTGGTCGCCTGGGATGGGTCGCGCGAATCGACGCGGGCGATCTTCGATTCGATCCCGCTGCTGCGCGCTGCCGCCGAAGTGGAAGTGTTCTCGATCGACGCGCCCGACAGCCGGGTGCAGAGTTCCGTGCTGGCGGGCGCCGACATTGCCGAGACACTGGCGCGCCGTGGCCTCAAGGTGACGGTCAATTCGCAGGAATCGCAGAAACTGCCGATTTCCGCCGTCATCGAGAACCGCTGCAGCGATTTCTCTGCCGATCTCCTGGTCATGGGCGCCTATAGCCATGCCCGTATCCGGGAGCGGCTGTTCGGCGGTGTGACGCAGACGCTGCTCGAATCGATGACCGTGCCGGTGCTGATGTCGCGATGATGGCGTAACGGGTCCGTGCCATGGGACAGGCGATTGTGCAAACGCGACAGGTTTGATCTGGACGGATGGTGCCGTTTTATCATAATGACGGCTCTCGAATCGCTGGAAATCTCTCGCGTTTTCATCCTTTTTAGAAAGAAAAGCCGCCATGTCCCTGCCCGACAAAGCCTTTCCTGTATCCTGGGATCAGTTTCATCGCGATGCACGGGCGCTTGCGTGGCGGTTATCGGGGATGAAGCGCGAGTTCAAGGCGATCGTCTGCATCACCCGTGGCGGTCTGGTGCCGGCGGCGATCATTTCACGCGAGCTCAATATCCGGCTTATCGAAACCGTGTGCATCGCCTCCTATCACGATTATCTCAACCAGGGCGACATGAGCGTGCTTAAGGGCATTGCGCCGCAGCTGCTGGAAAATGAGGGCGTGGACATCCTTGTCGTCGACGACCTGACCGACACCGGCAAGACCGCGTTGGAAGTGCGCGCCATACTGCCGAAAGCGCATTTCGCCACCGTCTATGCCAAGCCGAAGGGCGTGCCCACCATCGATACCTTCATCACCGAGGTGTCGCAGGATACCTGGATCTATTTCCCCTGGGACATGGGCTTCACCTACCAGGAGCCGATCGCCAAGGACCATCGCGGCTGAGCGGTGCCGGCCTTTCCTCGTTTGAGGCATCGCAAAATTTGCGGGGATTTCAGACCCGAATATGCGGATATTGTTCAATTTAAACAAAATTTAATGAGCTGTCCCTAAGTTCAACCCTGCGGGTGTAATCTGGTTTCCGCCTCGGCTCGGCCGGGACGCGATGGTGATCAGTATTGCAGCGCGCGTTCGACATAGGGGGCCGGATTTGACGCTATTTTCCAGATTGTCGCTAACGGCGAAAGTCGCCGTCGTGATTGTCGGCGCCAATTTGGCGGGCCTGGCGATTACGACCTGGCTCTCATGGTCCGCTGATTATTCGGCTGGAATGGAACGCGCGAAACGCGAATGGCAGCAGGCGACGCAGCAGATCGGCGCGACGGCAGAGGGCGCCGTCAAGTGGAAGAAGGCCGCTGTTGTTCAAGATGCCTACAAGACCTATCGCGGCAACCCGGATCTCGGGCTGCGATATTTCGTAGCCATGAGCGGCAAGGGCGACGTCATCGACGCCTGGACGGCGCAGGAGGGCGACAAGCCATCTTCCGAGGCGCTGGTGAAATCGCTCGTTGCCGGCAATCCGGACAAGCCGGTTGTCGATGAATCGCTTGGCGATCGTATCGTGGTCGTGGCGCCGCTGAGCCTAGACAAGAAGGGCAATCGCATCGGCTATATCGCGACATCCTGGTCGCCTGAAAAGGTGGTTTCGAATTCGCGTTTGCAGGCCGGCATGTTTGCGGGCAAACAGGCACTGGTCCTTGCGTTTGTGATTGCTGCCTTCATGCTGGCGATGCGTCGGTTCGTGGGCAGGCCGCTCGCCACGTTGGCAGGCCGTATTGCCGGTATCGCCGAGGGAGATCTCGACAGCGCGGTGCCGCTGATGGAGCGCGGCGACGCCGTTGGGGTGATTGCCCGGGCTGTCAGCGATTCCGTCCAGTCGATGAAGGATCGGGCGGAGCAGGAGCGCGTGGCGCAACAGCGGCAGCGGGAAATTGAGCTCGAGCGCGGCAAGTTTGCGCGGCAGACGCGTGACGCCGCCGACAGGCAGGCCGCAACGATCGCACTGCTGGGCGCGGCGCTGGAGACGGTCGCCGCGGGGGATTTCTCTTCGCGTCTCGGTGACGTGGATGAGGACTTCGAAAAACTGCGGCGAGATTTCAACACCATGATTTCAGCCGTTGCCGCGGCGCTGTCGGACATAGCCGATACCGCCACGGTGCTCGATGGAGGCGCGATTGATCTTGCCGGTTCGGCGGATCAACTTGCGCGGCGCACCGAATCCCAGGCTGCAGTGCTTGAGGAGACCGCAGCGGCGCTGGACGAGATCACCACGACCGTCGGTCAATCGACGAACGAAGCGGTGGAAGCCAGTCGGCTGGTTGCCGCGGCGAAGGAAAGTGCGAAAGGCTCGTCTGTCGTCGTTCGCGATGCGATTGCCGCAATGGACCGCATCGAGGAATCATCGAGCCAGATCGGCAAGATCATCGGCGTGATCGACGAGATCGCATTTCAGACCAATCTGCTGGCGCTCAATGCCGGCGTCGAAGCGGCGCGTGCAGGCGAAGCGGGCAAGGGTTTCGCTGTCGTGGCCCAGGAAGTGCGTGAACTGGCTCAACGTTCCGCTTCCGCTGCCAAGGAAATCAAGCAACTCGTCACCAATTCCGGCACCGAAGTGGGAGCGGGCGTCACGCTCGTGGACACGATGGGCAAGTCCTTGCTGACGATCGAAGGGCAAATCCGCGATATCGATCGCTCGATCAACTCCATCGTCTCCTCCGCGCAGCAGCAGTCTACGGCTCTCAGCGAAGTCAACGACGCCATCCGTCGTATGGACCAGAACACCCAGCAGAATGCGGCCATGGTCGAGGAGACCAATGCCGCCTGCCAGGAATTGCAGACGCAGAGCAACCATCTCAAGGCGGCGCTGGGGAATTTCCGCTTTGCCGGCAGTCATGCAGCGACCGCTCCGCATCAGCCGAACCGGCCAATTGCGCAGCCTGCCGTGGCAATCGCTCGCTCGGCACCCAAGCGCGCCATGCCGGTCTCGAGGACCGCCACGGCAGCAGTTGCGAACGAGTGGCAAGAATTTTGAGTGTAAGCGTGCGTGGTTAACCTTGCGTCTTGAAGAACGCGATCAGGAGGACATTCTATGAAATACTCATTCATTACCGGCGCGATCGTTGCGCTTGCCATGGCCATTGCATTGCCCGTCAGGGCAGACGAGGCTGCGCATGTTGGGCCGGTCAAGGACTATATTGCTGCCAATGTCAAGGGTTGGATCAATGATCCGGTGATCATCAACGCCATCAAGGCTCAGAACGCCGAGCATGAGAAGTTGCAGCAGGCCGATATCGACAAGCTTGACAAGCAATGGCGTGCCGAGGTGGATGCAGACAGCCATCCCATGATCGACAAGGTGATGGGCAATCAACTGTCCGATTTCCTGAAAGCCAAGCAGGGTGCATCGGATGGCACGATCACCGAGATGTTCGTCATGGACAACAAGGGTCTGAATGTCGGCCAGTCCTCAATCACGTCCGACTACTGGCAGGGAGACGAGGGCAAGTTCCAGAAATCGTTCGGCAAGGGCGCGGACGCCATATTCGTCGATGATGCGGAGAAGGATGAGTCGACGCAGATGCTGCAGTCGCAGGCGTCGATGACCATTTCCGACGAGACCGGCAAGCCGATCGGAGCAATCACCATCGGCATCAATCTCGACAAGCTTTGATCCTCCGGCGGAACGATGTCTTTTCATCCTTTAGAGGGGCTTTAAGGCCCCTCTGTCTTTTCGACGAAAGGCGAGCACTAAGATGATTGTTAAATTTGGCGTGAGTAATAGTATTATTTTTCGATCATTTGACGGGCTATACTTTGCGTGTCGAGTTTGGGGTGCATTTAACTTTATTTAATTAGCGTGCCGTAATGTATATTGGCTCCAGGGCGCGTCCGCCCATTTGCCCTGGACCAGAATGGAGATTGGCGATGCTTGCCCGTGAAGGCGTTGCGCGGTCCTGGCGACCGCGGCATGCGAAAGTCTGCGCCATGACGGTGATTGCAGCGATCGTGTCTGTCGCAGTTCCTGGCCGTGCCCAGGACATTCACGTGGCACCCGTGCTCGCTTTCTTCGACGCCAATGTTCGTGGCTGGGTTTCCGATCCGATCATCATAGCCGCGATCAAGGCGCAGAACGCGATCGATGCACGTCTGACCGGCACCGAGATCAACGCACTGGACGACGAATGGCGGCAGGAGGTCAATCGACCGAGTCGGCCGCTGATCGATCGGGTTTTGGCCACGCCGGTGTCTGCCTTCCTGAGGCACAAGGAAGACCAGGCCTCCGGCGCCATCACGGAAATCTTCGTCATGGACGCCAAGGGCCTCAATGTCGGCCAGAGCGGCATCACCTCCGATTATTGGCAGGGTGACGAGGCCAAATTCCAAAAGACGTTCGACAAGGGACCATCCGCCGTTTTCGTCGACGACGCGCGCAAGGACGAATCGACCCAGATGCTGCAGTCGCAGGTGTCGATGACCATTGTCGACGAGCATGGCAAGCCGATCGGCGCGATCACGGTCGGTGTTAATCTCGACCAGCTTTAGCCACGTCGATCCGCTGATTTTACGGTCCGAATCGCTTTGGTTTGCCGCTGCCACAACGGTCCTTGAAATAAAACAATCGGGGGGCTCYGTGGAGAAAAATAAATCTCGAAAGGGCTGCTCTGTGTACAAAGTCCCGCCCAGACCGACCGCGGGATCACCCAAAGCCTTGCATTTTATGGCGTTGGACGCCGTCCACACTATCCACAAGCTGTGCATACTAGATGTGGTGTTAATATTTCTGTCACAGACCACCTCTTGACGGAATCAGCCGCCTGATCTCTATTGGGGAGGTTGCGGCGGCGACAGGGTCAGAAGGTAACGAGGTCTGGCCCTTCCCAGTGGAAAAATGAGCGGGTGAAGGGGCGTTTTGCGCCACGGCGAAGCTGTGTCTGCGCGTGTAAAAAGCCACCTGTCATTTTTCTGTCGCAGTGGGAAGAAAAGCTGGAATAAATCTGTTGTTAACACTATATTTAGTGTTGCCGATCATTCTAGCCACCATATACAGCATGAGCTGGAACGGGTTTCCCAAAACTGATGAGGGAACACTGGCTGATCGAGCGGAAGTTCGCACAGCTTGATAGGACAGTTTGCGCCTAAAATGGCGCGACGCTTAGGCAAGGGGATTGAGATGCGCATTGAACGGAAATTCACCGAGGCAGGCAAGTCGGCCTATGACAGCGTCGCCTTCCGCACCGCCACCAGCGAGATCCGCAATCCGGACGGCTCGATCGTCTTCCGGCTGGCCGATATCCAGGTGCCGGAGCAGTTTTCCCAGGTCGCGGCCGACATTCTTGCCCAGAAATATTTCCGCAAAGCCGGCGTACCGACAGTTTTGAAGAAGGTCGAGGAAAACGACGTGCCGTCGTGGCTCTGGCGTTCCGAGGCCGACAAGGACGCGCTCGCCAAGCTGCCGAAGGACGAACAGCTCGGTTCCGAAATCGATGCGCGCCAAGTGTTCGACCGCCTTGCCGGGACCTGGACCTATTGGGGCTGGAAGGGCGGCTATTTCTCGTCCGAAGAAGATGCGCTCACCTTCCGAGATGAGCTTGCCTATATGCTCGCCACCCAGCGCGTTGCGCCGAATTCGCCGCAATGGTTCAACACCGGCCTGCATTGGGCCTATGGCATCGATGGACCGGGGCAGGGCCATTTCTATGTCGACCCATTCACCGGCAAGCTGACCAAGTCCAAGTCGGCCTATGAGCATCCGCAGCCGCATGCCTGCTTCATCCAGTCCGTCGAAGACGACCTCGTCAACGAGGGCGGCATCATGGACCTCTGGGTGCGCGAGGCGCGCCTGTTCAAGTATGGCTCCGGCACCGGTTCGAACTTCTCCAACCTGCGCGGCGAGGGCGAAAAGCTCTCGGGCGGCGGCCGTTCGTCGGGCCTGATGAGCTTCCTCAAGATCGGTGACCGGGCCGCCGGCGCTATCAAGTCGGGCGGCACGACGCGCCGTGCGGCCAAGATGGTGATCGTCGACATCGACCATCCCGATATCGAGTCCTATATCGACTGGAAGGTCAAGGAAGAGCAGAAGGTGGCCGCACTCGTCACCGGCTCGAAGATCGTCTCCAAGCACCTCAAGGCGATCATGAAGGCCTGCGTCAATTGCGACGGCACCGATGACGCCTGCTTCGACCCGAAGCAGAATCCGGCGCTGAAGCGCGAGATCAAGGCCGCCAAGGCATCGATGGTGCCGGAAAACTATATCGGCCGCGTCATCCAGTTCGCCCGCCAGGGTTATACGGATATGGAATTCAAGACCTATGATACGGATTGGGATAGCGAAGCCTATCTGACCGTGGCCGGCCAGAACTCCAACAATTCCGTCTCGATCAAGGACGACTTCCTCCGCGCCGTCGAACGTGACGACGTCTGGAACCTGACCGCCCGCAAGGACGGCAAGGTGGTCAAGACGCTGAAGGCCCGCGATCTCTGGGAATCGATCTCCTACGCTGCCTGGGCTTCGGCCGATCCGGGCCTGCATTTCAACACGACGATGAACGACTGGCATACGAGCCCGGCGGCCGGCCCCATCCGCGCCTCCAATCCGTGCTCGGAATATATGTTCCTCGACGACACGGCCTGCAATCTTGCCTCGCTCAACCTGATGCAGTTCAAGGCCGCATCCGGCCAGATCGACATTGCCGACTATGAACATGCCGTCCGTCTCTGGACCGTGGTGCTCGAAATCTCGGTGATGATGGCGCAGTTCCCGTCGCGCCGGATTGCCGAGCTCTCCTATGAATACCGCACGCTCGGCCTGGGCTATGCCAATATCGGCGGCCTGCTGATGTCCTCCGGCATCCCCTATGACAGCAAGGAAGGCCGGGCGATTGCCGGTGCGCTGACCGCGATCATGACCGGCGTCTGCTACGCCACCTCGGCCGAGATGGCCGCCGAACTCGGCGCCTTCCCGATGTACGAGCCGAACCGCGAGCACATGCTGCGCGTCATCCGCAACCATCGCCGTGCGGCGCATGGCGAGCGTTCGGGCTATGAGAAGCTCTCGGTCGAGCCGGTGGCGCTGATCCACAAGGAATGCCCGGACCAGGAATTGATCGCGCATGCCACCGCCGCCTGGGACAAGGCCTTGGCGCTGGGCGAGCAGCACGGCTACCGTAACGCGCAGGTCTCGGTGATCGCGCCGACCGGCACGATCGGTCTGGTCATGGATTGCGACACGACCGGCATCGAGCCCGATTTCGCCCTGGTGAAGTTCAAGAAGCTCGCCGGCGGCGGCTATTTCAAGATCATCAACCGCGCCGTTCCGGATGCGCTGCGTGCGCTCGGCTATCCCGAGAGCCAGATCGCCGAGATCGAAGCCTATGCCGTCGGCCACGGCAATCTCAACCAGGCGCCTGGCGTCAACCCGTCGACGCTCAAGGCGCGCGGCTTCACCGACGAGAAGGTGGAGGCGGTCAACGGAGCGCTCAAGCAGGCCTTCGATATCAAGTTCGTCTTCAACCAGTGGACGCTTGGCGCCGATTTCCTGCGCGACACGCTTGGTGTCACCGACGAGCAGATGGCGGCGATTGATTTCAACCTGCTCGACCATCTCGGCTTCTCCAGGAAGGACATCGAGGCCGCCAACATCCATGTTTGCGGTGCGATGACGCTCGAAGGCGCCCCCTTCCTTAGGAAGGAGCATCTGGCGGTGTTCGATTGCGCCAATCCCTGCGGCAAGATCGGCAAGCGCTATCTCTCGGTCGAAAGCCATATCCGCATGATGGCGGCGGCACAGCCGTTCATCTCCGGTGCTATCTCGAAGACCATCAACATGGCCAACGACGCCACCGTCGAGGATTGCAAGAACGCCTATATGCTGAGCTGGAAGCTCGGCCTGAAGGCGAATGCGCTCTACCGCGACGGCTCGAAACTTTCCCAGCCGCTCAATGCCTCGTTGATCGAGGACGAGGCGGACGAGGACGCGATGGAGGAACTGCTGGCCATGCCGCAGGCGGCGCAGGCCGTCACCATCACGGAAAAGATCGTCGAGCGCGTCATCGAACGCGTGGTGCGCGAACAGGAAAAACTGCCGACCCGCCGCAAGGGCTATACCCAGAAGGCCAAGATCGGCGGTCACACCATCTTCCTGCGTACCGGCGAGTATGATGACGGCCGCCTTGGCGAAATCTTCCTCGACATGAACAAGGAAGGTTCGGCACTGCGCGCGCTGATCAACAACTTCGCCATCTCCGTGTCGCTCGGCCTGCAATATGGCGTGCCGCTCGAAGAATATGTCGAGGCCTTCACCTTCACCAAGTTCGAGCCGGCCGGCATGGTCATCGGCAACGACGCGATCAAGAACGCCACGTCGATCCTCGACTACGTCTTCCGCGAACTCGCCGTCTCCTATCTCGACCGCAAGGACCTGGCGCATGTCGACCAGTCGGATTTCTCCAACACGTCGCTGGGCCGCAACATCAACGAGGGCAAGGGCGAGGCGGTCTCCAAGGGCCTGACGCGCGGCGCCTACAAGCCGGTCCTGGTGTCCAGCCACGGCGGTGCCGAGCCCAAGGGTGCCGCGACTGCCGCACCCGCCAAGGCCTCGGGTGGCGTCAGCTATAGTGGCAGCGCGGTGCGCCGCCTGGAGCCGGTCACGGCCATCTCGACGTCAGAAGTCGTCTCCTTCCGCCGCGACTATGAGGAACGGCAGAACGAACTGCGCGAAGTGATTGCCGAGGAAGTGGCAAGCGAACTGTTCTCGGAACAGGCCGCCGCGGAGGCGAATGCTGCCAAGTCGGATGCGAAGGCGCTCGCCAGCGAACGCCGGGCGCGGTCGATCGTGCAGGGCTATACGGGGAATATGTGCTCGGAGTGCCAGAATTTCACGATGGTGCGGAATGGCACGTGTGAGAAATGCGACACGTGCGGCGCGACGAGTGGGTGCAGCTGATCGGACTAGATGCCGCACCAGGCAAACGATATAGAACATTTGTAACCCTCTCCCCGCGGTGATCGACTTTGCCGCGGGGTTTTCTACTCTGGAAATCAGTTTTGCTATTAGGGCAAAAGCAACATCATATATTCCGAAGCGTAGTCAAAAAAATGGGCGCCGCATATTCACCGTCCTTACTCACACCGAATTTGTTGCTTACTCAAACTGCAAGAATCCAAACCTCTTGATTTGATCGACGTTTCTTCAAAAGCGACGGCGGAAAAGCATTGTTCGCATTCGGTTGTCGCATTTTTATTTTCCACCTACACAGGCGCCGATATTTAGTCTAAATATGGGTGTGATGGTCAGCCGCACAACTTTCGGTGCCGCCGACCTTCCTGTGTTTCGGGGGAACAATGAAGAAGCCAGCTGACAATATGGACGCATTTGTCGGCGCGCGCATCAGGGTGCGGCGCGTCATGATCGGCATGTCGCAGGAGAGGCTGGCGCAGCTGCTGGGTATCACGTTTCAGCAGGTCCAGAAATACGAGAAGGGTGCCAACAGAGTCGGAGCTTCGCGACTCCAGGCAATTTCTACGGCGCTGGGCGTGCCCATCAGCTTCTTCTTCGAGCAAGGTGACGGTCCGCTCGATCTGTCCGCCATCGATCACGGTGACGACCCGGATATCAATCCGCTCATGACCAGGCAGGCGTTGGAGCTGAACCAAACCTTCATGAAGATCAAAGACCCAAAGATCAGGAAATGCGTCATCGCGCTGACCAAGTCGTTGGCGGAGCAGGACAGAATGGGGTCTCACGAACTTGATGACGACGACGAAGATAGCATTCAACTCTAGCTCGTTGTGAAGGGGCGGCGAGGGGTGGCAGTTAGACTGACGACATTTGCTGAACCTCGGCTCGTTGGCGAGAACGGCAAGCCGTTGGCATTACCCGAGAAGGCGATTTTCGCGCTGGTCTACATGGCTGCCCAGGGGACGCCCAGGATATCGCGTTCAGAGCTGGCGGAATTCCTCTGGGATCCGGAGAAAACGGATAGTTCGGCCAATCTCCGGCAGCTCCTGGTGAGGTCCAGATCCCGACTGCCGGCTTCCGGCGACGCGTTGCTCCGCAGCGAAGGCGGCGACATTGTCGCTGCCCTCGAGAGCATCGATTTCGATTTCATGAGCTTTCTTCCGGAGAGCGAGCCGGACGACATCAACGCCCTTCGCAGGCGCATCGAAATTCAGAAGGGTGTGTTCCTGGCGGGAGTCGACGTTTCATCCGAAAGGTCGAGCCAATGGCTCGATATGCAGCGTGACAGACATGTCTCGGCTTTATCAAGAGCCGTCGACAGCGTTGCCGCAACAGAGGACTTCCTGGCTGTGTCGGAGCTGATCGC
Organism: Rhizobium sp. P2_G9; assembly: GCF_056403475.1. Lineage (NCBI taxonomy): Bacteria > Pseudomonadati > Pseudomonadota > Alphaproteobacteria > Hyphomicrobiales > Rhizobiaceae > Rhizobium > Rhizobium sp. P2_G9. The sequence continues at coordinate 28,237 of NZ_JBFUFK010000010.1, read as the reverse complement.
CGAGGCGAGTGCTCGATTGCTGGAGATGGACGCCTACAACGAGGTGGCGGTTCGCGCCTTGATGCGATGTCATTTCGTGGCGGGCAAGCACCTTCAAGCGCAGGTTCTTTTTCGGCGGCACGCAGAGCGGCTGAGAAAGGAGTTGGGAACCCGTCCGGATGCGCAGACCTCTGCGCTGGCGGAAGACCTCTATCCGGATAGGCTGCGAGCCGCGGTTCAGGTTCGCGAAATCGGCGCTGGTAAAAATCTTTCATCGCTTGGTCCCGAAAGGAGCATCCTGCCGCGTGTCATCCTGCTTCCTCCGTCCAATGCGACCGGCGAAGCCGGCAATCTGGCGATGGCGCTGATTGAAGACGTCACCATCGGGCTATGCCGGGCTCGTACGATGGCTGTCGTGGCTCATCATACGGCGTCGCTGATCGCCATGTCCCCCGCACCGCGCGCCGAAGCATTTACGCGACATACCGTGTCCTACGCGTTTGAAACCAGACTACGGATCCAAGGCGGCGAATTCGAACTTTTCGGCGGGCTGGTTGACGTAACGAACGACAGATACGTCTGGGCGGACAGGTTCGATGTCAGGGCCGGCAAGCTTGGCAATGCGTACAAGGACATCGTCAATGTTATCGTTTCCACGCTGACGCATAAGATCGAGCACAATGAACTGCGCCAGATAGGCAGTCATGAACCAACCGCCTATCAAAGTTATCTGCTCGGACAGCACTATCTCCGAAACATACGCCTTGCGGAACTTCGCCGCGCTCGGAAAATGTTCAGGAATTCGCTTCACTCGGAGCCGCGGTTCGCCCAGGCGCTCGGCGGTCTTGCACGCGCGGAACACCTGGAGTGGCTCGTCACCGCGCGCGGCGACCACGACCTGCTGATGTCGGCGGAGCGGCACGCTCGCGAGGCGATCGATGCCGATACGGCACATCCCAGCGGCTATCACCAACTGGGCGTAGTCCGCCTTTACAACAGCGCGTTCGACGAGAGCGTGGCCGCTTTCGAGCAGGCGGTCAATATCGCCCCCTCGCATGCGGACCTGATTGCGGACTATGCCGACACGCTGGTCCACGCCTCCGAACCGGAGCGTGCGCTGGAAACCATCGAAAGGGCGATCGAACTTAATCCTCTTTGCCCAGACGTCTACTGGTGGACCGCGGCAGGGGCGAATTATTGTCTCGAGCGCTTCGATGTCGCGCTCGATTGCATCGGCAAGATGACGGACAAGTCGACGACCGGCCGTCTGGCGGCGGCCTGCTGGGGCATGCTCGGCGACGTCAAGAAGGCGCGGTCGTTCATGCGAAGCACGATGAAAACCTATCCGGATTTCAGCATCGACAAATGGTTGTCGATCATGCCCGTGAAGGAGAATTGGCAGAAGGAACAGTATAGGGAGGGCCTGAAGAGGGCCGGATTTCAGTAGCAACCGCAACATTTCAGTAGCAACCGCAGAGGAGATAAAATGGCAAAGTTTACAGTTCTGGGTCTGTCGGGTGAGACAGGTTTCTGGTTGGTGGATTTCGACAACGGCACGGTCACGGCCATGCCGGGCACGGTCACCGAGCCGTTTGGATACAGCACCGACGCCCGGTCACATGGTGCGGTCCTGACGGCAGGGGTGGATCTCGCTGTCACTGTCAGTGACCGCAACGACGCGTTCGCCGGGCGCTATGACACCGTCGTGTTCGCGGCCAGGTACGATGGCTAGATATGACTGAGCCTTCGGTGGCGCGATTGGAAAGGCCATCCGGTCGATCCGAGGATCTGGCTTCCGATCCGGGCGCGCTTGTCGACAGGATATGCGCGCCGAGCGAGACCTTGGAGAGGGTGAGCACTGCTCTCGGGACATATGGCGTGACGCGGCTGGCACGGATCACGGGCCTCGATCGTATCGGAATTCCCGTGTGGAACGCGATACGCCCCAATGCACGTTCGATCGCCGTTCACCAGGGCAAAGGACTGACCGACGCCGACGCCAAGGCGTCGGCATGCATGGAAGCTGTCGAGCGCGCGGTTGCTGAGGTGCYGCCGCTCGAGAGCAGGACATGCAGCAGCGATGAACTGTCGGCCGGAGGCGTGCATTTTGATCCCGTCGAGGAATTCCTCGCCGCACGGCAGTCTTTACCAGGATCGACGGCAATCGCCTGGGTTGAGGGAACCAACCTGTCGACCGGACGAGCCGTTTTCGTGCCGCTCGAAGCCGTGACGATCGACAGAACACAACCCCGACGTTACTGGCAGTCTTCGGATGGGCTGGCATCCGGCAATACCTGGGAGGAAGCCGTGCTGCACGGCGTGCTCGAGCGGATCGAGCGTGATGCCGACGTGCTGTTCCGGCTCTCCAAACCGGCGATCCGGGCGAAAGCGTGTTTCGATCCGCACGCGCTCGGCTGTCCTTCGGTGGACCGGCTGCTCTCGCTGATTTCGGCGGCAGGTTTTGCTGTCGTCACGCTTGACATCACGAGCGATGTAGGCATTCCCTCGGTTCTCGCCTACCTCTATCCGCGCACCGGCAAAACATCCGGCTTGCGCTACATTGACGTCACCCTCGGCAGCGGCACGCATTTCAGCGCCGCCAGGGCGACGGTCCGCGCCTTGACGGAGGCAGTGCAATCGCGCCTCACGCTTATCAGTGGCGCGAGGGATGACGTCGAACCCTCGCTTTTCTCCATGCCGCTGCACCCCGCCATAGCCGCCGATCTGGTACTGGCGCCTACCGCCCGCCCGCCGCGCGATATCGAGGTGGCAGGCAGAGCGATTTCCGAACGCATCACGCTCCTCCTTTCCATGCTTGAAGAGCGGCGCGTCAGCCGGGTGTTGGCCGTGGATCTTGCACCGGGCGAAACGCGGTTTTCCGTCGTCAAGCTTTTGATCCCGGAGCTCGAAAGCCCCGATGGTAATCGCAAACGCAGGTTTGGTGCCAGGGCATTGCCGAAAATGATGGTCTTCTGATGAAAGTGGTGTTTGCCGGTCCCTCGCTGCATGGCAGTATCAGGCCCGTCCCCTCCGACATTGTCCTGCTGCCCCCTGCCGCACAGGGCGACGTCTATCGCCAGGCCAAGAGCGGCGCAAACGTGATCGGCCTCGTGGACGGGGTGTTCGAAGACTGTGCCAGCGTCTGGCACAAGGAAATTCTTCATTCGTTGTCACTGGGCGTCCAGGTTTACGGCGCCGCGAGCATGGGCGCCCTCCGCGCCGCGGAATGCGCCGACTTCGGCATGATCGGGGTAGGGCAGATTTTCGCATCGTATCGTGACGGCGATCTCGTCGATGACGCCGACGTCGCCCTGTGTCACGGCCCAAAGGAGCTGGGATATGCGCCGCTAAGCGTGCCACTCGTCAACGTCCGCGCCACGGTCAGCACTCTGATGCAGCAGGCGCTGCTCACTCGTGAGGAAGCCGCTACATTGGTGGAAGGGGCTTCCGCCGTTTTCTTCAAGGATCGAACATGGGCGGTCGTGGCCGCCTCCGCCGGGCTCCATGCCATGCGAGAGCGAGAGGTGCGGAATCTTCTCTTGCATTACAGCCGCAGCCCGAAGCGGGAGGACGCCGAGGCCCTTGTCGAGGCTGTGGTTCGTGCCGAAGACCGGCGATGCGAGCCGCCTGCGTGGACGTTAGAACGAACGAGCCTGTTTGACCGTTTCATCGTCGGCTGACCACCGGCTCAGCGCCCTGTCACGGTCGTGTCACGGCCAAGAGTGATATCGAACTGTCTTGTGATAGTTTTGATCGCCACCGGAAGGGTAATTCAATGACGCTTGAACTCGTCGCGGCAGTCTCGCTCGAACGTCAGAAAGAGTTGGCATCTCTCGCCCGGATGGTCGCTTTCGTTCGTCGAACCGCCCAGGAACTCAACGTGCAACTGCCGACCTACTGTCTCGGGATGGCTCTGGACGCAGTCATCGACGAAATGAAGATCGCCGGCATAGACGTCGCGTCCATTGTTGGCGCCGACAGTGATCCAACGCTGATCGTCACCGGATATCATTGAACGAGCTGGTCTTCAGAGATCGGGGATCGAGGCGTCTGCTTAAATGGCTTCCTTTGCGGAGGTGCTCGACAACAAGGGACGTCGAGTGGCAGGCAGCCAAGGCCATAAGGCAACCAATTTTCGACGCCATCAATCAATCGTCTTCATCGCTGCCTCCGAGAACGCTGCGGCCGCCGGTACGTCGGTGATCCTGCGCCCTGTCGTCGAAACGACCGTTCGCCAGGCGCGACGGCCAAGCACCGAAACCGTCACTTCAAATTCCGTTGTCGGATCCTTGCGTTGCGTCATCGATGTTCGCCATGCGGAATGGCCTGCCACCGTTACCGGTTTCCATGGAGCATTGAAGACAAAGTCGTCGTTGAGAGCTTCCTGCAAATCGGAGGCATAGGTTGGGCCATCCATCGCGCCAGGTGTCACGATCTCTTCGCCGAGAAAGGCGTCCGCGGAGAGATAATCCGAAACGAACTCGAACATCTTGCCTTCCGATCCCGCGAGCACGGTGACTGACCAGGTCCTGGACAGTTCGGTCGTTTTTTTCGTGATGGGATTCTGCCATGTCTGCATGATCCATACATCGCTCTTGTCCTTCAGGCCATCATACGTCCCGTAAAAACCGCCGCCGATGACCGCGATGGCGGCGACTGTCGCCGAATAGGATCGGAAACGGGATATCTTGCGGCTGCGAACGACGGCGAAGCCCTTTTCATAGCTTGTCGGTTGGCCTTCTGAAACACGCCGCAGCTGGTAGAGCATCGTCAAATAGCTGGCGATTGGCAGCGCGATCGCCATCCCCTGAAGCCAGAAGCCGAGTTCGCGCTTGAGATGGAGCAGGAGACGATTGCCGGGTACGGTCAGAACCACATCCAGGCCGAGCCATTTCTTGCCAGGGGTCGTTCCGAAAGCCGTCATGCAGATCGCAATAAAGATCATCGAAAATGGCAACAGAATCTTCGACGCGAGGTCCGAATATTGCGTGACCCACGCCAGGGTGACAGGTGAAAAAAACATCGCCCACAGCACGATGACAATGACGAGCGCAATCTCGAGCAGGATGAGATCGATCATTTTCGCCGCAAAGCGAGGCCATGGCCTTGCGGGAACCGGAGCCGGCGGTCCGATACGGCCGTGATCCTTGAGCGCGGCTGCAAACTCCGGCAATTCGGAAAGTGGTTTCCAGTCGGCGTAAGCATCCCGGCTGATCGCAGATCCGCCGTCAAGCTGGCCGTGCTTGATCATTGCCACAACTTCGTCCCACTTACGCGGTCGCTTTTCCTCGTCCACGGCACAATGGTACCACGTCGTCATTCTCGCCCCTCAATCGTCCGACGTCATTAGGCGAGATCGAAAGCGCAATGCAACCGGATAATATTGCGATACGTCACGTTGATCGATCCTGGGAAACGAAAATGCCCGCCATCATGATTTCTGTGGCGCGAAAAGCATTTGAGCTCTCTCCATATATAGCGGGCCGGAATGCGTGGGAGAAAGGGAGCCTGCCCGGAAGGAGGCTCCCTTTCGATCTTCACCAGCATTTCCTCCGGTGTCAGGCCGGAATGCAAGCCTCTGCGGCCGACAGCAAAGCCTTGTCAGCCGCTCCGAGGAGCTTTCTTGCGATGCGTTGGGCAGTACGATTGCCGCCGCCCCAGCGGATCGCCACGACGGCCACGACGACCTTCCATTCAGGAATGCCGCGAGCGTCTGCCAGTGCCTTGATCTCGCTCTTGCCGGACAGTATGGCGATTAAATCGCGCAACGCCTCGGGTTGGCGGTCTAGGCTGACGTACTCGGCCACCTTGTTCCAGTCGATTGGATCCTTCGAAGATGTCGCGGGCAAGACGATGAAAGCCGGCGCCGCAGGCATGGGTACGTGGTGCATGGAGCGAGGGAGCGCTTTGCGCAGTCTCCCGTAAGAAACCCTCGGTTGGGACTCAGGTCCCGCTGCGAATGCCCGTTCTTCCAAGAACGCGCCGGCTAAATCCTCATCAGGCGCCGAAAGCGCGATTTTGCGGGTGACGGCGATGTCGTCGACCGTGTCGCCTTGCTGGTCGACCAACACGATCGAGGTCAGGTGAGTCACGATGCCTTCCTCCGCGGCAATCTGCGCAGCGGTCGCCTCGTCGAGAGTCTGGACGCCGAGCCAGGCGGAATAGGCTGCTGCGGCGGGATGTACAACAGTGCCCGGTTCCGCGGCGTCCGAATAGGACAGCGCGATATCCAGACCGCCGACTGCACGCGACAAGGCTTCCGTCCTCGACGAACGTGTCCGGACCGGCGACGCTGAGCCTCGCATCGCCGCGAGCGATGCGGCGACGGTGCTTGCCACGTCGCCCGCTTCCGGCACGACAAAGACCTGCCCGCCGGTGACCGCCGCGAGTTGGGCGACCCTGGCATCGAGTGAAGAACCTCCGATCAGCACGACGGTGAACCGACAACCTGTCCTCTTGACGAGATCGAAATCGATGGCATCGTAGGAAAGTCCGTCGGTGACGAGAAGTATGTTGGAGCCGTCGCCAGCAGTCTTGTGCACCGCGGCTCCAATCTGTGTGCCTCCACCATCCATCGGCAGATGTTTAACGAGGCTGCTTGCCGCTGTGCTCTTAGCTCTTCCACCGAAAGTCGTGTCGTCCGAGAATGTCCAGAATTCGAAACTGTCTTCGGACTGGATGTCGGCACCCCCGAGTGCAATGGTCAGGCCCTCACACATGGCGTCCCACTTGGACTTGCCGCGCGAGTTCATCGTCTCCATCGATCCTGATGCGTCGAGAAGCAATTTCGCCGTCAAAGGCGACAGACCGGGGCTGGAGGCGGCGAACGTGATGGTCGCGTATCCGTCTCCGGCGGTCTTGGCGGTCACTGGGTAGAGGGCAGGGGCCGCCACTTCTATATCTATGACGTAAGAGGTCTTGACCGATGTTATGTCGGTGGAAGGAAATCCATTGATAGTGACGTCGCTTGCCCCCTTGACCGTGACGCCTGCGTCAAAAACCTCGCCGCCGGTGACAAGATCGTCGGAGGGCAGGAACGGCGAGACGCCGTAGACCGCGCCAATGGTGAGAGGAATGCGCACTCGGCCCTTGCCTCCAACGATCTGCAACTGGGCGACGGATACAGTCTCGACGACAATCTCAGCCCCCGGGGCGACATTGCCAACGGATATCATGTGCAATCCGCGCAGCAACTCCTCGTGCAGTACGGCGGCTTTGCCGTCGTCGAGCGCCTTCTCATATGTCGCGCGTGCCTGCTGCTTGGCCTTGGCGATACCAACGAGCCTGCGGCCGTCGACAATGGCTTTGACCGATGCGACCACGGCATCGTAACCGACCGGGAATGTCATTGTCGCCTCGATCGGGATTGTCTCTTCGTTTCTGAAGACACGCTTCTGGGTAACGACTGCCAGTGCAGACACGATCTCTACATCATAGGTGATGGCTTTGAGTGGTACGGGTGGGGTTCCTCTCTGGACGAAGGCCTGAAGCATTTCTTCGGTCTCGCGGATGGCTGTTCTCATGTCAGTTCTCCTTCCCCGCGCGCTCGGCGCTGTTGCATTTCCTCGACGACGGACTGAATGGCGACGAACAGTTCCTCGACATCAGGCACGGCCTCCGGATCAACCTTGACGACCACACCGGGAGCAACTTCTCGCTCGATAGCGCCGCCGCGCCTTATGGCATCGATCCGTCGCTTTATTGCCTCGAGCGACAGACCTTCCGCCTTCGCTTCGGAATAGACGGCGAGCGCTCTGACGTGCTCGTCGCCATACGAAGCGAATTTCCGCGATCCATCCGGCGCAGGGACAATGCCCTGCGAGATAAGGAAGCGGATGTTGCGTTCCGGCGTGYCGCTCGCTTCCGCGAGTTCCCTAAGGTTCATCGCCCCGTCCAATCAAATCTTTTATGACAGTTCATATGTCATTTAAGGCGACCGTGTTCAAGTTAAAACGACAGTTTTTGTGTCGAATAAACATATGTATTTGAATTTGCCTGCCTATTTTACGATGCCCAACACGCGCCCTGATTAGGGAAGGGGCTTGACTTCGCGTGGGGCGGGGCGCGCCAGGGTAAGGTGTCGCGCGACGCTGGTGAAGCCAATTCAGACTCTTCAACATTCGGTCGCGCAGTTTTAACCTTTGTCAATTCCTGAAAGAGCAACGCTGTCAAACTGGGTGTAGTTAAGAATTATTTCCATCCACTATGAATAAAGCATAGACGCGAAAACGTAATTCCATTGCGCTCAGAGGTGGAGCGCTTTGGAGGGAAGAATATGTCTCGTCTGGACGCCATCGTCGACATCTCGCATCATCAAAGCGCCGAAATCGACTTCAATGCCTTGAAAGCCGCAGGCATCGTCGCCGTGATGCACAAGGCCACGCAGGGCAGCCATTTCAAGGATTCGAAATACGACCAGAGGCGAGCGGCCGCCGAGCAAGCCGGGCTTCTGTGGGGTGCTTATCACTTCGCCGAAAATCGCGAAGACAGCGGCACCGGCGCCCAGCAGGCGAAATACTTTCTCGATCGGATCGGCGATCCCAAGAATGTGTTCCTGTCACTCGATTTCGAGGGATATCACCATAAGGACAAGCCCGAAGTAGAATTGACCATGTCCGTAGCGGACGCGGAAGATTTCATCGATGCGGTGCATCAGCGCCTGGGGCGTTTCCCGTTCTTCTATTCCGGCAGCACCGTCCGCGACATTCTCGGCAGCAAGACCAACGCCAAGTTCGCCCAATGCAAACTCTGGGCGGCCGGGTATGTCAACGAACCGAAGCTGAAGATCCAGAGGTCGTGGAACGATTGGACGCTTTGGCAATACACGGACGGAAAGCCGCATCACAACCCGAAACCCATCGACGGTTTTGGTTCCTGGGACCGTTCGGTGTTCGACGGCAGCGAGCAGCAATTGCGAGCGATCTGGGCGAGCTGAAGATTCTGCATTGCAATTGCGATCTTTGAACGGAGATGAGAAATGCCGAGTGCATTCACGATGAAACTCGCGAAAATCGCGGAAGAGCAATTCCAGACATATCACCTGCATAGCGAGGGGACGACACCCTCGCACCTCAAATCAGGCGTTATTGGACAGATTTGGGATACCATTTCCCAGGTGTCCAGGAGCAGTGGTCCGCAGTGTTCGTTTCGTGGAACCTCTTGAAGGCGGGAGCGACCAAACACGATTTCAAATTTGCCGAACGGCACGCCATCTTCATGAACTGGGCTATCCACAATGCCGACCAAGATACAGGTTCATTTCGTGGCCACCCGATCGAGATCTACTCGCCTCAGCTCGGCGACATCGTCGTGGATAATCAGCCCGGCCATTCCTACGATTTTGCATATGCCCGTCAGCACGACGACTATCATTCGCACTCCGCGATCGTGATTGAACGCGGTCACGACCACACCGGAGAGTACATCCTGACGGTGGGCGGCAATGAAGGCGATTCAGTCCGCGAGAAGATCATCTATTTGAAGAACGGGTTAATCCCCCAGCGTAACCACTTGCCATTCATAGGCATTATCGAAGATCGCATGTGAGCACTGCCCCACGGCGAGGAATGACGGCCACGCGCGGTATTCGCGATCCCTCGTCCGTGGCCCCGAGGGACGTCGGCGAGTTGGGTAAGCGGGCAGCAAACCGTCCTGGCCGATTTTCGGGTTATTGTCTGGGTTGCTTCCGCTCAACGATCGTTGCCGGTGCGATGCTGCTCCGATCAAAGGCGCTACGCCCACGCCCGGGAAAACTTTGCATCTGAAGCGGCAAAGAGTTCGGCGGTATTCTCCCTCGCAGATGGGATCTCAACCGAACTCCGCCTCAACCGCGTCTCCCTATCAGCCACACGCGCTTTTGCACTGCGTCATTTTCGCCTTTCCGCGGAACCGATCAGCCGATTCGCGGCTTTACCCGGCGAGCCCCGGGGGCGCTGTTTTGCTTTTTGAGCCTCGCCGGCATGTCCGGCACTGCGGGCCAGAGCCGGAAAGTTGACGATGTCGAACAACGCGAGGGATGACCGAGCGATGCCAAAACTTCGAAATCTTGCGGTGTTCGGTTTGCTGAGCATCGGCGCCTGCGCCACGCCGCCCGATACGTCCCACCTGATCAAAGAAGACAAGACCGTGCATCAGGCCCGCAAGGTCATGGTTGGCATGAGCGAGGCGGATGTGAGGATGTGCGCTGGCTTTCCGACCATGGGGGTCGCCGTCTCCAAGAACGAGAAGATCTGGACCTATCAGCGCAGTTATTCGCGCGGCAGCCTCAATGTCGGCATGACCACGCTGGGCGTCGGTCCGATTCCTGGCGTCACCGGGGCGACCGCCACCGGCGCCGAGGGATTCTGCAACACGCAGGTGCGCTTCGTCGACGGCAAGGTTGTGCAGATCGATTTCGCCGGCGATAACAATACCAGCACCCATATCAACGGGCTCTGCGTCAGCACTGTCGACGCTTGCGTCGCCGATGCGCTGGGCAGCCGCGCGCCGGTCCAGCCGAAGCCGTGACTGGCTAGGTGGGCTCGGCAGCTTATTGCGGCAAGCAGCTGATCGATTGGAAATTGCCTTCCGAATTCTGGATGGTGATGTCGAAGCCGTGGCGGCCGTTGCCGGCATCGGTCAGGACCGTGCTGGCGATCTTGTTGCCGCCGGCAGAAATGCCGCCCAGCGGGCCGCCCCAATCGATCGTGCCTTGGTCGGAGACCGAATAGGAATAGTCTCCCTCGTATTTGCCGTCAAAGGCTGGGCCGCGATAGACCTTGCCGGCGATCTGGATGGTGCCGAGGAATGAATTGTCGATCGTGCAGCCGTAGTCTCCGTCCTGCAGTGTCCCCGCCACAGCGTTGCCTGCGATTGCGGCAATCGCAACCGCCAGCGCAAAATGTGTTGCTCGCATGAATGTCCTCCTGACGCTTTGTGTCTCAGACTAAGACGGACCAGAGGAGGGAAACATGCGCTGGACATCCCGCCTGTCTTCGAACTCGTCCGAGCTGGCCGCCGGACCTCTTGCGACTAACGGCGCTGTGCGGTAATTTGCGCAGATGAAGTTGATACGGCTCGCATTTGTGCTTGCGCTCGCCGTTCCTGCTGTGGCGGCGCGGGCGGGTAATCCGTGCGGCATGTCACCGGATGACTGGTGCACGAAGCCAAGCGACGGCATTTGCGGAACGCACCTCAACGAAGCCGATTGCCGCGCCGACAAGAGATGTGTGGCGGTGCGCTATTCAGGTGAATCCGTCGTGGCTTGTCAGTGGGACGCGCGCGGTTTCGCCGGCAACTGCCCGGCGGTGGGATGCCGGGCGCAATAGGGAGGCTGCCATGCGCAGAGCACTTGTGATTATCGATGTCCAGAAGGGTGTTCTTGGCAGCCATGCGCCGGAGCGTAAGCATGCGATCGACGCCGCCTATGATCATGTGGTCGGCAGGCTTGCCGATCTCAAGGACAAGGCACGCGCCGCCGGCATTCCGGTCATCGTCGTCCAGCATGACGATCCGGCGGGGTCGAGCATTGCAGTGGGGACGACGGGCTGGGAACTGAGGCCGGAGATCGCGCCGGTCGACGGAGAGGTTCTCGTCAACAAGCGTTCCAGCGACAGCTTTTTCGACACCGATCTCGACCAGAGGCTCAGGGAGCGCGCCGTCACCCATCTGGTGATCGGTGGGTGCGCCACCCAGTTCTGCGTCGATACCACGGCGCGGCGCGCAGTTACCCTGGGTTATGACGTTACGTTAGTGTCTGATGGACACATGACGGCCGATCGGGGCGGCCTGTCTTTCGAACAGATCATCGCCCATCACAACGAGACGCTCGACGGTTTTGATGCGGGCGAGCACATGGTCGACGTCAAGGCGTCATACACCATCGCGTTCTAGGCCCTGGCGCTGTCACGTTCGCGCAATATTGCAGGATTAGTCCTCCCTCCTATAATGATCATGTCATAATGGGGGGAAATCCGTGGAAACATTGAAGCTTAGCGTCTCGCCGCGTTTTCTGCCGCTGACGTTCTCGCTCGTCGTGACGATCATCCTCGGGGCGCTGCTGCTCACGGGCGAGGCCTCGTACACGGTCGTGATCGTGCCATTCCTGATCTTTGCGGCGCTCGCTGCCATCGGCCTGCACGACATCACCCAGACGAAGCGGGCGGTGTTGCGCAACTATCCGATTGCCGGCCATACCCGCTACATCATGGAAGATCTGAGGCCGAAAATCCGGCAATATTTCTTCGAGGGCGAGAAGGACGGCCGGCCGTTTCCGCGCGACAAGCGGTCGCTCGCCTATCAGCGCGCCAAGGGGCAGCTCGACAAGCGCCCGTTCGGCACCGAATATGATGTCTATGAACCGCGCTATGAATGGATCTCGCATTCGCTGGCGCCGACCCGGCTCGCCAACCACAATTTCCGCATCACCGTCGGCGGGCCGGATTGCAAGCAGCCCTATAGCGCCTCGGTGCTGAACATTTCGGCGATGAGTTTCGGTTCGCTGTCGGCCAATGCCATCCGCTCGCTCAACCATGGTGCCAAGCTCGGCGGCTTTGCCCATGACACGGGCGAGGGCGGTCTGTCGCCCTATCATCGTGAGCATGGCGGCGATATCACCTGGGAGATCGGTTCGGGCTATTTCGGCTGTCGCCATCCGGATGGTTCTTTCTCGCCGGAGCGGTTTGCTGAGACGGCGACGCTCGACCAGGTGAAGATGATCGAGATCAAGCTCAGTCAGGGCGCCAAGCCCGGCCATGGCGGCGTGCTGCCGAAGGCCAAGATCACCGAGGAGATTTCGAAGATCCGCGGCATTCCGATGGATCGCGACTGCATTTCTCCGGCCTCGCATTCGGCCTTTTCGACGCCGCTTGAAATGATGGCCTTCATCCGCCAGCTCCGGGCGCTCTCCGGCGGCAAGCCGGTCGGCTTCAAGTTCTGCGTCGGCCATGCACATGAATTCCTGGCGATCGTCAAAGCTATGCTGGAAAGCGGTACGACGCCGGACTTCATCGTCGTCGACGGCAAGGAAGGCGGCACCGGGGCGGCGCCGCAGGAGTTCATCGACCACATCGGCATGCCGCTGCGCGAAGGGCTGACCTTCGTCCACAATGCGCTGATTGGCGCAGGCCTGCGCGACAGGATCAAGCTCGGCTGTTCCGGCATGGTGATCTCAGCCTTCGACATTGCCCGGATGATGGCGCTCGGCGCCGACTGGGTAAACATGGCGCGTGGCTTCATGTTCGCGGTCGGCTGCATCCAGAGCCAGTCCTGCCACACGGATATGTGCCCGGTGGGCGTGGCAACGCAGGATCCGCATCGCCAGCGGGCGCTGGTGCCGGCCGACAAGGCGCAGCGCGTGAAACAATTCCACAACAAGACCATGGAAGCGCTGGCTGAAGTGGTCGAAAGCGCCGGCATCAACCACCCCCAGGAATTCGAACTCTTCCATTTCCACAAGCGCATCAATCACAGTCAGGTCACGACCTTCACGCATCTCTACCCGCCGTTGGTGCAGGGTGAATTGCTGAGCGGCACATCTGACGTGCGCTTCAAGATTCCGTGGGAGATCGCCCGCGCCGACAGTTTTGCCGCTGCAACGAACTGAATGTTTCCGCGTTGCCGAACGTCAGCCGACATGAAATCGCCAATCATTGGGGTTGACTGGGACTTAACCCTTTCCAAGCCCGCTCGATTGGTGAGAAAATGTCATTTCGGAGAGGAAGGAATCACATGTTGATCCGGTTCGGCGCGTATCTGTTGTTGGTGTTCATTGCTTCGGCGTCCGCGGTATTCGCAGAGACCAAGGTCGTGCCGCAGGGCAAGGCGGAAATCCAGCTTTCCTTCGCGCCCTTGGTCAAGCAGACCGCCAACACCGTCGTCAACGTGTTTGCCGACAAGCAGGTGGAGCGGCCGTCGCTGACCGGCGATCCCTTCTTCGACGAGTTCTTCGGCCAGCAGCTGCCCAACCGCACCGAGAAGCAGAGTTCGCTCGGTTCCGGCGTGATCTTCGACGCGTCCGGCCTGGTGATCACCAATTACCATGTGATCGACGGCGCTGATCATATCCGCATCGCGCTCGCGGATGGACGCGAATTCCCGGCCAAGGTCACCTTCCAGGATCACAGGCTCGATCTCGCCATCCTGCATATCGAGGCTGGCGACACAACGTTTGAAGCGATGCCGATCGGCGATTCCGATGCGGTCGATGTCGGCGATCTCGTGCTGGCGATCGGCAATCCGTTCGGCGTCGGCCAGACCGTGACCTCGGGCATCGTCTCCGGACTGGCGCGCAGCAAGATCGGCGAGGGCGATTTCTCCTATTTCATCCAGACCGATGCTTCGATCAATCCGGGCAATTCCGGCGGCGCGCTTATCGACATGAAGGGTGAGCTGATCGGTATCAACACAGCGATCGTGTCACGCGATGGCGGCTCCAACGGCATCGGCTTTGCCATCCCCGTGAACCTGGTGAAAGTGTTCATCGCCTCTGCCATGGGCGGCCAGCCTGGCTTCATCCGGCCCTATCTCGGCGCCTCGTTCGATGCGGTCACCTCCGATATTGCCGAGTCCCTGGGCCTGAAGATCGCCCGCGGTGCGCTGGTGCAGTCGATCGTGCAGGGCGGCCCGGCGGACAAAGCAGGGCTCAAGGCCGGCGATGTAGTGACGGCGGTCAATGGCCGGCCGGTCGAGCATCCGGATGCGCTCACCTATCGCCTGACAACGGCCGGCATCGGCTCGACGGTAAAGATCACTTTCCTGCGCGACGGCGCGGAGAGCACGGCATCGCTGACCCTTGATCAGGCACCGGAAGGCACGCCCAAGGACGAGCGGCTGATCGACGGCCAGAATCCGTTTGCCGGCGCGCTGGTTGCCAACCTCTCGCCACGTGTCGCTGACGCACTGGAAATGCCGACCGAGTCGCATGGCGTGGTCATCGAGAGGATCACTGACGGTTCGCCTGCCGCCCGGCTCGGCTTTGCGCCGAAGGACATCATCATCAACATCAACGGCAAGGATGTCACCACGACGGCGATCCTGGCCGAGATCACCCAGGACAGTCCGACAATCTGGCGCGTCGAGATCGAACGCGACGGCCAGAGGATCAGGCAATTCATCCGATGAATGAACTTTTCGCCCCCGCCAGCCAATCTGATCAATCGCGGCCGCTTGCCGACCGCCTGCGACCGAAGACGCTGGCCGAGGTGAGTGGCCAGCCGCATCTGACCGGTCCCGACGGGGCGCTGACCCGGATGATCGAGTCGAAATCGCTCGGCTCGATGATTTTCTGGGGGCCGCCGGGCACCGGCAAGACGACGGTGGCACGGCTCCTGTCCAACGAGACCGAGCTCTATTTCGAGCAGATCTCGGCGGTGTTCTCCGGCGTTGCCGACCTCAAGAAAGTGTTCGAAGCGGCGCGATTGCGTCGTTCCCAGGGCCGGCAGACGCTTCTGTTTGTCGACGAAATCCATCGCTTCAACCGCGCCCAGCAGGATAGTTTCCTGCCGGTCATGGAGGATGGCACGATCGTTCTGGTCGGCGCGACGACGGAAAACCCTTCCTTTGAACTCAATGCCGCGCTGCTCTCACGCGCCCGCGTGCTCACCTTCCAGCCGCATAACGAAGAGAGCCTGTCCGCACTGCTCGATCGTGCGGTTATCGAAATGGGCAAGCCGCTGCCGCTGGATGACGAGGCACGGGCGCTGCTGATCACGCTTGCCGACGGTGACGGGCGCGCAGTGCTCACCCTCGCGGAAGAGGCCTGGCGTGCGGCCCGCGAGAGCGAGGTTTTCGCGCCGGAGCAGCTCCTGCAGGTCGTGCAGCGCCGGGCGCCGATCTATGACAAGGGGCAGGACGGCCACTACAATCTGATCTCGGCGCTGCACAAATCCGTGCGCGGCTCCGATCCCGATGCGGCGCTCTACTATTTCGCCCGGATGATCGACGCGGGCGAGGATCCGCTGTTCCTCGGCCGGCGGCTGGTGCGGATGGCGATCGAGGATATCGGCCTGGCGGACCCGCAGGCGCTGGTCGTCGCCAATGCCGCCAAGGACGCCTACGACTTCCTCGGCTCGCCGGAGGGGGAACTGGCATTTGCCAATGCCGTCGTCTATCTCGCCACGGCGCCCAAGTCGAACGCCGTCTACACCGCCTTCAAAGCGGCGACGCAGGCGGCGAAGTTCAATGGCTCGCTGCTGCCGCCTAAGCATATTCTCAACGCGCCGACCAAGCTCATGTCCAATGAAGGCTATGGCGACGGCTATCGCTACGATCATGACGAGCCTGACGCCTTTTCCGGTCAGGATTATTTTCCCGAAAAAATGGGTCGCCGGCAATTCTACAAGCCGCCGGATCGCGGCTTCGAACGGGAGATCAACAAGAGGCTCGCCTACTGGGCCAATCTCCGCAAGGAAAGGAACCGTACGTGAATGTGAGGCCCCAAAGCCTGGTCACCGTTATCGTCCCCTCCAACCGGCCCCTGGCACTCTCCAAGGGACCACTCGAAAGCGCCATCCGTTTCAGCGCCGCCAAGAATTATCGCCTGGTGATATCGGACAATTCGGGCGAGGGTGCGAAGATCGCCTACTTCTCCGATCTGCCGGAGCATGTGACCTATATCACGCCACTTGCCCCGACCGCGATCGAGAATGTGCTCGCCTGTCTCGATGAGGCGGAGACCGAATTCGTGCTGCCGATCGGCGACGACGACTATGTCGAGGCGCTGTCCGGCGAGCCGGATTTCGACTTTGCCTCGCTCGGCGAGGATTTCATCGGGGTCCGGCCGTTGACGCAGGTGTTTGCCGTGGGCGAAGGGGTGCTGCGCACGCATTCCTTCACCATCGACGGTCAGACCGCGGCCGACCGGATGTATGAATATCGCCAGAAGGTCGCCGGCGACAACACGCTCTATTATTCCTACCTTCGCCGCGACGATTTCCAGGAATTGATCCGGCTCTTGATCGGCCATCCGATCGTCACCGGCGATATGGACTGGGCAGTGGTCTATTCGCTGGTCTGCAACGGCAAGGTCGCTTTCGACCCTTCGACCTGTTTCCGCTACGATGTCGGCCGCTGGCGCTGGACGGAGGGTATCGAGGCGTCGATCCGCTCCATCTACGAGAAGGCGGGTCTACCGCCGGAGGCGGTGGCATTCGAACATCTGTTCCGCTTTCTCGATTGCTATGTGCTGGCTTTCCGGCGGACCCTGCGGCTCTCCGAGCTGGACAGGATCAAGTCGCTCTATGCCTCGGTGGTGATCTTCCTCGGGCGAACGCTGCACAAGTCGGAAAACCAGCCGCAGCAATATGTCGGTTTTGAGCGCGAACTCGGCATGATCCGCGCCGTGCTGAAGGAGCCGGACGACTATCTGATCAATGTCTTCGACGTGGCGGCGCGCGTCGCCGACCGGCTGAAGCCGGGCCTCTACGAACAATATGTCCACTGGTTCGCCGCGGTGCAGGGCCAGAGCGACAAGGCCGAATAGGGAGAGTGATGTTGCTGAGCAAGATTTCGGAAGTCGCGTCGCATGGCGGCGTACAAGGTGTTTATTCGCATGCCTCGGAGGCCTGCCGCTGCGACATGACCTTTGCGGTCTTCGCGCCGCCAAGGGCGAAAGACGGTTATCTGCCAGTACTTTGGTATTTGTCGGGCCTCACCTGCACCCATGCCAATGTCATGGAAAAGGGTGAATACCGGCGGCTTGCGGCTGAGCTCGGGCTGATCGTCATCTGCCCGGATACGTCGCCGCGCGGTGACAATATCCCCGACGAGGCCGGCAACTGGCAGATGGGCAAGGGTGCGGGCTTCTATCTCGACGCCACGCAGGCGCCCTGGTCCGAGAATTACCGGATGTACAGCTATGTGAGCGAGGAACTGCCGAAGCTGATCGGCGAGAATTTCAACGCCGACATGGGCCGCCAGGGCATTTTCGGCCATTCCATGGGTGGTCATGGTGCGATGACGATTGCACTCAAGCATCCGGATCGTTTCAGGAGTTGCTCGGCCTTCGCACCGATCGTCCAGCCCTCGACGGCGGATTGGTCGGCGCCAGCCTTGCAGAAATATCTCGGCGCAGACCAGTCGACATGGCGGCAATATGATGCCGTGTCACTGGTCGAGGACGGCGCACGCTTTCCGGAATTCCTGATCGACCAGGGCCTTGCCGACGGCTTCCTGCAGACCGGCCTCAGGCCCTGGCTCTTCGAAGAGGCGGTCGAGGACACGGATATCAAATTGACGCTGCGGAACCACGAACATTACGACCATTCCTACTATTTCATCTCGACCTTCATGGACGATCATTTGAAATGGCATGCGGAGCGGCTGGCGAAATAGAAAAGCCCGAAGCGGGTTTTTCCAATTCTATTCGCCGGACGATAGGTCAGCACTTCTTGTCCATCGTTTCGACGCAGGGTTCATCGGCCGCGGGCTTGGTCGTTTTCGCCTTGAAAACGACCTTGGCCTTGGCTCCATCCTCCACGGTCGGATCGACCTGCTTCGGTTTGCTGACCACGGGCTGCTTCTTGACGATGGTGACCTGCTGTTTGACCGGGGTGACCGTCGTCTTGGAATTGAGGATGGGATCCTGATTAGCGCCGACGACCGGGGCCTGTTTCAACGGGATGACATCCGCTTTCCTGTTGTCGATCGGCACAAGCGTGTCGTCGCCCAGTCGGGTGGAGATGCGAGGTGCATTGGCTGGTATCGGCTGGATGACCGGCTGGCTGAGCTGATATTCGATGCGCAGTCGCGCCACGATCGCCTCGGCGGCGAGATCGGCGGCATCGCGATCGCTGATCGAGAAGCTCGAAACCGTGAAGCTCTTGCCGAAGATCGGCTGGCCCGTCGAGGGATCGGCAAGCGTGACGCTCACCTGCGTTTCGGTGCGCGTGCCGTCATAGCCGGGAATGGTGGTGACGCCCGTGACCGCGACATTCATGATCGCCGGCGCGAGTGCGTCCGGGCGAACGGTATCATGGATGGAGCGGTCGAGGCGCATCTTGATGCCGCGGATCAGGGCCGCCGGGATTCCCGGCTTGGCCGCCACGGTAGCGCCGCGGATGTCATAGACCTGGAGCTCCTCCGGCGCCGGCTTCGGGCGCGTGCCGCAAGCGGTCAAAGCGACCGCGAACATCAGGATGACAAAAGCACGAAGCGGCAGGCCGAACATCACGAATCCCCAGAGAACACTCCTGTTCTAGATTTATCAATTGTGGTTAGTGAAGCCTTAATATGGGGTCACAGCACTAAGAAATCGGAAGAACTTAGCGCAGCGTGGTTTTCGAGCACCGCTATGAGATGCGTCTGCTGAGCCGTGCCCGAACCGTCGCCGTCATAATAAAGCTTGCCGGAGCCCTGCTTGTAGAGAAGCTGCGAGTCGGCATCGAAACTGCCGCCGATCTCAAGCGCCGTTGACGGCAGGTCTCCCTTGACGAAGGCCGTGAATACGGCGGAATCGACGGCGATGTGGTCGGCGCCGGGCTTGAAGTCTACGATCCTGTCGAGCCCTTTGCTCAGATCGTTGAAGACGAAGGTGTCGTTGCCGCCGCCGCCGGTCAGTTGATCCCGGCCCAGACCGCCGACCAGCCAGTCGCCGCCGGCCTTTCCCGAGATCGTATCACTGCCGCCATAACCGAATATACGGTCGCGACCCGACGTGCCGGTCAGCATGTTGCTGCTGTCGTTTGCGCCGTAGCGGCTGAGGCCGAAGGACATGTGGTTGATGTCGAGGCTGCCTTGGCCGCCGACAATCTCGGCGCCGAGTTCGAAGCCAGTGACATAATCACTTTCGGAGACGTAACCTCGGTTGATCAGGTCGGTGAGAATATCGCGCACATTGATCGTGGCGTCAGGAATGTCGGTTTGCGGCACGAGGGCGAGATAGCGCCAGTTCACGTCATTGCTGCTAAAGTTCTCGTATTTGACGAGATCAAAGGTAATGCCACTATGCTCGTACGTACCGACGATAGCGCTATTTCCTGTAGCCTGGTCTGTGCCAAAGTCATCCGGGCCGCCTCTATGCGTCCAGATCATCAGCTCTGTGTTGATGGTATTCTGGTTTCCCAGGGGCGTGTTGGTTAACCACAAATCATATGCAACGTCGAAGTCATTCGTGCTGCCGTTGATCGCCAGATCATGGGAGAGGTTGAATGTCCGGATATCGCTGATCTTGGCGCTGAGCGTGCTGGTGCCGGTACCGGATGCATCCCAGGGCTTGTAGCCAACGCTGACTTCCGGATAGGCGAGTACCTTCTGACCGACAGCGCCCCAATCCCAGCTCATGTGAATGCCGCTGCTGAGATTGCTCGTGTCGTCGATTGTTATAGTCTGTGAATGGGACCGGCCGTCATTGCCCCAGTCGTTGTTGACGACAATGTAGTCGCCCTGCTGGTCGCTTTTTTCAAAATGTCCAGACAACACTTTTGAAGTCATTTGAACGCCAGTCCCACACTTGAAATACGAAAGTAGAACTGGCGTCTTATTTTGGAATATCAGAAAAAGTCAAATTTTACATCACAACGTGTTAAACAGCGCCGCGGCCGCCTGCATTTCCAGCCAGCTTGTCTCACGGCGGGCACGCGCTTCAGCATCCTCGCCCCATTGTGAGATATTCCAGTCCTCGTCGACATGCGCCGCCTCCCAGGCCTCGGAGGCGGTCAGGCGGCCTTCGGCGAAGGCGAGCGCAAGCAATGCCGAGCCGGTGAGCGTAGTGATCGTATGCAGCGCGGCGAGCTTGAGCGCGGTGCGATGCTTGTCGAGCGCGCCAGCATAGGCTTCGACCGCCGTGCGCGGCTGCTCCTGATGCACAATACCCTCGGCGAGGATGAAGCGGGCACCAATAGCCTCCGCCGCCCAGGCGAGGACCGGGTCCCAATGCATGGCCTGCACCTCGACCAGTGATGCCGGCCCACCGGCGCGATAGCAGAGGAGATCGGTGCCGGCGAACTTCACCACATCGTCGAAGACCGCGTCGATCTCATTCTCGATGCCGTCGATCGCGGTATTGGCCATCCGGGTGACCGGCATGGTCGCAGGATTGATCTCGTTGACCTGGTCGCGCCATTCCGAGGCGATCAGATCGGCTGCGGCGCGTGTCGGCACTGCCAACTGCCGCTTTCCAGGTGTCTTGACCGTGCGTCCATCGAGGCGGATGGCAAAACCGTCGTCGGCCTCGGTGACCGAGACTTCCTCATAAAAGCGCTTCGGCAGCGGCTGGCGCATCTGGATCTGCGCACGGCGCACCGGATCGGCGTCGGAGAGCGGCGGGATGGAAAGTTCGGAAAATATGTCTCGCATGGTCGACCTCAGATTTGGGCGAGGATATCGGCGGGTCTGTGGACGATCGCATCTGCGCCGGTGGCCAGCAGATCGTCGACACCGCCATAGCCCCAGGATACGCCGATCGCCCGTGCGCCGGCCGCCTTTGCCATCATCATATCGTAAACCGCATCGCCGATGACAACCGTATCAGCCGGATCGATGCCGGTTTCGCGGCAGCATTCGAGCACCATGGCCGGATGGGGTTTGGAGGGGCAATCGTCGGCGGTACGGCTGACGAAGAAATATTTTTGGAAACCGTGGGTCTCGACGATCAGGTCGAGGCCGCGGCGTGACTTGCCGGTGACGGCGCCCAGCAACAGTTCCTCGCGGGTGACAAGCGTGGCCATCACATCGGCGATACCGTCGAACAGCGGCTCCTCGAAACCGGGTTCGGCGCGTACGGTGCCGAAGATCGACTTATAGTGGGCGGTTATGCCCGCGACGCGCTGATCGACATGGTCCTGCCCCATGAGGCGGGCGATGGCGGAGTCCAGGGATATGCCGATGATGGATTTGGTCGCGGCGTAGTCCGGTTGCGGCATGTCGTGGTGAACGAAGGTGCGGACCATCACCTCGTGGATCAGCTTGCCACTGTCGACCAGCGTGCCATCGCAATCGAAGAGGGCGAGTTTCAAGAGCAGTCCTGCCTTTCAAGGATTTGACGGTTGAGTGCGATCAGCACGCAAAGCCCGTGCCCCTCACTACCCATTCTCAAAGTCCCCGCCGCTTTCCTCGTCGAAGCCCAAGAGGTTCCAGCTCTGCACCATGTGCGGCGGCAGCGGCGCGGTCACCCTCAGCCTGCCTCCATCAGGATGCGGGATGTCGATGAAGCGGGCATGCAGATGCAACCGGTTCTGCATGCCGCCCGGAAAGGTCCAGCTCTGCTCGGCCTCGAAATATTTTGGATCGCCAATGATCGGATGGCCGATATGGGCGGCGTGGACGCGCAATTGATGGGTACGGCCCGTATAGGGCTGCATTTCCAGCCAGGCGAGGTTCTGGGCCGCTTGCTCGATGACCCGAAAGTAGGAAACGGCATGGTCGGCGCCGTCCTCGCCATGCTTGGCAACGCGTACCCGGTCGCCGTCCGGCGTTTGTTCTTTGACCAGCCAAGTCGAGATCTTGTCTTCGGCCGGGCGTGGCACGCCTTTCACCAGCGCCCAGTAGACCTTGTGCGTATCGCGTTCGCGGAAGGCGCCGGTCAGCGCTTGCGCTGCGCCGCGCGTGCGGGCCACGACCAGCACGCCGGATGTTTCGCGGTCCAGGCGGTGGCAGAGGCGGGGCTTTTCGCCCTTGGGGCTGGTCCAGGCTTCCAGCATCTTGTCTATATTGCGATGGACCCCAGAACCGCCCTGCACCGGCAGGCCTGCCGGCTTGTCGAGGACGATAACTTTCTTGTCTTCGTAAAGCACCATGCGCGACAAGAGTTCGTGATCGCTCGAATGCGAGAGCTCCTTGCCGGACAGCGGCTTGTCGCTTTGCTTCTCGTCGATATTCATCGGGGGGATGCGGATCGTCTGGCCGGGCTGGACGCGACTGTCGGATTTGGCGCGGCCGCCGTCGATGCGGATCTGGCCCGAACGCAGCAGTTTTTGCAGCGGACCGAAGCCGAGCCCCGGATAATGCACCTTGAACCAGCGGTCGAGCCGCATGCCAGCTTCGTCGCCATCGACTTGTTTGTGTTCTACGCCTGCCATATCGCCTTCCTGTACAGCCTATGAAAGGCTCTGGGGCAGGCTTTAGAGCAAAGCGCGCATCATTGCCAGTCCCGCGAAAACCGCAAACAGCGACACCAGCATGCTAAGCGCAACATAGGTCAGCGCCAATGCCAGATTGCCATTGTCGATCAGCGTCGCGACGTCGAGCGAAAAGGCCGAGAAGGTGGTGAAGCCACCGAGAAAGCCGGTGATGATAAAGAGCCGCCATTCCAAGGGTGCGCTGAAGCGCCGGCCGATCAGTTCGGCGAAAATGCCGATGGCCAGCGAACCGACGACATTGACGGCCAGTGTGCCCCAGGGAAAACCCGTGCCGAGCAGGCGGGCGGAATACATGCCGGTGAGATAGCGGGCGACGGAGCCGATGGCACCGCCGATAGCGACAAGGACGATGTTAAGCATGGCTGAGGCTTTGCATAGAAGACTATGCCGGTCAAGCCGGACCGCACTCTGCGTCAGCCGACCGCTTTCGCCCGCCGGCAGAGTCTTTCCATGGTTTCGAGGAAGGCGGACCGGTCGCGCTGGGAGAAGGCGGCGTTGTAGCCCTTGCTTTCGCCGGTCTCGCGCAGATGCTGGCCGAGATCGCGCATCGCCGATGCCATGCCGATGTTGGACGGGTCGAAAATCCGGCCGGTCGGACCGGTCACATGCGCGCCCCTGGCGACACAGCGCGAGGCCAGTGGCACGTCCGCGGTGACGACGATATCGTTTTCAGCGCAATTCTCGGCGATCCAATTGTCGGCCGCATCGAAGCCGGCGGAGACGATGACATTGCGAACCATGGGATCGCGCGACGGTCTGAGCCCGCTATTGGCGACGAAGGTCACGCGCAGGCCGTGCCGCTCCGCCACTTTGAGGATTTCCGCCTTGACCGGGCAGGCATCGGCGTCGACATAGATTTCGTTTGTGGGTGCGTCAGACATCGAGATGAATTCCCAAAAGAAAAACGGAGCAGGGTCACTGCTCCGTTGGCAAACTTAGGCGGCATGTTGGCAGGTGGCAATTGCCGCCGGGCGGCAAGCTCAGTTCGGCAGCCAGTTTTCCGACGAGGCTTTCTTCGAACCAGCATAGGTCCAGACGCCCTGCCAGGTGCCGTCGGGCTGCAGGAAATACATTGCCATGCCGAACGAATTGCCGGAGATGTAGCCGACGGAGATCGCGGTGTCGTCCGGGCTCGCGGGACCCATTTCGAAACGATTGCCGTTGAATTTGGCGCCAAGGCCGGTGCCGGCGAATTGCTGACCGCCGATGTTCCACGCCACCGCATAGGTTTCGCCCTCGCGAACCACCTTCACCGTGCCGGTATACTGCTGGCCGTTGTCGGGATTGACGCCCTGCACCTTGAAGGTGCCGGTCGGGTCCGCCCATGCCAGGGCGGGCGCCAGAGCCAGAAGGCCGGCGGCGATGATCGTACGAATGCGCATGATGTTCTCCCGTTTGTCTCGGACGACAGCCGATCCCGCGTCCGAGGTTTTGATACATCGTCTTGTCGACCTGCGTAAGACGGATCAGACTGACCTTTCTTGGGGAGATTCTTGCGTTTCGCCGGAAAAATCTTAAGCGGATGGTGTCTGCGGCCGCCGAAGGCGGATTTCTGCCGGGATTGCCGGGGCTCAAGATCAATTCTTCGGGCCGACCTGCTGCGGCTCGGGTGCCGACTTCTGCCGATTGATCGATTTGACCGTCGTCAGGGTCTGGTTTTCGACCTTGGTGACCGGCTTGTGATCGCGCGGCGTCCAGTCCTCGGTGGAGATGCGTCGCCAGCCATTATAGGCCCAGGTGCCATGCCATGTGCCATCAGGCTGTTCGAAATAGGTGACAATGCCATGGTCGTCGCCCGATTCGTAGGAGACGGACAAGCCGACATCGCCATCGTTGGCAGGGCCGAGCACTGCCCGGCCATCGACCAGCCTGATACCGATACCAATGCCGGAAATCGTGTCATCGCCGATCTTCCAGACGACGCTGTAGGTCTCGCCGGTGCGGGTCACGGTCGCAGTTCCTTTGTAGGTGTCGCCGCTATCGGGGTTCAGACCTGTCAGGTCATAGGTACCCGCAGGATCGGCAATGGCTGACGCAGGAAGGGCAAGCGCAAGCAGGGCGACAGCAACGGTTGGCAGGCGCATCGAATCTCTCCGATCGGACGAACTGGGGTGAGGGCGGCAGATGGCGGTATCCTAGGCCGATCCATTTTACACCATGTTAACAGGCGCTGCTAACGGTCTCTCCAGACGGGCATGACATCCCCGAGTTCGGCTGTGGCCGCATAGACGGCACGGGCTATGGCGCGCGCCATGGTCGCTGCGGCCGCGGCCGAGAGGTCGATCGCGCCAGCCGGGTCGGGCGTGCGCTTGGAAGCGCCCGTCGACAATGCAAAGATCAGATCGCCATCCATCGGGGTATGCGACGGCCAGATCGCTCGGGCAAAGCCATCATGGGCTGCGACCGCCAGCCGCTTCGCCTCGGCCTTGGTCAGCACCGCGTCGGTGGCGATCACCGCGATCGTGGTATTGGCCTCTTTCGGCTGGCCGAGATTGAGCTTGGTACGGATCGCCCGCGCCTCGTCCGACGGGACGGAAGGCAGGCCAAGGCCGCCGAATTCGTCGCCGATCTCGTGGACAGCGGCGCGGAAGCGGCGGTCTTCGCCCCAGGTAACGCTGCCGAGCGCGTTGACGGCGACAATCGCGCCCACCGTCGTGCCATCGGCAAGCACGGTTGAGGCCGAACCCAGCCCGCCTTTCAGCCCGGCCGTCAGTGCGCCAGTGCCGGCGCCGTGGCTGCCGAGCGAAAAGGTCTCGGCAGCCGAAAGTGTCGCCGCGTGGCCCATCTCGCGATAGGGCGGATAGCGGCCCCAATCCTTGTCGCCGCCATTGATCAGGTCGAAGAGGATCGCGGCCGGCACGATCGGCACACGCACCGGCCCGACGGCAAAGCCGCGGCCCATCTCCCGAAGCGCCGCCTGCACGCCCGAGGCGGCGTCGAGCCCGAAGGCCGAGCCACCGGAAAGCACGATGGCATCGATGGCCTGCACAGTGTTGTGCGGTTCAAGCAGATCTGTCTCACGCGTCCCTGGCGCCCCGCCCATGACATGCACGGCACCGACGGCGGGCCGGTCGGCGATAACAACGGTGACGCCGGACTTCAGCCGCCGATCCTCGGCATTGCCGACGCGCAGGCCGGCGACATCGGTGATCAGATTCTTGGGTCCGGTCCTCATGATCATTGCCATCGTCTGCATCGCGCCGGTTTTGCAGTGGAAGTTGGAATAGAAATATTGACGAGCAGCTACTGCGTCACCGTCGGTACGACGAATTCCACGCCATTCCACTCCAGGAGCACGAAAGGATTGGTGGCCAGTTCATGCGCCTTGGTGAAGCTGATCTCGCCGATGACTGTCTGAAACGGTGTGTCCACCAGCGCCTGGACGAGCGGCGCGCCGCTGCCGGCGGCGATCTCGTTGGCGTCGAGCGCGACGGTGACCGCCGCATAGGCCGGCAACGTATAGCCGTCGGCAGTCTTGCCGTCCTTGGCGAGCGCATCGACCACCGGCTTGGCGGAGGCAAGCGTCTGGTCGTCCGGCAGGGTCACGGCAAGCACGCCCTTTTCGAGTGGCAGGTTCTGGTCGGCGGCGTTGAGTGCATCACCGCCAAGGAAGATCAGGTTAAGCCCGGCCTCGTGCGCATCATGGGCCATCACCGCCATATCGCTGCGGTCGGCGGCGGCGAAGACACGGGTGACGCCGGCCTTGGCAAGCCGCCGCACGAGCAATGTCTGCATTTCCTGTGCCGGACTGAAATTGTCGACCAGGGTGGCCTTCATGCCTTTCTGTTCAAGCGCTTCGCGCACCGTTTCCGCCGTCTCGCGGCTGGTGATCGTGCCGTCGTCAAGGATGGCGAAAGGCTCGTTCTTCCAGTTCTGGAAGATCGCCTCTATCAGTTTTCCCCGCTCGGCTGATGGTCCGGGGGCAAGGCGGAAGAACGGCCAGCCTTTCTTGAGCGAGTCTTCCATCAGGATAGAGGCGCGCACGGAGAGCGAAATCGCAGGGATGTTCGCCTGGGCGAGCAGCGGCAGGCCGCCTTCGAGCGATTGCGAGCAGAGGAAGCCGATGGCGATCGTGGCACCCGAGAGGCGGATCTTGGCCGCCACGTCCGGTCCGGAATTGTCGGCGCAGGTCTCATCGATCAGGACGAGTTCGGCCTTGTCCTTTGCCGCAAGCGTCGCCCCGGCAATCACCTGGCGGCCGAGGATTTCGAGATTGCCGGACTGCGGCGCCACGACGGCAATCTTCGGGCCTGCGGCGAAAGCAGGCAGCGGCACGGCCAGCGAGGTTGCGAATAAGAGAGCGGCAAGTTTCGGCATGGGCGCAGTTCCGGATTTCATCCCTTTGTAACCCCGGGACGGGCTTCCGCAAGGCGAAAGGCCGGTCGGCGTTAAAAATAACCGTTGATTTGTCGGCTCCGGCTTTCGAAATTCTCAATCCTTCTCCTATATAGGAAAATCATGTTGAAGCGAAACCTGGCGGAACTGTCGGTGGCCGACGGCAAACTCTATCGCGATGCGATGGCGCGCTATGCGGGCCATGTGCAACTGGTCACGACTGCATTCAACGGCCAAAGACGCGGCGTGGCGGTCACGGCTGCTTGCTCCGTGTCGGACAGCCCGCCGACCGTGCTCGTCTGCCTCAACCATGGCAATGAGAAGAACAAGATTTTTTTCGACAGCGGCATCTTCGCGCTCAATTCGCTGTCGTCGCACCATCAGGTGCTGAGCCACGCCTTTTCCGGGCTGGAAAAACTCTCGACCGACGAACGCTTCGCCAAGGGCAACTGGGACACGCTGGTGACCGGTGCGCCGGCGCTCGCCGACGCTATCGCTACCTATGACTGCCGAATCGTCAAGCTGATCCCGCATGCGACGCATACGATCATGATCGGCGAGGTGGCCGCATTGAGGATGGGCGGCAATCACCCGGCGCTGGTTTATCTGGACCGGTCGTATCAGGCGCTCTGACGCGATCTCAGCGGCATGCCGGTAATACCAAGTGTCGATGATATGAACCTATTGCGTGACCCGGAAACGGTCATCCGAGTAGGAAAATACCGCAGAGCGATGCTTGGCATCGGTCGAGGATTTTGACGCCCCCGGTGGCCGATTTCCGGGTCACCCTGCGGGCCGGGCGCTTTTGGCTTCCGGACGTCGTCGAAAATCCTCGCCGGACCGGCGGGTCCGACTGCGGTTTGCTCCGCTCC